>NZ_JBSFKI010000001.1:0-511883 GCF_053598475.1 Kitasatospora sp. NPDC001119
TCCACCCCGAAGGGCTTCACCGTTCGACTTGCATGTGTTAAGCACGCCGCCAGCGTTCGTCCTGAGCCAGGATCAAACTCTCCGTGAATGTTTACTCGGCCCCAACAATCAAGCAGGGCCGGTCCACACCCGCGTTGAGCGGCACGGCAACCACCGGAATAGGGCGGCCCCGCGCACTGCGTCCTCGCTAGTGTTTGTTTCAAAAGGAATCTCCAACCACAGTCGCAATGACCGAGGCCGGGGATGTCAACATATCTGGCGTTGACTTTTGGCACGCTGTTGAGTTCTCAAGGAACGGACGCTTCCTTCGGACCGCCTTCCAGCGGACCCTCCGGGCTTCGTTCTTTCGTGTTTCCAGCTTATCAGACGCTTTCCGCTCCGTTTTCCGGAGTTTCATTCATCGGATTCACTTTCCGCTTTGCCGCCCCGGTCTCCCGCGGCGACTCCGGAACTGTACGGGCACCGGCCCGCCACATGCAAATCGTCCCGCCCCGCTGTCGCGGGACGGGACGATCCGTCGTTCGAGCACCGTCAGGCGCGGCCCATCTCCTCGGCGATGGCCGCCGCGAAGGCGTCGATGTCGGCCTCCGTGGTGTCGAAGGCGCACATCCAGCGGACCTCGCCGGTGTGCTCGTTCCAGAAGTAGAAGCGGTAGCGCTTCTGGAGCCGCTCGCTCACCTCGCGCGGGAGGATCGCGAACACCGCGTTCGCCTGGGCCGGGCGGACCACCTCGACGCCGTCGATCTTCCGGACCGCGGCCTCCAGGCGGCTGGCCATCGCGTTGGCGTGGCCGGCGTTGCGCAGGTAGAGGTCGCCGGAGAGCAGGGCCTCGAACTGGACCGAGACGAAGCGCATCTTCGAGGCGAGCTGCATCGAGGTCTTGCGCAGGTACGTGATGTTGCGAACCCGCTCCGGGTTGAGCACCACCACGACCTCGCCGAACAGCAGGCCGTTCTTCGTCCCGCCGAAGGAGAGCACGTCGACGCCCACGTCGGTGGTGAAGGCGCGCAGCGGCTGGCCGAGCGAGGCGGCGGCGTTGGCCAGGCGGGAGCCGTCCACGTGGACGAGCATGCCCAGCTGGTGGGCGTGCTCGGTGATCGCGCGGATCTCGTCGGCGGTGTAGAGGGTGCCGAGCTCGGTGCTCTGGGTGATGGAGACCGCGAGCGGCTGCGCGCGGTGCTCGTCGCCGAAGCCCCAGGCCTGCTGGTCGAGCAGCTCGGGGGTGAGCTTGCCGTCCGGGGTGGGGACGGTGAGCAGCTTGATGCCGCCCATCTTCTCCGGGGCGCCGCCCTCGTCCACGTGGATGTGGGCGGACTCGGCGCAGACCACCGCGCCCCAGCGCGGGAGCAGGGCCTGGAGGGCGACCACGTTGGCGCCAGTGCCGTTGAAGACGGGGTAGGCCTCGGCCTTGTCGCCGAAGTGGCGGCGGAAGACGTCCTGGAGGTGGGCCGTGTAGTCGTCCTCGCCGTAGGCGATCTGGTGGCCGCCGTTGGCGAGGGCTATCGCGGCGAGGACCTCCGGGTGCACGCCGGCGTAGTTGTCGCTGGCGAAGCCGCGGACGGCGGGGTCGTGCCGCCGTACCGCGTCCGTACGGGTGAGGTCGGTCATCGGGCTGTCAGCCACAGGTGCTGTCCGTTCAGTTCTGCTGCGGGGCGGTCCCAGAGGCCCGCCAGGTGTCCGGCGAGGTCGGCGGTGTCGGTGAAGCCGGCGAACTTCGCCTCCGGCTTCTCGGCCCGCATTTCGGGACTGACCAGCGCCTTGATGACCAGGATCGCAGCCGCCGCGGTGGGCTCGCCGTCGGGGGCGGTGGTCTCCTTCTTGAAGGAGTCGGCCATGGCGAGGGTCCACGCCTCGGTGGCGGCCTTGGCGGCCGCGTAGGCGGCGCCGCCGGCGGTGGGCTTGTGCGCGGCCGCGGCGGAGATCATCGCGTAGCGGCCGGCGGTGCTGCGGACCAGCGCGGGCTGGAAGGCCAGCGAGGTGTGCTGGAGGGTGCGCACGACGGTGTCGTGCAGGAAGTCCCAGTCGTCCAGCCGGGTGTCGAAGAAGGTCTTGCCGCCGCGCCAGCCGCCGACCAGGTGGAACAGGCCGTCGACGTGGCCGTGCTCGGACTCCAGGTGGTCGGCCCAGTCGTGGACCTCCTGGGGGTCGAGCAGGTCGATCACCTGGCCGCTGACCTTGGCCCCGCGGACGGCCACCCGGGTGGCGTCCAGCGCGGACTCCAGGCGCTGGGCGTCGATGTCGGCGCCGATCACGGTGGCGCCGTCGGCGGTGAGGCGGCGCAGCACGGCGCGGCCGGCCGGGCCGCTGGCTCCGGCGACGGCGATGACCTTGCCGGCCAGCGGGGCGTTGGTGGAGGTGGTCACGCGGCGGCTCCCTGGATCCCGGCGCCGGTGATGCCGGCGGTGGCGGCGATGACGCCGCTCAGCTTCTTGTTGAGGGCCTCGTAGAACATGCTCAGCGGGAACTCGTCCGGGAGCACGGCGTCGCAGAGGGCCTTGTTGAGGGCCTTGCCGTCGGTGATGTCGAGCGGCAGGGCCTCGGAGCCCTTCGCCCAGGTGGAGGCCGGGTGCGGGGTGAGGTAGCGGGAGACCAGCTCGTACGCGGCGATCCAGTGGGCCGGCTTCGGCCGGTCGATGCCGTCGCGGTAGAGGGTCTCGATCTCGGCGCAGAGCGCGTTGGTGACCTGCTGGGCGCGCTCCCAGTCGATGCTGAGGCGGTTGTCGCGCCAGCGCAGCGCGTCGTGCTTGTGCAGGTAGGCGAAGAGCAGCTGGCCGCCGAGGCCGTCGTAGTTGCGCACCCGGTCGCCGGAGACCGGGAAGCGGAACAGGCGGTCGAAGAGGACCGCGTACTGGACGTCGCGGGCGTGCGGGTTGCCCTCGGTCTCCAGCTGCACCGCCTCCTTGAAGGTGGTGAGGTCGCAGCGGAGCTCCTCCAGGCCGTACATCCAGAACGGGCTGCGCTGCTTGATCATGAAGGGGTCGAACGGCAGGTCGCCGTGGCTGTGGGTGCGGTCGTGGACCAGGTCCCACAGGACGAAGGTCTCCTGCGCGCGCTGCTGGTCCTGGAGCAGGCCCTCGGCGTCGGCCGGGATCTCCAGGCCGAGCTGCTGGACGGCGCTGGTGGTGACGGCGCGGAAGCGCGCGGCCTCGCGGTCGCAGAAGATGCCGCCCCAGGTGAATCGTTCCGGCGCCTTGCGCACGGAGACCGTCTCGGGGAAGAGCACGGCGGAGTTGGTGTCGTAGCCGGCGGTGAAGTCCGTGAAGGTGATCGGCACGAACATCGGGTTGTCGAAGCGGGTGCGCTCCAGCTCGGCCAGCCAGTCGGGCCACACGACGCTCAGCAGGACGGCTTCCAGGTTGCGGTCCGGGTTGCCGTTCTGGGTGTACATCGGGAAGACGACCAGGTGCTCCAGCCCGTCCTCGCGCTGGGCGGCGGGCTGGAAGGCGAGGAGCGAGTCCAGGAAGTCGGGCTCGCGGTAGCCGGTGTCGGCCCACTTGGCGAGGTCCGCGTCGACGGCGGCCAGGTAGGCGGCGTCGTGCGGGAAGTTCGGAGCGAGCTCCTGGACAGCGGCGCGGACGGTCGCGACCAGCGGGTCGACCGTGTGCCGCTGGACGGCGGCCAGGTCGATCGAGCCGTCCTTCGACTGGAGCGGGCGCAGCGTCTCGACGGCCTCCTTCAGGCGCAGCCAGGCCGGGTGGCCGGCGAGGGTCGAGACCGGGGCGTCGGCCGCCACAGCGAGCCTTGGCGAAAGATTCTGCATCGTGGACTCACTTCGACAGGAGTTATTTCAACGGGAACACCATAAGTACGAAAGGTTCTCCCGTTCAAGGGGGGCCGGACGGGCAAAGTTCCGGCGCACCACCGCTCCGGCGCGGAAACCTTCGGCGAGAGGCGGGTTGTCCGGCATGTGGACAGTGATCTGGATGTTCTGGACAGATGCGCCGTTCTGATGCGAACCTCCCCGCATGCTCCCGGCGGTGATCACGGTGGCCGTACGCCACGACAGCCCGTTCCGGGCGCCCTCCCGTCGGCACGTCTGCCGTCGCTGTCGCGCGCGCGGCCTCTGCTGCCGCTGTCGCCGCTGTTGTTGACCGGCCTGCCGCCGACCCGGCTGCCGCCGGTCCGGCTCGGGGGGCGCCGCGGACGCGGGCCCGTACGCCGACCATGCCGCGTGTGTTCCGGCGCCGCCACCGGGGGGAAGTGACCCGCCGGGATGCGGGCCGCCCGTCGCGCCCTCCCGTGCCCCTCACCTTCCTTCCGTCCCGCCGGTCCTTTCCCTGGAGCCCCGTCATGACCCTCCGCAAGCCGTCCGCCGTACTGCCCATCGCCGCGCTGGTCGCCGCCGCGGCCGTGCTGACCGCCTGCGCGCCGCAGGACTCGAAGTCCGACGCCGCCCCGGGCGCCTCGGGCGCGGCCGGGACGGCGGCGGGCTGCGCGCCGGGGGCGCTGGCCACGCGTACCGCCGGGACGCTGACCGTCGGCACCGACAAGCCCGCGTACGACCCGTGGTTCACCGAGGACAAGCCGGAGAACGGCAAGGGCTTCGAGTCCGCCGTGGCCTACGCGGTCGCCGAGAAGCTCGGCTACCCGAAGGAGAAGGTCAGCTGGGTGGTGGCGCCGTTCAACAAGGCGACCTCGCCGGGTGCCAAGGACTTCGACTTCGACATCAACCAGGTGTCCGTCAGCGACGAGCGCAAGCAGGCGGTGGACTTCTCCTCCGGTTACTACGACGTGCGCCAGACCGTCATCGCGCTGAAGAACTCCAAGGCGGCGGGGGCCAGGAGCATCGCCGACCTCAAGGGCGCCAAGCTCGGCGCGCAGGTCGGCACCACGAGCCTGGACACCATCACCGACACCATCAAGCCGAGCACCCAGCCGGCCGTCTTCGACTCCAACGACCTGGCCAAGGCGGCGCTGAAGAACGGCCAGATCGAAGCGCTGGTGGTGGACCTGCCGACCGCCTTCTACATCACCGGCGCCGAGGTGCCGGAGGCCCAGGTGGTCGGCCAGTTCGAGGTGTCCTCGCGGGCCGAGCAGTTCGGCCTGGTGCTGGACAAGGGCTCCAAGCTGACCGGCTGCGTCTCCCAGGCGGTGGACGCGCTGCGCGCCGACGGCACGCTGGCGAAGCTGGAGAAGCAGTGGCTCTCCGACGCCGTCTCGGCACCGGTGCTGAAGTGAGTGCTGACCTGGGCCCCCGGCCGAGCGGGGAGTCGTCGGGCGGGGAATCGTCGGGCCGGGAGGGCTCGGTGGACCTCGCCAAGGCCCCGGCGGCGCGGACCGGGACGCCGGCCGCGGAGGACGGCTACCGCCCGTCCGAGCGGCGGCTGGCGCACGAGGCCTACCGGCGCTCCCGGGCCCGCCGCTCGGCGCTGATCGCCACCGCGTCGACCCTGGCGACGGCCGTCGTGCTCTACCTGCTGGTCGTCAACTCCCCCGGCTGGGAGGTGACCCGGCGGACCTTCTTCAACCTCGACTACGCCCGCCAGGCACTGCCCGAGGTGCTGAAGGGGCTGCGGCTGAACCTGGAGCTGATGCTCGGCTGCGGGGCGCTGATCCTGGTGTTCGGACTGCTGCTCGCGGTGCTGCGGACGCTGCGCGGGCCGGTCTTCCTGCCGGTGCGGCTGCTGGCCACCGCGTACGTGGACTTCTTCCTCGGGCTGCCGATGATCATCTGCCTGCTGGTGATGATCACCGGGGTGCCGGCGCTGCGGCTTACCGGGGTGACCACCGATCCGCTGCTGCTGGGCGGGGCAGCGCTGGTGCTGACGTACTCCGCGTACGTCTCCGAGGTGTTCCGCTCCGGCATCGAGTCGGTGCACCCGAGCCAGCGCGCCGCGGCCCGGTCGCTGGGGCTGACCAACGCGCAGGCGATGCGGTACGTGGTGCTGCCGCAGGCCGTCCGCCGGGTGGTGCCGCCGCTGCTCAACAACCTGGTGAGCCTCCAGAAGGACACCGGGCTGGTCTCGATCGGCGGGGCGATCGACGCGGTGTACGCGGCGAAGATCATCGCGGCCCGGTCCTTCAACTTCACGCCGTACCTGGTGGCGGGGCTGGTGTTCATCGTGCTGACCATTCCGTTGACCCGGTTCGCCGACTGGCTGACCACCCGGATGAACCGCCGCCAGCTGCAGGGAGGTGCGGTGTGACGTCGAGCGAGGTGCTCCGGCTGGAGTCGGTGCGCAAGACCTTCGGCGACCAGGTGGTGCTGCGCGACGTGGACCTCGCCGTGGCCGAGCACTCGGTGACGGCGCTGATCGGAGCGTCCGGCTCCGGCAAGTCCACGCTGATGCGCTGCGTCAACCTGCTGGAGGGGATCGACGACGGGGCGATCTTCCTGGACGGTGAGGAGATCACCGATCCGCGCGCGGACGAGGACGCCGTACGGCGCCGGATCGGCGTGGTGTTCCAGTCGTACAACCTGTTCCCGCATCTGACGGTGCTGGAGAACATCACGCTCGCGCCGCGCCGGGTGCACCGGGTCGCCCGGGCCGAGGCGGAGGCGCGGGCGCTGGAACTGCTCGACCGGCTCGGGCTGGCGGCCAAGGCGAAGGAGTACCCGGACCGGCTGTCCGGCGGGCAGCAGCAGCGGGTCGCCATCGTGCGCGCGCTGGCCACCGGGCCGCGGCTGCTGCTCCTGGACGAGATCACCGCGGCGCTCGACCCGGTGCTGGTCGGCGAGGTGCTGTCGGTGGTGCGGGACCTCAAGGAGCAGGGGATGACGATGGTCCTCTCCACCCACGAGATGGGCTTCGCCCGCGAGGTCGCCGACCGGGTCTGCTTCCTGGACGGCGGGGTGGTGCTCGAACAGGGGCCGCCGGAGCAGGTGTTCGGCGACCCGCGGGAGGAGCGCACCCGGCAGTTCCTCAGCCGGGTGGTCGCCTCGGGGCGGCTCCAGGGCTGAGCGGGCACGCCCGTCCGGCGGGCACCGCGCTATGCGGCCGGGGTTTGCCACGAGGCGTGCGGTGGGCGTGCGGCAGGCGTGCGGCCAGGGCTTTCGCGAGGACGGGCACCACTGTGCGCCCCCGTACGCGCCCTGGCCACGCCCGGCCGGGTGCGGTGATCGTGGACCGGACGTCCGTCGCCGCGCACGGGGGCGGCGCACGGGCGACAGCCGACGGGTGACAACTGACAGCCGACAGATTTCATCATCTGTTCGCTGACCGCTGTCCGTTGTCATCTGTTCGCCGCCCGCCGCCCCGTCGCCCACCGCCCCGGGAGGCCTCCGTTGCACGGACCCGCCCTGGTCAACTGGCTCCTCGCCCTCCTCGCCGCCGGCGCGGGCACCTCCTGCCTGACCCGGCTGCGCCACTCCCCCTGCGCCCCGGGCGGCGCACACCGGCCGCTCGCCCGCGAGTCCGACGCCGCCGAGGCCCTGATGGGGCTCGGCATGGCCGCGATGGCCGTCACCGGCGCCACCGTCCCGGCCGCCGTCTGGGCCGGGCTCTTCGGCCTCCCCGCCGCCGCCTTCCTGCTCGCCGCCGTCCACGCCCCGGCCGGGCGGGCGCACCGCCTGCACCACGCGGTCGGCGCGCTCGCCATGACGTACATGGCCCTCGCGATGGCCGGCGCCTCCGGCCACGGGCACCACCAAGCCGCCGCCCTGGGCCTTCCGGTGCTGACCGGGGTGCTCCTCCTCTACTTCGGCGGGTACACCCTCTGGACCGGCAGCCGGCTGCTGCGCACCCCGGCGGGCGCCCTCGCGGTCGGCACCACCGGTCTGCCACAGGCCTGCCGACTCACCATGGGGATCGGCATGTTCGCCATGCTCCTGACCATGTGACGGCCGCACGCCACGACCTCCGGCGCCCCAAGGCCCCCGTCCGGGCGTGGCGTTGGTCACTGGCCGGACGAAAGCCGTTCCACCGGACGTCGCCAGCGCATAGGTTGGCGGGGAGCGCGTTGTCGCGTTCCGTGCGTACTCGGGGAGCCCATCGATGCCTGCCCTGATCGGCCTGCTGCTGCTCGGCCTGCTGCTCTCGACCGTCGCGCCCCGGCTGCTGGCCCGGGCCCGCTGGGCGGAGCGCGAACCGGTGCTGGCACTGCTGGTGTGGCAGTGCCTGGTGGTGGCCGTCCTGCTCTGCTGTGCGCTGGGCCTCCTCCTGGCGGCCTCCGCCGCCCTGCCGGAGCTGCGCGCGCTGCTGTTCCGCGGCGCGCCGCACGGCGTGGAGGCGGCGTACGGCCTCCAGGAGGCCGAGGGCTGGGGCCGGCTGTGCGCCGCGGCACTGGCCGCGGGCGGGGTGCAGACGGTGTTGGCGCTCACCCGCGAGGTCCGCACGGCCAAGGCGCTGCGCAGCCGCCGGCACGCCCAACTGGCCACCCGCGCACCCGAGTTGCCGGACAGCATCGAGAGCGACCGGAGCCGCCGGGAGCGGCTGGTGGTCCTGGAGAACGTCCGCCCGGAGGCATGGTCGCTGCCCGGACCGGACTCCCGGCTGGTGGTCACCACCGGCGCCCTCCGGCAGCTGACCGACCGGGAGCTGGCGGCCGTGCTGAGCCATGAGCGCGGCCACGTCCGGGCCCGGCACCACTGGCTCCAGCAGTTCGCCCAGGCGCTCGCCTCCGGCTTCCCCGGGGTCGGCGTGTTCAGCGCCTTCCGGGACCAGGTGGCGGAGCTGGTCGAGCTGGCCGCCGACGACCGGGCCGCCCGTCGGCACGGCCGGCACACCACCGCCCTGGCGCTGGCCGAACTCAACCTGGACCGCGGGGTGTTCGGCTCCTGTCCGCCCGGCCTGGCGCAGTCCCCGAAGCGGGTCGACCGGCTGCTCGCGGGCCGTCCGCGGCTCTCCGCCCCGCACCGGCTGCGGCTCACCGTCGGGGCGCTCGCCGCGCCCGCCGTGGTCGTCCTGCTGGCCGCCGCGCCGGGGCTGCACTCGCTGCTCTGAGGCCAACCCGGCTTCAGCCAGGGGTTCTTGACGTTCCGTCAGCCGGAAAATCGATCCGTCAGTCGGTGGACGATCCGCAGGCCGGCCCGAGTCCGCCGCCGAGGGTCAGCTCCAGCACCTGGCGGTGGAGCGGCCTGGCCTGCTCGTACCGTTCCCGCCCGGCCTCGGTGAGGGTGAGCACGACGCCCCGCCGGTCGCTCTCGCACATCGCCCGGGTGACCAGTCCGGCCTTCTCCAGGCGGGCGATCAGCCGGGAGAGCGCGCTCTGGCTCAGGTGGACGGTGTGGGCCAGTTCGCTCACCCGCACCGCGGGCCCGCCGCCGCCCCCGCACTCCTCGACGAGGCGCTCCAGCACCTCGAACTCGCTCATGCCCAGCCCGTACCGGTCGCCCAGCTCGCGGTCGAGCATGCAGGCAGCGGCAGCGTGCCGGGCCAGCAGCTCGCGCCACTGCGCGACGAGACCGGTCTCCGCCGGGGAGTCGAGTTCAGCCACGCCGCCACCCTAGCACGTGCATCGACAATTATTGCGTTCACATCTAATTCACTTGCATTGAATGCATGTGCATGTACTGTCCTCCCCATGACCACCGCGACCGTCCCATCACCCGATGCCCCGTCAACCAGCGGGCCGCACTGGACTCCCCGCCTCTGGGGCACCCTGATCGTGCTCTGCGCCGCCATGTTCCTGGACGCCCTGGACGTCTCCATGGTGGGCGTCGCCCTCCCGTCCATCGGCTCCGACCTGCACCTGTCCACCTCCACCCTGCAGTGGGTGGTCTCCGGCTACGTGCTCGGTTACGGCGGTCTGCTGCTGCTCGGCGGACGCGCCGCCGACCTGCTCGGCCGCCGCCGGGTGTTCCTGGTCGCCCTGGGCGTCTTCGCCGCCGCCTCACTGGTCGGTGGCCTGGTCGACGACGGCGGCCTGCTGATCGCGGCCCGCTTCCTCAAGGGCGTCAGCGCCGCCTTCACCGCCCCGGCCGGCCTGTCGATCATCACCACGACCTTCGCGGCGGGCCCGGCCCGCAACCGCGCCCTGTCGATCTACACCACCTGCGGTGCCAGCGGCTTCTCGCTCGGCCTGGTGCTCAGCGGCCTGCTCACCTCGGTCGGCTGGCGCTGGACCTTCCTGATGCCCGTCCCGGTCGCGCTGCTCGCGCTGGTCTTCGCCGTCCGGCTGCTCCCCCGCCCGGTCGAGGAGCGCGCCAAGGGCGGCTACGACGCGCTGGGCGCGATCACCGGCACCGCGACCGTTCTGCTGCTGGTCTTCACCGTCACCGAGGCCCAGGGCGCCGGCTGGCTGAGCGCGCGCACGCTCGGCTCGATGCTCGTCGTCGCCCTGCTGGCCGCCGCCTTCCTGCGGGTGGAGAGCCGCGCCGCGCACCCGCTGGTCCGGCTCGGCATCTTCCGCAACGGTTCGGTCGCCCGGGCCAACGTGGTCGCCTTCGCGATGACCGGCGCCTACGGCGGCTTCCAGTTCGTGGTCACCCTCTACCTCCAGCACCTGCTCGGCTGGTCGGCCCTGGAGATGGCCCTCGGCCTGCTCCCCGCCGCGGCCCTCATCGCGCTCTCGGCGCCCTTCATGGGCCCGATCGTGGACCGCTTCGGCACCGGGCGGCTGCTGCCGATCGGCCTGCTCTCGCTGGTCGCCGCCTTCGCGCTGTTCCTGCGGCTGGACGAGCACAGCTCGTACCCCGGCCTGGTGCTGCCCTCGATGCTGCTGCTCGGCGTGGGCTTCGCCTTCGCCTTCCCCTCGGTGAACATCGCCGCCACCGACGGCGTGGGCGACGAGGAGCAGGGCCTGGCCTCGGGCCTGGTGAACACCGCGATCCAGGTCGGCACCGCGGTGGTCCTGGCCGGAGCGACCGCGATGATCACGGCCGGCAGCGCGGGCGGCGACAGCCCGCAGGCCCAGCTGGACGGCTACCGGCCGGCGCTGCTGTTCGTCACGATGGTCGCCCTGGTCGGCCTGGTGGTCGCGGCGGCCGGCGCCCTGGTGGACCGGCGCCGCGCCTCAACTCCCGCGCCGGTGCCGGATTATGATTACTCATCAGCCGGGTCGACCGCGGCCCGCGCCGAAGTCCTGACCGAGCGCTGACCCCGGGCCCCGCCCGCGGCCGATCTCCGGGCCGTCGGGCCGTGGCGCCGGCTCCACCAAACCCCCGTGTTGGTGGAGCCGGCCGTCTTCGTGGCGGCCGCCCGGGCAGCGCCCCTCGGGGCACGGTTCCTCGGTGCGGCTGTCGGCTCCGCAAGTATATTGGCTGGCAGCCAACGAACGTTCGGAGCAGACACGATGGCACCTCGCGGGGATTCGGTCAATGAGGAGATGCGGCAACGCTCCCGCCGACGCATCATGCGGGCCACCGTCGAGCTGGTTGACCAGCGCGGATACGCGGGCACCACGCTGACGGACATCGCCGAGCGGGCCGGGCTCGCCCGCGGGCTGCTCTCGTACTACTTCGACGGCAAACGGCTGCTGATGCAGTCCGCGACGCACCGGATGATGCACCAGTCGCTGGCCTGCGCCTTGGCCGAACTGGCACCCGGTTCCTCGCCGAACGCCCGGCTGGCCCGGGCGATCGACACCGTGCTGGGGCTGGCGCTGGACCACCCCCGGGTGATGCGCTCGCACCTGGCACTGATCCTCGACCCGGACACCGGCGCCTTCGTCCAGGACCCGGAGCAGCAGCAGCTCGGGGCCCTGCTCCAGGGGCTGCTGCTCGACTGGGGCGCGCCCGACCCGGTCGCCGAGCACGCCGTCCTGCGCAGTGCGCTGATGGGCGGCTGCATCGGGGTGCTGCTGCCGGGCGCCGAGATCCCGCTGGCGCCGATCCGGGCCGACCTCTTCCGCCGCTACGACCTGGCCTGGGAGCTGGGCCGCCCGCCGCAACCGTCCCCGCCGGAACGCGAGAGGCCGCCGGCCCGCGACTGACGGCGGGTGGGCGGCCTGGCGGACCGACTGCCGGGGGCCTCGCGAGGGAGGGATCTCACAGGCCCCGGACGGCAGCGGCTCAGCGTTCCTTCAGGATCGAGGCGAGCAGGTCTATCGTGCGCTCCGGCGTGAGACTGTCCACGCAGAGCCGCTCCATGACCTGGATGTAGGCGTCGACGTCGTCGCGCTTGTCCAGGTAGAGCGCGCTGGTGAGCTGCTCCAGGTAGACCACGTCCGCGAGGTCCTGCTCCGGGAAGCGCAGGATCGTGAACGCCCCGGACTCGCCCGCGTGCGCGCCGAACCGGAACGGCATGACCTGGATCACCACGTTGGCCTGCTCGGCGACGTCGATCAGGTACTGCACCTGACCGCGCATCACCTGGGGCCCGCCGACCGGCCGGCGCAGCGCGGCCTCGTCGATGACCGCCCACAGGCGCGGGCTGGCCCCCTCGGTCAGCAGTTTCTGACGGCGCAGCCGGAGGCTGACCCGCCGTTCGACCTCCTCCTCGCTGATGACCGGCCGACTCTGGCCGAAAACCGCCCGTGCGTACTCCTCGGACTGCAGCAGTCCGGGGATGAACTGCACCTCGTAGGTGCGGATGAGCTGGGCGGCCTCCTCCAGGCCGACGTAGGTCTGGAACCAGCCCGGCAGCACGTCGTTGAAGCTGTGCCACCAGCCGGACTTGTTGGCCTCGCGGACGAGGCCGAGCAGGGCTTCCCGCTCGATGCCGTCGTCCACGCCGTACAGGCTGAGCAGGTCGGCGACGTCGCGCTCCTTGAAGCTGACGCGGCCGAGTTCCATGCGGCTGATCTTGGACTCGGAGGCCCGGATCGCGTAGCCCGCGTCCTCGCGGGTGATGCCGCGCGCCTCACGCAGGCGGCGCAGCTGCGAGCCGAGGAGGATCCGGCGGACCATCGAGCCGCCGCCCGGCTGAACTGTGGTCATGCGGTCGAAACCTCCACCTAGGGCAAACAGCGCACAGTCTGCCATCAGTTGAGCGCTCACGGTGCCGATACTGACGGATGTTCCTATCAGTTCTGCACTCCACGCACCAGGATGCACGTGCATTCGGCGCTTGCATATGCCAATAGTGCGACTGCACGTGAATCGACTCTTGCATCTGCAGTGAGCGCACACCACCATGGTGCACGTGCACCTGCACATCCCTGGCAATCCCGCGGGCTCCGCGTCGACCCCACGCGCGACTCCGTGCACCGACCCGACGGCGTCCCCCGCGTCATCGGGCGTTCGAGTGCGCGCGCGCCTGGTCGAGGGGGCGGCCGAGCGGCCGAGCGAGTCGGAGGTGACCGGCATGACCCCGGCGGGTCCAGCCGTGTCCGCCCCCTTATGGGAGGAGCTCTTCATGAGCACCGGTACGGCTTTGGCGGTTGACCCCCATGTGGTCACCTGTACGCTCGCTCCTCGCTTCGAAGCCGTCAGAACCGCGCGGGACTTCGCTCGGAGCACGCTCCAGCTCTGGGGCCTGACGGAACTGTTCGACGACGTCGCGCTGGTGGCCTCGGAACTCGTGACCAACGCGCTCCGGCATGCGATCGGCGCACGGCCCGACCCGTCGGGCGGCGCCCTGGGCGAGTACGACTTTCCCATGAAGCCGACCGCGGACGGCCGGCTGCCGATCCGAATAAGCCTGGTGCACCGCGCACCCCAGGTGGTCTGCGCGGTGAGCGATCCGAGCAGCACCGGCCCGGTCGCCCGGGAGGCCGACTTCGTCGCCGAATCGGGCCGCGGGCTGCACCTGGTGGAGTCGTTCAGCCGCTCCTGGGGCTGGCACCCGCTGGGCAGCGGCAAGGTGGTCTGGGCGATGTTCGAGGCCGAGTCGGTCGGCGGTTCCCCGCTGGACGGACACCCCGGGCTCGGCGGCCGCTCACCGCTCGACGGTCCCGTCGACGTCGGCGGACGGCATCGGCGCTCGGCCTAGGACGGGCCCCGCGCTCCGAGCGGGTCCTGTACTCCCAGCGGGCCCCGTGCTCCGAGCGGGCCCGGCGTTCCGGACGAGCCCTGACCCCGGGACAGGCCCTGCGCTCCGGAGGAGCCCTGCCTTCGGGACGGACCCCGCGCCGGACGGCGCGCGGCCGGTCGACGGACACCCCGGGAGGACCGCACCCCGGGCGCTTCCAGCAGGCCCCGTCGAGAGCCTCCGGCACCACGGAACCGCGAGCGGCTCAGCGCGGCCGGGCGGGCCGGGCGGCCGGACGGATGCGGGAGAGACCTCCGGAGCGAAGACATCCGGAGGAGACAAAGACAAAGGCCGTCGTGGTGTCGGCACCCACGACGGCCCCCCGATGATGGAGCACGGCG
This sequence comes from Kitasatospora sp. NPDC001119, assembly GCF_053598475.1. Lineage (NCBI taxonomy): Bacteria > Bacillati > Actinomycetota > Actinomycetes > Kitasatosporales > Streptomycetaceae > Kitasatospora > Kitasatospora sp. NPDC001119. The sequence continues at coordinate 14,132 of NZ_JBSFKI010000001.1, forward strand.
GCCGGTCAGACCGCCAGGTGGTCGAACTCCCCGTCCTTCGCCCCCAGCAGCAGGGCGGAGATCTCGGCCCGGGTGTAGATGAGGGCGGGGCCGTCCGGGAACCGCGAGTTGCGCATCGCCACATCGCCGCCCGGCAGGGCCGCGAACTCGACGCAGTTGCCCTGGGAGTTGCTGTGCCGGCTCTTCTGCCAGACCACCCCCTGGAGATCGGCGGCGGCCATCCCGTTGTAGGTGTCGTACGAGCCGTGCGTGTCCTGCGAGTCGTGCATAGAAATCTCCCGAAGAGCTCCGGAGTTGTCGTCCAGCGCGGCGCCCCCGGCACCGCCGAAACGAACGGACCGGCCCCGTACCGGTCCGGCACAACGCCTCACTTGACGTGATGATAGCCGCAGTGCACGTGCATCAGCACGGGACATTGCAGGTGCACGAGGCCTTTTACCCGCAGCCGCGAACTCTTCACGGGCCCTTCCCCTGACGGTACGTAAACGGACATAGCCGATGAATCGTCGAGCCCGCGATAACCGGCCGTGAGCACCTCCCCGCTGAATGTTGATCTTCGAATGCCGGGAGTCGCCCGCCCGTGACCCTCCGTCAATCCGGGCTCATGCTGTGAGACATCTCACGCGCCCCGGGTGCAACGCCCGCCCCCTCGGATCGCGTCGGGACAAGCACCGGCCACCATGCGGGGGTTGGGCGAAGAATGTCCGGATTGTAGGCAAAGCGCCCGGACCGGCGCCGGAGACGCACCGGGTCCGTACCGCGAGCACGCGAAACCCGTACGGCAGCCGACTGCAAGCCGGACGGGCCGATGTCCTACGATCTCCGGCATGAGCACCGCAGCCATTCCGGGCGCGCCACTGCCCGTCCGTACTCCAGGCTCCCGTGCGCGGGGGCGCCACCGTCGTCCCGAGCGCCCCGAGATCCCGGCCGGCGCCCCGGCCCTGGTGCTCGCCGTGCCCGCGACCGCCGGGCCCGAGTCCCGCTCGGTCGTCGAGGAGCTGCTCTCGATCGTCCGCACCGAGCAGAACGGCGTCCAGACGGCCGTCGGCTACCTCCCCGGTGACGGTGCGGCGGGCGCGAGCGGCGAGGACCGCACCGTGGCCGAGCTGCTGGCCCTGGCCGCCGAGGCCGGGCGGCCGATGCCCGTCCTGGTGCCGCTGGTGCCCGGCCCGCACACCTTCCTGACCGGGCTTCACGCGCTCGCCGCCGAGTACGGCGCGCCCGTCACCGACCCGCTGGGCCCGCACCCGCTGCTGGCCGAGGCCGTGCACGTCCGGCTCTCCGAGGCCGGGCTGGCCCGGGCCGACCGCGCCCGACTGTTCGCCATCGCGACCGCCGCGGACGGCGTGGTGCTGACCACCGTCGGCGGCGAGGACGCGGCCGCCGCGGCCGGCATCACCGGCGTGCTGCTGGCCGCCCGGCTGGCCGTGCCGGTCGTCGCCGCCGCGCTCGACGTGCCCGGCTCGGTGGCCGCGGCCGTCAACCACCTCAAGGACACCGGCTCGCAGCGCCCGGCGCTGGCCCCGCTGGTGATCGGCCCGGAGGCGGACTCCGAGCTGCTCGCCACCGCCGCCGAGGAGACCGGCTGCCCGTCGGCCGCGCCGCTGGGCGCCTACCCGTCGGTCGGCCAGCTGATCGCCTCCACCTACCTGGCCGCGCTGCCCACGCCGTCCCCGGAGGACCTGGCACGGGCCGAGGCGGAGGCGGCGGCCGCCGCCGAGGCCGAGGGGGTCGTGGAGGGCTCCCGTGGCGCCCACGCGGCCGCCGAGGGGCCTGGCGGACGATAAGGACACCGCGCGCGGGTTCGCGCGCACGGAAGGGCCCGGAACGCATCGCGTTCCGGGCCCTTCCGTGTACTTCCCCCACCCCGTCCGTCCCGTACGGGAGTCACCCGGCAATGAAGGGGAATGTCCGTTCTGGCGCTATTTGAAAGGAAATAGGGAGCGTGGATTCACATGCGCCGATCGCGACCGCTCCCCCACCCGCCGGAGTGCGCCACTCCGCGATTCGACGCACCGTCACGCCACTCCTGAGGCGGAGCCAGTTGTCGGCTTCCACAACAGCATTGCCTGAAAACGATCATTTACGATCATGGTGAGTGGCAATTTTGGCAGTTTCCACTAAACCGTGATGCACATCACAGTGGTTTGCAGTTTGAACTTAAGTCTGATTAACGTGCTCCCCGTTCGTGACCACACGAACCCGGTCATCCGCAACGCCGAGTCCTGCCGTCGGATGTCCTGGAAGCGCGAAAACGCACCACGGCAGGAGCGGGGGACCCACAGGTAAGTCGCCCCGGACCGCTCTCCGGAACGGTCCAGGGCTAGGGGTGAAGCCGTGCTCACCGCACGGCCGGGCAACTCCAGCCCGAATCCGACAGCTCACCTCGCAGGCGTGGGAGAGGACCACGTCTTCATGCTGCCCACCAACGGCACCCGTCTGTCCGGCCGTACCCGTCGCGTGATCGCCGCCCTCGGCGTCGCGGGCGTCGGCCTCACCGTCCCCTGCCTCACCACCGGCACCGCCTCGGCCGCCTCCGTCGCCACCTGGGACAAGGTCGCCCAGTGCGAGAGCGGCGGCAACTGGAGCATCAACACCGGCAACGGCTTCTACGGCGGCCTCCAGTTCACCTCCAGCACCTGGTCCGCCTTCGGCGGCACGGCCTACGCGGCCCGCGCCGACCTGGCCACCAAGGACCAGCAGATCGCCGTCGCCGAGAAGGTCCTCGCCTCGCAGGGCCCCGGCGCCTGGCCGGTCTGCTCGGTCCAGGCCGGGCTCACCAAGGGCGGCGCCGCGGCCGCCGTTGACACCTCGGCGGGTTCGACCGCCGCCAAGCCCGCCGCGCCCGCCCAGAGCGCCAAGCCGGCCGCTCCGGCCGCGAAGCCCAGCGCCGAGCCCGCGCAGCCCCAGACCCCCGCCGCGAAGCCCGCCGCGCCCGCCCAGGGCGACGCGCAGGCCTCCACCGACTCCGCCGCCTCCGGCAACCGGAGCGACTGGGTGCAGAAGCGCCAGCAGCAGGCCCAGGGCGGCGACTACACCGTCGTCGAGGGCGACTGGCTGTCCGCGATCGCCGACCAGCACAAGGTGCAGGGCGGCTGGCAGCGGCTGTACGACCTCAACCGCGGCACCCTGACCGAGGGTCCGGACACCATCTACCCGGGCCAGCAGCTGTCCTTCGGCGGCAACGGCCAGGCCCGGGCCGGCCAGTCCTCCGCCGGCACGTCCGGCTCGGACTTCACCTGGTTCGACCGCTCGCAGAAGTCCGGCCAGTCCGCGAACGGCGGTGCCGTGAACGCCCAGCCGACCGCGCAGCCCGAGGCCCCGGCCGCCAAGCCGTCCACCAAGCCGGCCGCGAAGCCCGCCACCAAGCCCGCTCCCCAGACGCAGACCCAGACCCAGACCCAGGCGCCGGCCGCGACCGGCAGCATGGCCGCCGCGGTCTCCTTCGCCCAGTCGAAGGTCGGTCAGGCGTACGTCTACGGCGGCACCGGCAACGGCGGCTGGGACTGCTCCGGCCTGACCCAGGCCGCGCTGCGCGCCGCGGGCGTCTCCGTCCCGCGCGTCGCCGCCGACCAGGCCGCCGCCAGCACCCACGTCTCGCTGGACAGCCTCCAGGCGGGCGACCTGCTGTTCTGGTCCAACAACGGCAAGGACTCCGGCGTCTACCACGTCGCGATCTACATCGGCAACGGCAAGTACGTCGAGGCCGCCAACCCGAGCTCGGGCGTCCGCGAGCAGAGCATCGCCAACTGGGCCCCGGACTTCGCCGGCCGGGTCTGAGGACGGCGCACGGTCCACGGCGCACGGCCGACGGACGGCCGGTAACAGCTGACGGGTAACAGATAACAGCTGACAGCTTTCAACATCTGTCAGCTGTTATCCGTCAGCTGTCGGCCGTCGTCCGAACGCTGACCGCCCACCACCCCCGGGGAGAGTCTGGTCGCTCCTCCCCGGGGGTTCCGGCGTTCCCGGGGCCCCGGCGTGCCCGACCGTTCCCGACCGCGGTTCCGCCCCGTTCCGTGGTGGATCGCCGCCCCAGCGGGCATGCTGCTGCTCTGCACCCGAGGAGGAGTCACATGGCCCAGGTCACCGTCACCCTCGACGCGAACCTCGCGATCGACGCGATGATGCTCTCCGGCACCAAGAGCCCCCAGGACGCCGTCGAACTGGTTCTGCGCGACTACCTGGCCCGCGGCCGCCGCACCGAGACCCGTACCGGCGAGGCCGCCGATGGGCACCGCCTGACCGCCGACCGCCCTACCGCCCAGGAGGGCTGACCCACCCCACGGCCCGCCACGGTCCGGCACGGCCCGCCACGGCCCGCGACGGCCGACCGCGCGCACGCCGACGGGCCCCGGAGAGCGATCGCCCTCCGGGGCCCGTCCGACGGCCGTGGCGGCCGGGGTTCAGCGCGCGCAGGCCCCGGTGGACCCGCGCATCACCAGCTCCGGCTGGAACATGAACTCGCCGCGCTGGGCGGCGTTCCCGCCGACCTCCTCCAGCAGCGCGTCCACCGCCGCCGTGGCCATCGCCTCGACCGGCTGGCGGATCGTGGTCAACGGCGGCTCGGTGAAGGCGATCAGCGGAGAGTCGTCGAAGCCGACCACCGACACGTCCTGCGGCACCGACAGCCCGCGCTGCCGCACCGCCCGGATCGCCCCGAGCGCCATCATGTCGCTCCCGCAGACGATCGCCGTGCAGCCCTTGTCGAGCAGCGCGCCGGCCGCCGCGTGCCCGCCCTCCACGCTGAACAGCGTGTGGTGGACGAGGTTCTCGGCCTCCTCCCGGCCGAGCCCGAGCACCTCGCGCATCGCCGCCGTGAAGCCCTCGATCTTGCGCAGCACCGGTACGTACCGGCGCTGACCGACGGCCAGTCCGATCCGCTCGTGCCCGAGTTCGGCCAGGTGCTGGACGGCCATCCACATCGCGGCGCGGTCGTCCGGCGAGATGAACGGCGCGTCGATCTTCTCGCTGTAGCCGTTGATCAGCACGAACGGCACCCCGCGCCCGGCCAGCCGGGCGTAGCGGTCGTGGTCGGCGGTGGTGTCGGCGTGCAGGCCGGAGACGAAGACGATGCCCGCCACGCCCCGGTCCACCAGCATGTCCACCAGTTCGTCCTCGGTGGACCCGCCCGGCGTCTGGGTGCACAGCACCGGGGTGTAGCCGTGCCGGCTGAGCACCTGCTCGATCACCTGGGCCAGCGCCGGGAAGATCGGGTTGCTGAGCTCCGGCGTGATCAGGCCGATCAGCCCGGCGCTGCGCTGGCGAAGGCGGGTCGGCCGCTCGTACCCGAGCACGTCGAGTGCCGCCAGCACGGTCTGCCGGGTGGCGGCGGAAACGTTCGCCTTGCCGTTGAGCACGCGGGAGACGGTGGCTTCGCTGACCCCCGCCTGCGCCGCGATGTCTGAGAGTCGCGCCGTAGTCACGGTCCCAGAGCCTATTCCAACCACGTCAGACCGCCCACCAGCCGGTGCTGTCCGGAGCGAGCACCGTCTCGCCGCCGTCCACCACGAGGTCGGTCGAGGCGAGCAGCAGCGTGCCCGGGGCCGCGATCCGCACCGGCTCGCCGGTGGTGTTCACGGTGCAGACGAAGGCGCCGCGGCGGAACGCCAGGGTGCCCTCGGGGCTCTCCAGCCACTCGACCCCGGTGCCGGCGCCGAGGTCGGGCTGGGCCCGGCGGACGGCCAGCGCGCTGCGGTAGAGCTCCAGGGTGGAGTTCGGGTCGCCGGTCTGCGCCTCGACGCTCAGCTCGGCCCACTCGGCCGGCTGCGGCAGCCAGGACGGCCCGCCGGCCACCGGGCCGAAGCCGTACGGGGCCTCGGTGCCGGACCACGGGATCGGGACGCGGCAGCCGTCGCGGTAGCCGTCCTGGCCGGCCTGGCGGAAGAAGGACGGGTCCTGGCGGACCTCGTCGGGCAGGTCGGTGACGTCCGGCAGGCCGAGCTCCTCGCCCTGGTAGACGTACGCCGAGCCGGGCAGCGCGAGCATCAGCAGGGTGGCGGCGCGGGCGCGGCGCAGGCCGAGCGCCCGGTCGCCGGGGGTGCGGATCTGGGTGCCGAGGCCGGGCTCGTTGGCGAACCGGGTGGCGTGCCGGGTGACGTCGTGGTTGGACAGCACCCAGGTGGTGGGGGCGTCGACCGGACGCATCGAGTCGAGCGAGAGGTCGATCACCTCGCGCAGCGCGGCGGCCTCCCAACCGGTGCCCAGGTACTGGAAGTTGAAGGCCTGGTGCAGCTCGTCGGGGCGGACGTAGTTGGCGGTGCGCTGGACGGTCGGGGTCCAGGCCTCGGCGACGCCGATCCGCTGCCCCGGGTACTCGTCGAGGATCGTGCGCCAGCTGCGGTAGATCTCGTGCACGCCGTCCTGGTCGAAGAACGGCATGACGTCGTTGCCGAGCAGCTTCAGCTGGTCGGCGCCGCCGAGGTCGGGCAGGCCGGGGGCCTTGACCAGGCCGTGGGCGACGTCGATGCGGAAGCCGTCCACGCCCATGTCGAGCCAGAACCGCAGGATCGAGCGGAACTCGTCGGCGACGGCCTGGTTCTCCCAGTTGAAGTCGGGCTGCTCCGGGGCGAACAGGTGCAGGTACCAGTCGCCGGGGGTGCCGTCCGGGTTCTCGCTGCGGGTCCAGGCCGGGCCGCCGAAGATGGACTCCCAGTCGTTGGGCGGGAGTTCGCCCTGCTCGCCCTTGCCGGGGCGGAAGTGGTAGCGGTCGCGCAGCGGGGAGCCGGGGCCCTCCCGCAGGGCGCGCTGGAACCACTCGTGCTGGTCCGAGGAGTGGTTGGGGACGAGGTCGACGATGATCCGCAGGCCCAGGTCGTGGGCGTCCCGGATGAGGGCGTCGGCGTCCAGCAGGGTGCCGAACATCGGGTCCACGGCGCGGTAGTCGGCGACGTCGTAGCCGGCGTCCGCCTGCGGCGAGGCGTAGAACGGCGAGAGCCAGACCGCGTCCACCCCGAGGTCGCGCAGGTAGGGCAGGCGGCTGCGGACGCCGGGCAGGTCGCCCATGCCGTCGCCGTTGGAGTCGGCGAAGCTGCGCGGGTACACCTGGTAGATGACCGCGTCCCGCCACCAGCCTCTGGACGCGCTGACGTTCGCCTCGTGAGCGGTGTCGGCGGCAGGCCGGGAGGTGTCGGCCAGGTTCTGGGTCATGGACGGTATCCCTTGGGGACTAGAGGAGCGGAAGGCGCCGGGACGTGGAGGCGCGTGACGACGTGGTCGGGAGCGGCGGCGTTGCGGGTGGTGCGTGACGACGCGGTGGCGCGCTACGACTTGGAGGCGCCGGCGGTCAGACCGGTGACCAGGTGGCGCTGCACCAGGTAGAAGAAGGCCGCGGACGGGATCGCGATCAGCACGGCGGTCGCGGCCATCAGGTTCCACTGGGCGTCGTGCTCGCTGACGAAGGTCTGCAGGCCCACGGCCAGCGTGTACTTGTCGGAGCTGAGCATGAACGTGGAGGCGAACGGCACCTCGGCCCAGTAGGTGAGGAACGAGTAGAAGGCCGCCACCGCCAGGCCCGGGCGGGCGAGCGGCAGCACCAGCCGCCAGAAGGTGCCGAACGGGCTGAGCCCGTCGACCCGGCCGGCCTCGTCGATCTCCACCGGGATGGTGTCGAAGTAGCCCTTCAGCAGCCAGGCGCAGTACGGCACGGTGGTGGTCGAGTAGACCAGGATCAGGCCGGTGTAGCTGTCCAGCAGGCCGAGTTCGGAGAGCATCGTGTACATCGGCACGATCAGCACCGCGATCGGGAACATCTGGGTGACCAGCAGCGACCACATCAGCGGCTTGTGCCCGGGGAACTTCATCCGGGAGACGGCGTAGCCGGTGGTGGCGGCGAGCATCACGCCGAACACGGTGGTGACCCCGGAGACCAGCAGGGCGTTGCCGAACCAGGTGAAGAAGTCGGTGTCGGACAGCACGTGCTGGTAGTTCGACAGCGTCAGCTTGTCGAGGATCTGGCCGGGGTGGAGGTAGTCGGTCTTGTCCGGGCCGAGCGAGACGAACAGGATCCACGCGACCGGGAACAGCGCGATCAGGCCGGCCAGGATCAGGGTGCCGTGGGACAGCGCCCGGGCCAGCGGGCTGCGCTCGCCGCGGCGGCGGACCTTGGCGGGCCGGGCCGCCGGGGCCGGGGCCGCCGCACGGGCCGGGAGTTCGGTGGTGGTGCTCATCGGGGGTACCTGCCTTCGTGGGTCAACTGGGTCCGGGGCCTCAGCCGTTGGCCTGCTCGTTGCGGGCGAGCCAGCGCCGGTAGAAGGCGGTGAAGACGATCAGGATGGACAGCAGGATCACGCCGTAGGCGGCGGACTGCGCGTAGTCCCGCGGGATCTGGCCGAAGCCGAGGCGGTACGCCCAGGTGACCAGCAGCTGGGCGTCGGGGGCGCCGGTGCCGAACAGCAGGAAGATCACGTTGAACTGGTTGAACGTCCAGATCACGCCGAGCAGCACGACCGTGGAGGAGACGGAGCGCAGGCCGGGCAGGGTGACGTACCGGAAGCGCTGCCAGGCGGTGGCGCCGTCCATCTCGGCGGCCTCGTACAGCTCGGCCGGGATCGACTGGAGGCCGCCGAGCAGCGAGATCATCATGAACGGCACGCCGGCCCAGGTGTTCACCATGATCGCGGCCGCCTTCTGCGCCCACGGCTCGGTGAGCCAGCCCGGCTCGGGCAGGTGCAGGAAGGAGAGGATGCTGTTGACGACGCCGCCGTCGGCGAGCATCAGGCGCCAGGAGAAGACGGTGACGAAGGTCGGTACGGCCCACGGCAGGATGAGCAGCATCCGGTAGGCGGCGCGGCCGCGCAGCTTCTGGTTGAGCAGCAGCGCGAGGCCGAGCCCGAGGGTGTAGTGCAGGAAGACGCAGACGGCCGTCCAGGCGATGGTCCAGACGAAGTGCGACCAGAAGCGGTCGTACGAGCCCGGGCCCCACAGGATGTCGGCGTAGTTGTGGAAGCCGACGAACTGGTAGGTCGCCGGGATCTCGTTGACGCCGATCTTGCGCGCCATGTTGAGGCTGTTGGCGTCGGTGAGGGTGAGCCAGATGCCCTCGGCGAGCGGGTAGAGCACCAGCACGCCGAGCACCAGCACGACCGGGGCGATCATCGCGTAGGCGTACCAGTGCTTGGCGTAGGAGCGCTTGACGCGTTCCAGCAGGCCCGGACGCTGCTCGCGCTCCCGGCTGCCCTTGCCGGTGGCGCCCTGCACGGCGACTGACATCGTTTGCACCTTCTCGGGGGGATTCTCGGGGGGAGCCGACGGCCCGGCCCTCCGGGGGGCGACAGGTGAGGGCGGCGCCGAACGGCGGACGGCGAACAACTGACAGATGATGAAATCTGTTCTCTGTTATTCGTTCGCCGTCACGCGTTCGGCCGCTCCTCGTCCGCTGTCACCCGTCGACCGGCGGGCCGGGCACAGGGACTACTTGGCGAAGCCCGGCAGGAGCTTGGCGTAGTCGGTGGAGACGGTGTTCAGCGCGTCCTGGGTGCTCGTACCCTGGACGGCCTTGCCCAGGTTGGTGCTCAGCGAGGCGAACAGCGAGCTGTACTCGGGCAGTTCGGGGCGCGGCTTGGCGCTGCTCAGCACGGCCTGGAAGCCGGCGATGCCCGGGTCGGCCTTGACGTCGGCGGTGAAGGCGTCGGAGCGGGTCGGCAGGGTGGAGTTCTTCTGCGCGATGAACGCCTGGCTCTCGGCCGAGGTCATGAAGGCGGCGAACTTCTCCGCGGCGGCCTTGTGGGCCTTGTCGGCACCCGCGTACACGGCGATGTTGTGACCACCGGTGGGAGCGGCGGCCTTGCCGCTGGAGCCGGCCGGGACGGCGGCGATGCCGAGGTTGTTCTTGTCGGCGAAGGCCGAGCCCTTGTAGATGTTGGTGATCTCCCAGGGGCCCTGGACGATCGCCGCGACCTTGCCGCTGTTGAAGGCGTCCATCATGTGGGCGTAGGCGTCGGTGGTGACGTCGGCCTTGACGGTGCCGGGCGAGGTGAACATCGTCTTGTAGGTCTCGACGGCCTTGACGGCCTCCGGCGAGGCGACGCTGATCTTCTTGCCGGCGGCGTCGACGGTGTCGGTGCCCTCGCCGTACAGGAACGGCATCGCGTAGTAGCCGTCCGCGGCCTTCAGCCAGAAGCCGTCCACGCCGGCCTTCTCCTTGACGGCGGCGGCGTCGGTCTTCAGCTCGTCCCAGGTCTTCGGCGCCTCGGTGATGCCGGCCTTGGTGAACAGCTCCTTGTTGTAGAGCAGGCCGAGCGTGTCGGTCACCAGCGGAACGCCGTACAGCTTGCCCTCGTACTTGGCCTGCTGGATCAGGCTCGGCTGGAAGGCGGAGGTGTCGGCGGCGGCCGGGGTGCCGTCCAGCGGCTCCAGGAAGCCGGCCTTGGCGAAGGCGGCGGTCCAGCCGACCTCGGAGCGGAACACGTCCGGAGCACCCTTGGCCCCCATGGCGGTCTGCAGCTTGTTCTGCGCCTGGTCGAACGGCACGTTGACGAAGTCGACCTTGACGGTCGGGTTCGCAGCCTCGAACTTCTTGACGAGCTCCTGGTAGTTCGGCGCCTCGTTGGTGGCGTTCGACGTGTCCCAGTACGTGAGGGTGACCGGCCCGTCGGCCTTGCCGTCGGAGCTGGAGCCGCTGCTGCCACAGGCAGCCATCGAGACCGCGAGGGCCACAACGAGGGCAGAGGCCGCGATGCCACGCCGCATGAGAACTCCTAGGGAGGGTGGGGGTGCCCGAGATGTTCCGAGACAGGCGCATAATGGCTGCCTCGTGCCGACCGCACCGTTGCTGCCGTCGGGCTCGGGAAGGAAGTTAACAGCGGCGCAAGAGGGACGGAAAGTCCTTGCAGCAAGTTTCTGCAAGAAACCGCGATCGTTACGCCCGCGTGTCCTGGACGTAGCCACTCGGTAGTTGACGGCGGCACCGATTGCCCCGTTTCGCCCGATTCACCCCTCCGTGGGCTGGCCGACGGAACCACCGTGCGTGGCCGGAAACGCTCTGCAGCAGACTGGACGCATGCGAATCAGAGCCGTCACCAGGGACGAACTTCCGCTGCTCGCCGAGCTGGAGCGGGCCGCCGGCGCACCCTTCGCCGCGATCGGCATGCCGGAGATCGCCGAGGACGAACCCCCCGCACCCGAGGAGCTGGCGCACTACCTGGAGCGGGGCGTCGCCCTGCTCGCCGAGGCCCCCGACGGAACCGTCGCCGCCTACCTGCTGGCCGAGCCGGTGGACGGCGCCCTCCACATCGAACAGGTCTCCGTGCACCCCGACCACGCCCGCCGCGGCATCGGCCGGGCGCTGATCGAGCACCTCGCCGAAACCGCCGACGCCCCGGCGCTCACCCTCACCACCTTCACCGAGGTCCCCTGGAACGCCCCCTACTACGCCCGCTGCGGCTTCCGGCCGCTGGCCGAGGAGGAACTCACGCCGGGCCTGCGCGAGATCCGCCGCAAGGAGGCCGAGCACGGCCTGGACCGCTGGCCCCGGCTCTGCATGCGCCGGGACCTGCGGCCGTAGCGCCGGCCCCGGCCGGCCGGTCCTCCTGATCAGCCCTGCCGGTCGGTCCCAGCCGTCGGTTTGGTACGACCCGTCGGCCCTTCCCACCGGTCCTACTGATGGGTCCCCAGCCGGAGCACGGTGGTCGAGCGGAACTCCTCCCCCGGCCGCAGCTCCGTGCTGGGGAACGCCGGGTGGTGCGGGGAGTCCGGGAAGTGCTGGGTCTCCAGGGCGATCCCGGCGAACGGCCCGTACGGGACGCCGCTCGCGCCGGTGACCGCGCCCTGGAACTTGTTCGCCGTGTAGACCTGGATGCCCGGCTCGGTGGTCAGCACCTCCAGGGTGCGGCCGCTGACCGGGTCCTCCAGCAGCGCGGCCCGCGCCGGGGCCCCGTCCGCCGGACGGGCGCGCAGCACCCAGTTGTGGTCGTAGCCGCCGGGCCCGGCCAGCTGGGGGTGCTCGTCGTGCACCGACTTGCCGATCGGCGTGGCCGCCGTGAAGTCGAACGGCGTGCCGGCCACCGGCTCGGTCCGACCGTACGGGATCTGCCGCTCGTCGGCCGGGGTGTACGCGTCGGCGTCCAGGGTGAGCAGGTGGCCCAGGACGTCGCCGCTGCCTTCACCCGCGAGGTTGAAGTACGCGTGGTTGGTCAGGTTGACGACGGTCGGCTTGCTGGTGACGGCACGGTAGGCGATCACCAGCTCACCGGAGGCGTCCAGGGTGTACGTGACGGTGACGTCCAACGCGCCGGGGAAGCCCTGGTCCCCGTCCGGGCTGTGCAGCGCCAGCCGCACCCCGCCCTCGACCGGTTCGGCCGCCCACATCCGGTGCGCGAAGCCGTCCGGACCGCCGTGGATGGTCATGCCGCCGCCGGTCGGAGCGAGCTGGTGCTCCTCGCCGTCGATGGTGACCGACGAACGGTCGATCCGGTTGGCGTACCGGCCCACCACCGTGCCGTAGTGCCGGGCCGGGCCGAGGATCTCGGACAACCGGTCGGTGGCCAGCAGCAGTTGGGCGGAGCGGCCGGAGCGGTCCGGTGCGCTCAGGGTGTGCAGGGTCGCCCCGAGGGTGAGCACGCTCGCCTCGTACGGGCCGGCCGTGAGCGTCCAGCGCTCGATCGCGGCACCCGCGCCCGAGGGGTCCAGGGGTTCCTGCCGCACGCTGGTGGCCTCGCTCGCCATTGGCCTGCTCCTCACTGGCGGCGGGCGTTGCACCGCGTCCGCCCGGTTCCGGGTCCGTCGAGGGGGCGCCGCGGCAGCCCCGTGTCCGTCAGCCTAGCGACGGCGGCGGCAGCGGGGGCGCTTCCACCAGCCCACGCGCCGCCCCGCGCGCCGCCGTCCACCACCGGGCGCCACCCACACGCCGGGCGCCGGACCCGCACGCCGGGCGCTGACCGCCGCGCCCGGCACCCGCCCCTCGCCCGCCTAGTCGTTCAGGTCCCCCAGCCGCCCCAGGTCCCGCTGCTGCGGCGGCAGCCCGAGCGCCGAGGCCAGGCCGTCCGGCCCGCTGCCCGCCTTGCGGTAGACCGCCGCCAGCCGCCGGTTGACGATTCCGATCGGCACCCCGAGCTCGTCGGCGATCCGCTGCGGCGGCACGCCCTGCACGGCCCGCTTGGCGACCTCCCACTCCGAGCTGCTGAGCGTCTCCAGGGTGTCCCGGAAGTCGCGCAGCCCCACCCGGTTGGGCCGCAGGCCGTAGTTGGCGAGCTCCTGCCGCGCCCGGTCGACCAGCCCCTCCGCCGAGCAGTGCTGGGCCAGCTCGATGCCCTGGTACAGGCACTCCTGGGCGTCGTCCAGCCGGCCGACCCGGCGCAGCGCGGCCCCGAGGTCGACCAGCGCGACGGCGTGCTCGTATCCGGCCGGGGACTGCCCGAGGTACGCCACGGCCTCCTCCAGCAGCTCGACCGCCTGTCGGCCGTGCTCGATCCGCGCGTACAGCCGCAGCGCGCTGCCGATCGCCGAGGCGGTGCCGAAGGCCCGCGCGTCATGGACCGCCTTCTGGGCGTACTCCCGGGCACGCTCGGGCTCGTCGCCCGCGATCGCGATGGCGAGGTGGCCGGCCCAGGGCGCCCAGACGGTGTTGCGCCAGCCGCGGATCTCCAGCTGGGAGCCGGCCTCGGTGAGCGCGGCGGCCGCGCCCGCGTTGCGGGTCTTGGCGACCAGCAGCTTGCCGTACAACGAGGCGGCGTCCGGCAGCACCATGGCGGTCGCGTGGTACGGCGGGTGGAAGCCGGAGTCGTTGGCCAGCTGCCAGGCCTCGTCGATCCGGCCGCGGGCGAGCAGGGTGTCGACCAGCACGCCGACCGCGTCCCAGGCCAGCGGCAGCATGTCCCCGATCCGCTCGGAGATGCGGTGCGCCCGGCGCAGGAAGTCCTCGGCCTCGGCGAGCAGGCCGCGGCGGAACCGGGCCAGGCCCATCAGGAAGTAGGCGAAGCCCCGGTGGGCGCCGCTCCAACCGGCCACCTCGAACTGGATGATGGCGTCCGCGGCCAGCCGTTCGGCCTGGGCGATGCGGTCGTTGTAGATGTACGTGAGGCAGAGCATCGAGGGCAGTTCGAAGCCCCAGGTGGTGTCGGTCCACCCGAGGCCCTTGGGCAGCCGCCCGCCGTCGAGGACCTCGTCGGCGAGCGCGAGCGCCTCCGCGGACGGGGCGCCGCGCAGGGTGAGGTCCCAGGCGCGCATGGCGAGTACGGCCCGGGCGGAGGCCTCCTTGCCGTTCAGGCTCCGGCACATCTCGCCGAGCCGGGCGGAGCGGCCCGGGCCGTCCTCCTCGGACTTGCGGAAGGCGTGCCACATGAACGAGGCGGCCTGGAGCCGCTGACGGCCGGCCGGGTCGACGGTCTGCTCGGCCTCGCGCTGGCAGACCAGGGCGGCCTCGCCCAGCTCACCGGCGTGGGCGAGCACCTCGGAGAGCCGGAAGGTGGCGTCCACGCGCAGTTCGGGCCGCAGCGGCAGCTCGTCGGGGTCGAGGGCCAGCTTGAGCTGGTTGACGGTGGCGACGGGGTCGGTGAGCAGTGCGGAGCAGCCGAGTTCGTACATCACCTCGGCCTTGATCTCGTCGGCGGGCGGCTCGTTGAGTGCGCGGTGCAGACAGCGCTGGGCGGCCTCGGGGGCTCCGATCAGCTGGTGTTCGATGGCGGCGCGACGCAGCTTCTTGACGATCCGGTCGTCGCCCTCGCCGGAGTGGGTCTCGACCAGGTGGCGGGAGGCGGCGAGCAGGCCGAGTCCGGCGTTCTCGATCTCGGCGGCGGCGATGCCGTGCATGCCGAGGCGGGTGGCGTCCGGCATGGTGTTGTAGATGGAGCTGGCGATCAGCGGGTGGACGAACTCCAGGTTCCCGTTGGGGGTCTGGGTCAGCACGCGCTGCTTGCGCAGCTGCTTGATGGACTCGCGGGCGCCCTCGGTGCTCTGGGTGGAGATCCGGGTGGCGAGGTCGACCCGGATGTCGGTGCCCAGCATCGCGCAGGCCCAGGCGTACCGCAGGGTGCTGGCGCCGAGCCGGTCCAGCCAGCTCTTGAGGGTCATCCCGGTGGCGTCGACGGCGAGTTCGCGCAGCTGTCGGGAGTTCTCCTCGACCGGTTCGAGCTCCTGGTCGCGGACCTGGTCGAGCAGGGCGATGACCTCGAACGGGTTGCCGTTGACGACGTTCCAGAACTCGTAGCAGAAGGCCTCCTCGGCCTTGTCGCCGAGTTCGGCACGGATCATGTCGGTGACCGAGCTGAGGTTGAGGCGGTTGAGCTCGTGCCTGCGCGCCTTGAGTCCGAGGACGGCCCGGCGGAATTCCTGGGTCTCGGTGGGCCAGTCGCTCTCGTCCTCCCGGAAGGCGAAGACGAGCAGGACGGGAAGTTCACTCGATCGGATGGCGAACTTGGTCAGCCAGGAGAGTGACTCCCCGTCCGCCCAGTGCAGGTCGTCGACGATCATCACCATCGGCGCCCGGCGCGGCGCGAGCTGGGTGAGGACGTAGTCGAGGCCGTCGCGCACGCCCTGCGGGTCGAGGCGGCGGGCGCCGGCCTTGGGCTGCTTGAGGCCCATGGCCGGTCCGACGACCTCCTCCCAGGTGCCCATGACCTGGGCGAACACGTCTGGCGGCAGGTCGCTGAGCACGGGCTGGAGCAGCTGCCGCAGCACGTGGTACGGATCCTTGAACTGCCGTTCTCCGCCTCGGGCGAAGAGCACGGTGGCGCCGTCGCGGAGCTTGGCGAGCCGCCGGACCTCGTGCAGCAGACTGGTCTTTCCGATGCCGGGGCGGCCGGAGAAGGTGAGCAGGTCACCGATCTCGGTGCCACCTGCGGCGAAGCCGCGGCAGAGCTGGTCCACGGCGGCCTCCACCGAGCGCAGTTCGGAGTCGCGGTCGTGCAGCCGGACCCGGGGCGCGGTGCCGTCGCCCTCGTGGGCGGAACCAGCACCCGCCCGAATTGCGTTCTCCTGCTCGGTCACCGTCGTGCCTCCGCCTCGCCCGCTCGCGTCACAGCTCCATCACTGCGTGCAGCCGAGGTTAGCGCCGCGCGGCCGTTCCCGTGGGGCATTCGTGCAGGCTGGGGCGGACGGTGAGGGTTCGGGCGGCTTGTCAAGGGCAACTGCCCTATATCCCTAACGTCCGATCATTGCATCAGATACCCTACGGCCTTCGAGGTTCGGATGATCTTGCGGAACCCACCCCCACCGCCCGCGCCTCGCCGCGTCAACTCCCCCCACCATCAGCGCTCGAACAAAAAGCGCCCCCAACCTCCGCTGCACCGGGAGTCCGATGTCTGACGACACCTCACTTCAGATTCCGTTCCCGCACCGCCGCAGTCCGCACGGCCCGCGCGCCACCGCACTGCACCGGGACTGGCTCATCCGCCACCCCCTGCTACCCGACGCCGACCACCCCGGCTACGCCCACTGGGAAGTGGTGGACCTCGCCGCGCTCGGCTACCCGGACGCCGGTCCGGACGAACTCGCCCTGGCCGCCGACCTGATGGGCTTCTACTTCCTCTTCGACGACCAGTTCGACGGCCCGCTCGGCCGCCGCCCCGCCGAAGTCGCCCCGATCTGCGAACGGCTGATCGCCGTCCTGCACGGTGCCCGCCCCGACCAGGACTCCCCGGTCGAGACCGCGTTCGCCGACCTGTGGGACCGCAGCGTCCAGGGCATGCCGGCCCGCTGGCAGGCCCGCGCCGCCTACAACTGGGAGTACTACCTGGCCAGTCACCCGGCCGAGGCGGCCGGCCGGATCTCCACCCGGCCGCCGGACCGCGACGGCTACCTGGAGCTCCGACGGGGCACCGCGGCCATGGAGACCATCTTCGACATGGTCGAACGCCTGGGCCAGTTCGAGGTCCCGGCCGCCGTCCTGCACCACCCGGTGCTGCGCCAACTCCGCCAGCTGGCCGCCGACATACCGTCCCTCAGCAACGACGTGCGCTCCTACCCGCTGGAGGCGCCGCGCGGGGACGTGAACAACCTGGTCATGATCGTCCAGCGGGAACGGTGCTGCTCGGCCGAGGAGGCCTGCGCGGCGGTCATCGCCGAGGCCCAGCTGATGGTCGACCGCTGCGCCGAGCTGCGCGACCGACTGCCGGACGTCCACCGCGAGTTGGGCCTCTCCCGGATCGAACGCGTGATCGCCGAGCGGTACGCGGACGGACTGCTGACCTGGCTGGCCGGCTACCTCAGCTGGGAGGCCCGCACCGGGCGGTACCACGCGGTCTGACCGGGCGCCCGCCCCGAACCGCCCGACGGGCGTACGGCGGCCCGCCCCGGGAGCGCCGTCCGGGCCACGCGGCGGCGTGCGGCGGCACGCCGCGGGAACGCGGCCGGAACGCGCGCCCCGCAGCGATCCGGTTCCGGGCACCTCTGGCAGATCCGGCCCGAGGCACCCGCGGTGATCGGTTCCGGGCACCCGTCGGCACGCCCCCGGGAGCGGCCGGCGGACACACCCTCCGTACGAGCCCGGCGTACGGACCGTAGCCGCGCCGGGCGCCGGGCGGTTATCGTGCTCGACGGCGGGCGCCCGGCGGGGCGCCGGTCCGATGGCGTGTCCCACCCCTCCCGCCGGACCGCCCCCTGACCGGGCGGTCCGGCGTGCCGCCCGCGGCCCGAGCCGCGCCGACGGCACCCGACGCAGCGAGGAGACACCGAGCATGACGGTCTACCAGCCCCCCGGCACCCCCGGCAGCATCGTCGCCTACCGCTCCCGGTACGAGCACTGGATCGGCGGCGACTGGACGCCCCCGGTGCGCGGCGAGTACTTCGGCAACCCGACCCCGGTCACCGGCGAGGTGTTCACCGAGGTCGCCCGGGGCACCGCCGAGGACATCGAGGCCGCCCTGGACGCGGCCCACGCCGCCGCCCCGGCCTGGGGCCGCACCTCGGCCGCCGAGCGCGCGCAGGTGCTGCTGCGGGTCGCCGACCGGATGGAGGCCAACCTGGAGCGGCTGGCCGTCGCGGAGAGCTGGGAGAACGGCAAGCCGGTGCGCGAGACGCTGGCCGCCGACCTCCCGCTCGCCGTCGACCACCTGCGCTACTTCGCCGGTGCGCTGCGGGCCCAGGAGGGCAGCCTCTCCCAGCTGGACGAGGACACCGTGGCGTACCACTTCCACGAGCCGCTGGGCGTGGTCGGCCAGATCATCCCGTGGAACTTCCCGATCCTGATGGCGATCTGGAAGCTCGCCCCGGCGCTCGCGGCCGGCAACGCGGTGGTGCTCAAGCCCGCCGAGCAGACCCCGGCCTCGGTGCTGCTGCTCGCCGAACTGACCGCCGACCTGCTGCCGCCCGGCGTGCTCAACATCGTCACCGGCTTCGGCGAGGAGGCCGGCGCCCCGCTCGCCGCCAGTCCCCGGGTCCGCAAGGTCGCCTTCACCGGCGAGACCACCACCGGCCGGCTGATCGCCCGCTCGGCGGCCGACAACCTGATCCCGGTCACGCTGGAGCTCGGCGGCAAGAGCCCGAACGTGTTCTTCGCGGACGTCGCCGCCGCCTCGGACGCCTTCTACGACAAGGCCGTCGAGGGCTTCGCGATGTTCGCCCTCAACCAGGGCGAGGTCTGCACCTGCCCCAGCCGCGGGCTGATCGACTCCGCGATCTACGAGCGGCTGCTCGCCGACGGCCTGGAGCGGGTCCGGGCGATGCGCCAGGGCGACCCGCTGGACACCGAGACCCAGGTCGGCGCCCAGGCCAGTGTCGAACAGCTGAAGAAGATCCTCTCCTACTTCGAGATCGGCCAGGAGGAGGGCGCCAAGCTCCTGGCGGGCGGCGAGCGGGCCGACCTCGGCGGCGCGCTGGCCGGCGGGTACTACGTCACGCCGACGGTCTTCGAGGGCGACAACTCGATGCGGGTCTTCCAGGAGGAGATCTTCGGACCGGTCGTCTCGGTCACCCGCTTCGACGGCTTCGACCACGCCGTCGCCCTCGCCAACGACACCCAGTACGGGCTCGGCGCGGGCGTCTGGACCCGCAGCCTCAACACCGCCCACCGGGCCGGCCGCGCCATCCAGGCGGGCCGGGTCTGGACGAACTGCTACCACGCCTACCCGGCCCATGCGGCCTTCGGCGGCTACAAGAACTCCGGCATCGGGCGGGAGAACCACAAGGCGCTGCTGGAGCACTACCAGCAGACCAAGAACCTGCTGGTCAGCTACTCCCCCGACGCGGTCGGCTTCTTCTAGGAAGTCGGCTTCCTCCAGGAAGCGGAGCGGCAAAGCGGAGCGGGAGGCCCACCGGGGCCTCCCGCTCCTCGCCACTCCCCGTGGCGGGCTCCGGGGCGATTCGCCTGTTCCGGGGATCAAAGCACATGAATGCGCCCAATTCACCGACGCGCCGCCGACATGCCCGGACGGCCCGCGCGAAAGCCGTAGACAGGACTCCCCGTACCCCAACCCCCGATCCGGGAGTCCCGCGTGACCATCGCCCCCACGAAACTCAGCGACCCCGCCGTCCGCGCCTTCGTCACCGCGGTCAACGCGGGCGACCGCGAGGCCTTCTTCGCGCTGCTCGCCGCGGACGCGACCATGTCCGACGACGGGTCCGAGCGCGACCTGGCGGACTGGGTCGACCGGGAGATCTTCGGCCCGAACGGCCGGATGGCCGTCCAGACCGAATCGCACGGCGGCCACGCGCTGGTCGCCGAGTTCACCAACGAGACCTGGGGCACGATGCGCACCGCGTGGCGCTTCACCGTCGACGGCGGGAAGATCCGCCGCTTCGAGACCGGCCAGGCCTGAAGCGACCGGCCTGGCCCGGGGCCACCAGCCAGGCCTGGGACTACCGGCCGGGCCCGGGGCTACAGGCTGACCCCGGGGCTACCGGTCCAGCCCCAGGCACCCCCGCACCGCGCGGATCAGGTTCCGCGAGCGGACGTCCCCGGTGACACCCGGCTGCATGCCGTTGGTGACGTAGCCGAAGCCCAGCCCCAGGTCGGGGTCGGCGAAGCCGAGCGAGCCGCCCCGGCCCGGGTGGCCGAAGCTCGCCGGGGAGGCCATCGGCGCGGTCGGACCGTGCCGCCAGAAGCCCAGGCCGAAGGTGGAGTTGACGATCAGCACCCGGTCCGGCCCGCTCACCGCCGGCCCGACCGCGCGTGCCAGCACCTCGGGGCCGAGCAGCGGCGGCAGCAGCGCGCCGGAGCCGTCCGCACGGTCGGCCGTGCCGATCAGCGCCGCGTAGAACCGGGCCAGCGACCGGGCGGTGCCGATGCCGCCGGCCCCGGGGATCTCGGCGGCCTGCACCGCCGGGTCGTTGAGGTCCACGCCGGGGCGCACCGAGGCGAAGGAGCGGGCGGTCAGCGAGGCCGGGTCCTGGTAGGCGTCCCGGACGGACTGCTTGGGCCGCAGCCGCAGCCCGCTCGGACCGGTCCGCGCCGCCTCCGGGGCCGGCAGGTCGACCAGCTTGCCGACCCGGGGCGCGGCGCCGGCCGGCAGTCCGATCCACAGGTCCAGCCCGAGCGGCCGGGCGACCTCCTCGGCGAAGTACTGGCCTATGGTCCGGCCGCTCACCCGGCGCACCACCTCGCCGACCAGCCAGCCGAAGGTGTACGGGTGGTAGCCGTGCGCGGTGCCGGGTTCCCAGGCGGGCTCCTGCGCGGCGACGGCGGCGGCCGCGCGCTCCCAGGTGAGCACGTCCTCCAGCCGCAGCGGCACGTCCAGCGCGGGCACCCCGGCCTGGTGCGAGAGCAGCTGGCGCACCGGGACGCGGCCCTTGCCGGCCGCCGCGAACTCCGGCCAGTACGAGGCCGCCGGGGCGTCCAGGTCGAGCAGGCCGCGCTCGACCAGCAGCAGCGCGGCGGTCGCGGTGAGGCCCTTGGTGACCGAGCGCAGCACCTGGGCGGTGTCCGCCGTCCACGGCACCGCGGGCGCCGGCCGGCCGCCGACCTCCGGCCGGGCGTCGCCGCCCCACAGGTCGACCACCTTGCGGCCGCGCACGTACAGCGCGAAGGCCGCGCCGAGCTCGCCGTAGTCGGCGAAGTTCCGTGTGAAGGCCTCCCGTACGGGCTCGAACCCCTCGGCCGTCTCGCCCCAGATCTCCACCACCGCGTGCCGTCCTCGACCAGTTCCGCTGCTTCTCATGCCATGTGCGCTCGCTTTCGATCTCCTTCGATCCTTCTTCGATCGAATTCGTTCGAACCGAGCCCAGAAACCCTAACCTGTCCCCCATGACCAACCCTGCCGAAGAACTGCTGGACATCGTCGACGAGCACGACCGCGTGATCGGGACCGCCCTGCGCGGCGAGGTGTACCGGCGCGGGCTCACCCACCGCTGCGTCTTCATCCTGGTCCGCGACCCGGCCGGACGGATCTTCGTCCACCGCCGCACCGACACCAAGCTGTTCGCCCCCGGCGCGTACGACATGTTCGTCGGCGGCGTGGTCGGCTCCGGCGAGACCTACGCCGAGGCCGCCGTCCGCGAGGCCGAGGAGGAACTCGGCGTCCACGGCGTCACCCCGCGGCCCCTGTTCAAGTTCCTCTTCGAACAGGACCGGCTCTCCTGGTGGTGCGACATGTACGAGGCGGAGTGGGACGGCCCGGTCTCCCCCCAGGAGTCCGAGGTCGCCTGGCACGCCTGGCTCACCCCCGCCGAACTCGCCGACCGCCTCACCCGCGACACCTTCGTCCCCGACGGCCTGGAGGCCTACCGCCGCTACCTGGAGCTCCGGTCCGCCTAGCGCCGCCGAGGCCTCGGGGCTGAGGGTCCGCGGTGCGGGGCGGCGTGCGGGCTTCGGAGACGGCGTGCGGGCCGACGGGCGGCGCGCCCCAGGCTCCACCGGAGGGCCCGCGACGAACTAGGGTGGCGCGCATGGCCTCCCGTACGCCGTCTCCGACGGCCGACCACGCAGCACGGACCTCCGCATCCGCCGGGGCGGCGGGCGGGCGGCCGCGTCGGCGGCTGAGCGTGGACGAGCGGCGGGAGCAGCTGATCGCCGTGGCGCTGGAGCTGTTCAGCCGCCGGCCACCGGAAGAGGTGTCGATCGACGACATCGCCGCCGCCGCGGGCGCCTCCCGGCCGCTGGTCTACCACTACTTCCCCGGCAAGCAGGCGCTGTACGAGGAGTCGCTGCGGCGGGCCGGGCAGGAGCTGTCGGCGCGGTTCGAGGAGCCCATGGAGGGGCCGCTGTCGGAGCGGCTGCACCGGGTGATGGGCCGCTACCTGGACTTCGTGCAGAGCCACGGGCCGGGCTTCGCCGCCCTGCTGCGCGGCGGCTCGGTGGCGGCCAGCGCGGGCACCTCGGCGGTGATCGACGACGTGCGCCGGGCGGCGCAGGAGCAGATCCTGGCCCACCTGGCGATCCCCGCGCCGAGCGTCGGGCTGCGGCTGACCGTCCGGGCCTGGATCGCCAACGCCGAGATCACCTCGCTGGAGTGGCTGTCCGAGCGCTCGGTGCCGCTGGCGGAGCTCCAGCTGCACCTGGTGCAGGAGTTCGTCGCGGCGCTCACCCTCACCGCCGCCCGCGAGCCGGCCCTCGCCGCCGAACTGGCCTCCTTCTTCGCCGACGAGCGCCCCGACGGCCCGACCGGGCGCCTGGTGCGGGACCTCGCGGGGCTGTTCGCCGTGCCGGGGATCGTCGAAGCGGTCACCGCGCTCGCGGCCGGCACCCCCGACGACGGGTCCGCGCAGGCCACCGGGGCCGCCGCCGAGTGACCCGCGCGGTCGGCGGAGCGGTAACCGTGCCCGGCGGAGCGGTAGCCGGGGTCGGCGCCGGACTCGTCACCGCGCGCCGACCGTCCAAGTGATCATCGGGTGATCCTGCGGTTCGGTCAGGACAGTGGGCTCTGATAGGAATGAGCAGGGATCTGACGGCGCGCCGCCGCGCCGGGGCCGGTCCCACCCGAACCACCGACAGCAGACGGAGCAGAGCGGGGGGCTCACCAGGTGACCCAGGACGTCCAGTTCAGCGTGGAGGCCAATCCCTTCGCGGCAGCGGAGCAGGTCTGCGCGACCCTCGGCACCCTCACCGACGCCCTCTTCGACCAACACACCTCGCGCCACCCCGCGGCCTCGCTGAGCGCCCTGCGGACGGCCGAACACCCCGCCGCCGAGGCGCTGTTCGCCCTGCCGCTGGCCCCCAACGGCCCGGTGCACACCGCCCTCGACCGGCTCGGCACGGTGACCACCGCGGGCACCGGACGGCCGGGCACCGGCGCGCGGCTCACCGACCGGGTGGTCACCGCGCTCCAGGCCCGGTACGGCGGCGGCGCGGTGCGCGGTGCCATCGCCGACCGGGGCACCACCTCGGCCGCGCTGTTCCAGCTCCCGGTCACCGGCGAGTTCGCCGACGCCAAGCTGCGTCCGCCGTTCGCCCCCGCGCTGGCCGCGCTGGCGGCCGGGCAGCAGACCCGCCAGCCGGTCGAACTGCCCACCGGCGCGGGCGCCGAGGTCCGGCTGGTCGTACCGCCCGGCTTCCACTCGCTGACCTCCCCGGGCGGCCCGCCCGGCGTCTCCGCCCGTACGGTGCCCCCGCTGCCCGACGGCGCGGACCGGACCGGCGGCAGCGCGAGCGGTGGCAGTGCGAGCGGTGGGAGCGCGAGCGGTGGGAGCGCGAGCGGTGGGAGCGCGAGCGGTGGGAGCGCGAGCGGTGGGAGCGCGAGCGGTGGGAGCGCGAGCGGTGGGAGCGCGAGCGGTGGGAGCGCCCCGGCCACCGTGGCG
The DNA here is from genome assembly GCF_053598475.1 of Kitasatospora sp. NPDC001119. Taxonomy (NCBI): domain Bacteria; kingdom Bacillati; phylum Actinomycetota; class Actinomycetes; order Kitasatosporales; family Streptomycetaceae; genus Kitasatospora; species Kitasatospora sp. NPDC001119. The sequence continues at coordinate 37,733 of NZ_JBSFKI010000001.1, forward strand.
GCCGCCGATGAGCTGGCCCGGCACCTGGCCGAGGTCGCCGAGGAGCTGTTCAGCGCCACCGGTCCGGAGCCGCGGCGCGACTTCGCGGTGATCTCCGCCACCCTGGCCGACCTGATCCGCGACGCGGGCGTCGTGTACGCCGGCGTCTGCGCCCTGGAGCTGGACGACCGCGCCTCGGACGCCGCCCTGGTCGTCTCGCTCGCCCGGCACCCGCTGCCGATCACCGCGCTCGCCACCGAGCTGGCCACCGTCCGGCGGCACGCCGAGGTGTGGACCGTGCTGCTGCCGGCCGGACCGGCCGCCGTCCTGGTCGAGGGCCGGACCGTCCCGGTACCCGGACCGCTGGCCGCCGACGGACAGCGGCGCTGGGTGGTCACCTCGGCCGTCCAGGCCTTCGTGCCGCTGCCGGACGGCGGGACGGTGCTGTGCGCCCAGCTGTCCACGGCACGGCCGGAGGACTGGGAGCTGTACACGGAGGCGTTCGCGGAGCTGCTGAAGAGCATCCAGTTCGGCTGGGACGGCGTACCGGTCCCCGGCGCCGCGGCCGCCGTCCCGGCCGCCGCGGTGAGCAGTGTTCCGACCCCGGCGCCCGCTCCCGCCCCGACCCCGTCGCTTGCTGCCGCCGTCGAGGAGGCCCCGGCGGAGGCGCCGGAGGAGAGGCCGGTGCACCTGCGCGGCACACCGGTGCGGGTGCCTCCCGCGGACTTCAACCCCTTCGCGCCGGTCGCGGAGACCCCGGAGGTCCCCGCCGCCGGTGGGGACCAGGCGGCACCGGACGCCGAGGGCGGACCGAAGGGCACCCCGGTGATGGTCCCGCCGCCGGACTTCAACCCCTTCGCCATGGGGGGCATCCCGGACGTATCGAGCGACGCGCCCGCCACCCGGCCCGCCGGGGCGGCTCCGGTCGCCGATCCGTTCGGCACCACGGTCGCGGCCGAGCAGAAGGCCGACCCGTTCGGCACGACTCTCCCCTCCCAGGGCCCGGCCGTCCCGCCGCCGCCTTCGACCCCGCCCGTCATCCCGGCCCAGGCACCGGCCGCCGCGGCGGCGGCGGCGGAGCGGGGTTCGGGGCAGGGCGGGGACGCGGAGGAGCCGGCTCCGGGCAAGGGCACGCCGGTGATGGTCCCGCCGCCGGACTTCAACCCCTTCGCCATCGGGGGCCTCCCGGACCTGTCGGCTCCCGAACCGGAGCCGGCGGAGGAGGCAGACGCCGAGCCGCAGAACCGCCCGTTCGGCTGAGCCGGAGGCGGGGGAAGCCGCTGCGCGCCGTCACCGCGAACAGGTGACGGCCGTCAACGGACAGCTGACGGCTGACAGGTAACAACCGACAGATAACAGCTGACAGATTTCAGCGAACGAAATCTGAAATCTGTTACCTGTCATCTGTCAGCTGTTCGCCGCCCCCTGCCCCCGCCGCTCGATCATCAGACCGACCCCGTCCAGCATCCGCGCCATCCCGAACTCGAACAGCGCCTCCAGGCCCAGGTCGATCTCCGGCCCCCGGTTCATCGCGTCGAACATCGGGAACCGCTCCGGATCCGCCATCAGCCGGGCGTGCTCCTCACCCTCCACCCGGTCCATCCACTCCTCCGCGGACAGCCCGCTGTCCTGCTCGGCCTGCGCCTCCCGCTCGAAGTGGACGGCCAGCCCGCACACGAACGCCGCCAGGGCGACGGCCGCCTGGGCCATCTCCTCGCCGCTCAGACCCCGCCCCGCCAGGGCGGCCATCGACCGCTCGGTGTGCACTGCGGCGTCCGGCGCCAGCACGGGCCGGGTGAAGGACATCGTGGAGGCCAGCCACGGGTGCCGCCGGTAGATCCGCCACTGCAGCCGGGCGACCGTCTCCAGCCCCTCCCGCCAGTCCTCCGCCGGCGGCTCGGGCAGCGGCTGTTCCCCGAACGCCACGTCCGTCATGAGCCGCAACAGCTCGTCCTTGCCGGGCACATGACGGTAGAGCGACATCGTCGCGACGCCCAGATCGGTCGCGACCCGGCGCATCGACAGCGCCGCCAGCCCCTCCTCGTCGGCCACCCGGACGGCCGTCGCGACGATCCGCTCCCGGGTGAGCTCGCCCTCGCCGCCCGCTCTCACCCGCCGCGCCGCGGCCGGCGCCGCGGTCAGCTCCGCGGTCGGCTCCGCGGTCGGCTCCGCCACCGGCCGCGCTTCCCGCGCCGGTTCCCGCCGCGGCTCCCGGGCCCGGACCTCCTCCGGAGCCGCCTTCCCGGCCACCACCGTGCCCACCCCGGGAACGGCCCGTACGAGCCCTTCCTCCCGGAGGCGGTTCAGCACCTTGGTCGCCGTGGCCATCGCGACGCCCCACTCCTGGGTGATCCGCCGGGTCGACGGCACCCGCGCCCCCGGCGCCAACTCCCCTGCCGCGATGCGACGTCGGAGCTCGGCCGCGATCCGCTCCGAGGGACTCCCGCTCTCAGCCACCCGATCCCACCATCAACCTGCCGTTCAACAGCCGTGGCGCCGACAGCAGTTGACGCACCAAGCGCCAACCACCGGCCGCCACAGCCGGGTTCACCCGAGATCCGGCCGCACCCGGCCCGATCCGCGTCCGCCCTCAGCCGGCCCTCGGCGCGCCCTCAGCCCGCCCGCCGGGCCAGGTGCACCACGTCCGGCACCCCCCTGGCGACCGGGATCTCGTGCGTCACCACGTCCGAGAACCCCACCGCCCGCAGCGCCTCCTCGAAGGCCGGCGAAGGCTGCGCGCTCCACACCGCCAGCACCCCGCCCGTCCGCAGCCGGTGCCACAGCACCGCGAGCCCGTCCGCGCCGTACAGCCCGTCGTTGGACTCGGTGACGGTCCAGTCCGGCCCGTTGTCGATGTCCAGGCACAGCGCGTCGTAGCGCTCGCCGTCCGCCGCCGCGAGGTACTCCAGCAGGTCGGTGTGGAGCACCTCGACCCGCGCGTCCTCCAGCGCACCGTCGGAGAAGGCGCCGAGCGGGCCGGTCCGGTGCCAGTCGATGATCGCGGTCTCCCGCTCGACGATGGCGATCCGCCCCCAGCGCGGCTCGGCCGCCGCGTACGCCAGCGAGAAGCCGACCCCGAGGCCCCCGATCAGCACCGACGGCCGCTCGACCGGGCCGCCCGTGCGGTCCAGCTCGTCCAGCGCCGCCTGGATCAGCAGCCGCTCCGAACGCCCGTCGGCGGTGTCCATCAGGAAGCAGCCGTTGGCGATGATCTCGAAGTCCCGACCGCGTTGCCGGAGCACCACCTCGCCGTACGGGCCCTCCCGCCGGTCGAGGGTGACGACGGCCTCGTGGCCGTCGCGTTCGGGCAGTGCGGTGGTCATCCGTCCCCCTTGGTGGACTCGGGCGAACTCGGCTGCGGTGCCGCCCCCGTACGGACGGGGCGGGCACCTGCCCGACAATAGCCGAGTCCGCACCCGGGTCCGTCAGGTCGTGACCAGCACCCCCACGTAGGAGACGCCCGCGACGACCACCCAGGACCCGAGTCCGAGCAGGGCGATCCGCCCGCCGGTGCGGGCCATGGTCGGCAGGTGCACCGCACTGCCCAGGCCGAACAGCGCGGCGGCCAGCAGCAGCCCCTGGGCGTCCGCGGCCAGGTCGAGCGCCCGCTCGGGCAGCACCCCGGTGGTCCGCAGGACGATCATCGCGAGGAACCCGGCCACGAACAGCGGCACGATCGGCGGACGGCTGCCGGTCTTCACCGACTTCTCAGCCGGCTTCGCGCTCGACTTATCGCCCGACACTGCGCCCGCCGCGCCCGCCGCGCCCTCCTCACCCGCCCCGCCCGCCGCTGAGGCCCCCACCGGAGCGCCCACCGGCGCCCCGACCGGAACCTCCGCCAAGGCCGCCACCCGCGCCGCCCGCAGGTTCCGCCGCACCGCCACGGCCACCCCCGCGACCAGCGGCGCCAGCAGCACCACACGCATCAGCTTGACCAGCACCGCCTCCCGCAGCGCCCCGGCCCCGCCGGTCTGCGCGGTGGCGACCACCTGCCCGACGTCGTGCACGCTCGCCCCGACCCAGCGCCCGAACTCCAGCTCGCCGAGCCCGAGCGGGTGCTGGAGCAGCGGCAGCACGGCGATCGCCAGCGTCCCGCAGAGGGTCACCAGCGCCACCGAGGCCGCGACGTCCTCCTCCTCGCTGCCCGCCGCCTGGCTGACCGCGCCGATCGCCGAGGCCCCGCAGATCGAGTACCCGGTGGCGACCAGCAGCGGCTGGTCCCCGGGCAGGCCGAGCCGCCGGCCCAGCCAGAGCGTGCCCGCGAAGGTGGCCGCGACCACCGCGAGCACCATGGCGACGGTGGCCCAGCCGAGGCCGAGCACGTCGTCCAGGCTGAGCTTGAGCCCGAGCAGGACGATCCCGAGCCGCATCAGCCGCTTCCCGGCCGTGGACAGCCCCGGCCGGGCGATCCCGCGGACCACCGGGCGCAGCCCGGGCAGGTGGGCCACCAGCATGCCGAGCAGGACGGCGGCGGTGAGTTCGGGCACGGCCGGCACCAGCGCGTGGATGCCCAGCGCGGCGGCCACTCCGAGGGCCGCGAGCAGCAGCCCGGGGGCGTCCCCGCGCATCGGGGGCAGCGAGCGGGTGCCGGCGGTGCGGTGCCTGAGGGTCAGTGCCACGCCGCCCTCACTGCTGCCGGTCGGCGGGCAGCCGGTAGACCCGCCGGATGCTGGTGCCGAGCCGCGAGACGTCCGCGCCGTAGACGTGGATGGAGATCGCCGTGCTGCTACAGGAGTTGCGCACCAGGTGGATGTCGCCGGGCGGGGCGAAGGCGGCCACGGTGCCGGCCGGGCCGGCCACGTGCTCGGTCTCGACCAGCCGGGAGGTGGGGCCGTCGGAGACCAGCCGGTAGCGGGTCTCGCTCTCCTGGCCCTGGTGGACGCCGGCCACGCACCAGGAGACGTGGTCGTGGATCGGGGTCTGCTGCCCGGGCAGCCAGACCAGGGCGACGACGGAGAAGCTGCCGTCCCCCTCGGCGTGCAGGACGTGCTGGCGGTAGCGCTGCGGGTCGCCCTCGCGCTGGGCGGGGGTGAGCAGCGCGTCGGGCCCGTCCGGGTCGGCGTGCAGGTGCGGGGCGAGGCGCTCGCCGACCAGGTAGGCGGTGAGCTCCGGCGGGAGCCCGCGGTCCACGACGGCGCGGATCTCACTGATCAGCGCGGTCATCCGCTCGGTGAGCCGGTCGCTGCCGACCGTGGCTGAGGGTGTCATCCCAGCAGGTTCGAACCTATGGACCCATCACGTCCAAGGAGGGTTTGTAAGCAATCTCCCCATCAACGCTTATAGGTCGCGGGTGGTAGTCCTTGCTCGTCGGTCATGTGGCCCGCCGACGGGTCAGCACCCGACCCGACTCGCCGCCGCCTGCCGCAGGTGGTCCAGCACCAGCCCGGTGGCCGGGATCCGCCGGTGCTCGCGCAGCACGTACGCGCTCACCTGCCGCCGCAGGTGCGGCTCGACGGCCCGTCCGGTGACCTTGCGGTGGCACATGAAGGAGAGCACCAGCGCCGGCATCAGCGCGATCCCGACCCCGGCGGCGACGAGCGACTGCACCGCGAGGTTGTCGTCGGTGGAGAAGACGATGTCCGGCGCGAAGCCCTCCTCCGCACAGACGTGCAGCAGGTTGGCCCGGCAGCGCGGACAGCCGGCGATCCAGCGTTCGCCGCCGAGGTCGGCCAGCCGTACGGCGTGCCGGCGGCCGAGCGGGTGCCCGACCGGCAGCAGCACCGTGAGCAGGTCCTCCATCAGCGGGATCTCGTCCACGCCCTCCGGCACCTCGGCGGCCGCGCCGGGGTACCGGAACGCCAGCGCGATGTCGCACTCCCCGCGCAGCAGCCGCTGGACGGAGTCCGGCGGCTCGGCCTCCAGCAGCTCGACCCGCACACCGGGGTGCTCGGCCAGCAGCCGGGCCATCGCCTGGGGTATCAGGGTGGCGTTGGCGCTGGGGAAGGCGCAGACCCGCACCCGACCGGCGCGCAGCCGGGCCAGCGCGGCGAGCTGCTGCTGGGCGGCGGACATGCTGCCGAGGATCAGCTCGGCGTGCCGGGAGAGCGCCTCGCCGGCCTCGGTGAGCCGCAGTCCGCGCCCGGCCCGGGTGAAGAGCGGGACGCCGACGGTGCGTTCGAGCGCCTTCATCTGCTGGGTGATGGCGGGCTGGGTGTAGCCCAGTTCGCGGGCGGCGGCCGAGTAGGAGCCGGCCCGGACGACCTCGTGGAACGTCCTGATGTGCCGCGAATCGAACACCGGCTCCATGGTCCCTCCCGCCCTCTCGTCCACCGTCGGCAGCCCCGTTCCGGCCGCGCTCCGGTCGTCCACGGGCCGCGCCCGGGCGCCCGAGAATCATAAGAGGAATTTGGAGGTACCGACCCCAACCCCACCCGTACCTATGGTTCAGCCCCGAACCGGCCTTCTCACAGCTGCACCGACCTCACCACCGCGCCGACCTCACAACTGCGCCGACGGAGGCAGCCCCACCGGCACCCCGGCCTTGGCCACCGGTGCCCCGCCCCGCGCGCTCGGACTGCGCCGGCTGCGCCGCTCCACGAAGCGGGCGAGCCAGGAGAGCAGCAGACACATGCCGATGTAGATCGGCGCGATCACCATCACCACCGGGATGAACGGCAGGTCGTAGTCCAGGTTGGTGGCGATCAGCTTGCCCGCGTGCAGGAACTCCTCGAAGGTGATCAGGAAGCCCAGCGAGGTGTCCTTGAGCGCGACCACCAGCTGACTGATGATGGCCGGCAGCATCGCCCGGTTGGCCTGCGGCACCAGGACGTACGTCATCACCTGGGTCTTGCGCATCCCCAGCGCGAACGCCGCCTCCCGCTGCCCCTTGGGCACCGCGAGCACGCCGGCCCGGAACACCTCGGCCAGCACCGAGCCGTTGTAGAGCACCAGCCCGGCCACCAGCGCCCAGAGCGGCTGTACCTTGAGCGCGACGAAGACGAAGAAGATCATCACCAGCACCGGCATGGCCCGGAAGAACTCCACCACCAGCGTGGCGAGCCAGCGCACCACCCGGTGGTCGGAGAGCCGCCCGGCCGCGAACAGCGCGCCGAACGGCAGCGCGAACAGCACCGTCCAGCCGAAGGCCTGCAAGGTGTTGCCGAGCCCGCGCAGCAGCAGCTCCTGCACGCCCCGGTACTCGAAGGGCTGCCACTTGGCGTACGTGAACTGGTGGGTGTGGAAGAGCATGTAGACCACCCAGCCGATCAGCGCCGCGATCAGCAGCAGCGCGATCCCGCCGTACAGCCGGTGCCGGGAGAGCGCCTTCGGGCCGGGGATGTCGTACAGCGCCGAGGATTCGACCGTCATCGGGACACCGCCACTCGTCGTTCCAGCAGGTTGAAGACGGCGCTGATGGCCAGGGTGATGATCAGGTAGCCGACGGCGATCCAGACGAAGGTCCAGATGATGCTGTAGCCCAGCTCGTTGATGGTCCGGTAGGTGCCCAGCAGCTCGGTGACGCTGAACGAGCCGGCGATCGCCGTGTTCTTCGCCAGCGCGATCATCACACTGCCGAGCGGCGCCACCACCGAGCGGTACGCCTGCGGCAGCACCACCAGGCTCATCGTCTGCCCGAAGTTCATGCCGAGGCTACGGGCCGCCTCGCCCTGCCCGGTCGGCACCGTGTTGATGCCCGACCGCATCGACTCGCAGACGAAGGCCGAGGTGTAGCAGCCCAGCGCGAGCACCGCGAAGGTGTAGAAGGGCAGGGTGATGTCGAACCGGGGCAGGCCCAGCACCACGATGAAGAACAGCAGGGTCAGCGGCGTGTTGCGCAGCACCGTCACCCACAGCGTCCCGAACACCCGCAGCGGTTTCACCGGCGAGACCCGGAAGCCCGCGATCAGCACGCCCAGCACCAGCGACAGCACGGCGCTCACCGCGAACAGCGAGAGCGTGCCGAGGAACCCGTCCCAGTAGGTCGACCAGTTGTCGGTCAGCGTTTTCACGGCGCGGCCCTCTCAGTACCGGTCGATCTGCGGCGGGTTCGGCGCCGGCTCCCCGGAGAGGCCGAGGGTCGCCTCGAACGCCCTCCTCCAGTCGCCGTTCTGCATGTGGTGCTCCAGAGCGTCGTTGATCGCGCCGCGCAGCACGGTGTCGTTCTTCGGCACCCCGATGCCGTACGGCTCGGTCGAGAACAGCGGGCCGACCACCTTGAGCTCGTCCGGCACCTTGGCCGCGTAGCCGAGCAGGATCGCGTTGTCCGTGGTCACCGCGTCGACCTGGTTGGTGATCAGGTTGTCCACGCAGGCCGAGTAGGTGTCGTAGCCGATCAGCTTGGCCTTCGGGTACTGCGACTGGATGCGCTGGTACGGCGTCGAGCCGGCCGCCGAGCAGACCTTCTTGCCGTCCAGGTCCTGCGGGCCGTGGATGGTGGTGTTGTTCTTGCGCACCAGCAGCGACTGCCCGGCGATGAAGTACGGGCCGGCGAAGCCGACCAGCTTCTTCCGGTTGTCGTTGATGGTGTAGGTGCCGACGTAGTAGTCCACCTGGCCGTTCTGCAGGGCGGTCTCGCGGTTGGCCGAGGCGATCGTCTTGAACTGGATCCGGTCCGGCGGGAAGCCCAACGAGGCGCCGACCATCTTGGCGATCTCGATGTCGAAGCCGGAGTACACGCCGGTGGCCGGGTTCTTCTGGCCCAGGTACGGCTGGTCCTCCTTGGCGCCGACCACCAGGTGGCCCCGGCCGCGGGCGGCGTCCAGGGTCGGCGAGCCGGTGATCGCGGAGGCGTCCTGCACCTGGTAGCTGGGCAGGGCGCTGGGCTGCGGGCCCTTGGGCGGCGGGGTGCCGGGCTTGCCGCAGCCCGCCACCAGCGCGGTGAACAGCAGGGCGGCGGCGAGCACGCGCCGCCCCGCCCGCGCCACGGGCCTTCCCACAGATCTTCCCGCGGGCCTCGCCGCCGGCGTCGTCTCACGGTTCACGGCGCCGCCTCAGTGCTTCAGGATCTTGGACAGGAAGTCCCGGGCACGATCGCTCTCAGGAGCGCTGAAGAAGTCCTCCGGGGCGCGGTCCTCGACGATCCGGCCGTCGGCCATGAACACCACCCGGTTCGCGGAGGCCCGGGCGAAGCCCATCTCGTGGGTGACCACGATCATCGTCATGCCCTCGCTCGCGAGCTGGCGCATGACGTCCAGCACCTCGTTGATCATCTCGGGGTCGAGCGCCGAGGTGGGCTCGTCGAACAGCAGCGCCTTGGGGTCCATCGCCAACGCGCGGGCGATCGCGACCCGCTGCTGCTGCCCGCCGGAGAGCTGCGCCGGGTACTTGGCCGCCTGATCGGCGAGGCCCACCCGCTCCAGCAGCGCGCGGGACTTGTCGTCCGCCTCCGCCCTGGGTCGGCCGCGGACCTTGATCTGCGCGAGCGAGACGTTCTGCAGCACGGTCTTGTGCGCGAACAGGTTGAAGGACTGGAACACCATGCCGACCTCGGCGCGCAGCCTGGCCAGCCCCTTGCCCTCCTCGGGCAGCGGCTGGCCGTCGATCAGGATGGTGCCGTTCTCGATCGGCTCCAGCCGGTTGATGGCCCGGCAGAGGGTGGACTTGCCGGAGCCGGACGGGCCGATGACGACGACGACCTCGCCGCGTCCCACCGTCAGCTCGATGTCCTGCAGCACGTGCAGGTCCCCGAAGTGCTTGTTGACCCCGCGCATCTCGATCAGCGGGGTGAAGGCCGATGCGCCGGCCGGGGCCGGCCCGGGGGCTGTGGTCACCTGCTGCGCCGTCCCTTCAGCAGCCAGCCCAGCGCGACGCCCGCGATCAGCGTGGCCAGCAGCGCGATCCAGAGCGGCGCGGTGACGGTGAAGACCCAGAACTGGATCTTGACCTTGTCGAGGTTGGCGAACAGGAACCACACGGCGAGGACGACGATGGCGCCGATCCCGATGTAGCGCGTGGGAATCCCGCCGATCTCACCGCGCGGGGAGCGGGACGAGCCGTCTGAAATCTTGGTCACCGGAGCAGTCTGCGGGCCGGGCGGCCGATTTGCCCGGTTACGCGCCCCTCCGGGCCAGGGAGTAACCCGTACGGGGCAATCCGGCCCCGTACGGGTTTGAAGCCCCCTCCTGGCGGGACGGCCCGTTCCCCGCTCGTCCCGCCCCGGGCCGTCGCGCTACCGCTCGTCCCGCCAGGAGCGCCAGAGCGCCGCGTACGGACCGCCCGCCGCGACCAGGTCCGGGTGGCTGCCGTACTCGCTGATCCGCCCGCCCTCGACCACCGCGATCACGTCCGCGTCGTGCGCGGTATGCAGCCGGTGGGCGATGGCGATGACCGTCCGGCCCTCCAGCACCCTGGAGAGCGAGCGCTCCAGGTGCCGGGCGGCCCGCGGGTCCAGCAGGGAGGTGGCCTCGTCCAGCACCAGGGTGTGCGGATCGGCCAGCACCAGCCGGGCCAGCGCCAGCTGCTGGGCCTGCGGCGGGGTCAGCGAGGTGCCGCCGGAGCCGACCTCGGTGTCCAGGCCCTCCGACAGGGCGTCCACCCAGGCCCCGGCCTCCACCGCGTCCAGCGCGGCCCGCAGCTCGGTGTCGTCCGCGTCGGGCGCGGCCAGCCGCAGGTTGTCCCGCAGGGTGCCGACGAAGACGTGGTGCTCCTGGTTCACCAGGGCGACCTGCGCGCGCACCCGCTCGGCCGGCATCCGCGCCAGCGCCGCACCGCCGAGGGTCACGCTGCCGCGGCCGGGGGCGTAGATCCCCGCCAGCAGCCGGCCGAGCGTGGACTTGCCCGCGCCCGACGGCCCGACCAGCGCGACCCGGCTGCCCGGGGCGACGTCCAGGCTGATGCCGTGCAGGACGTCGGCGCCCTCCCGGTAGCCGAACCGGACGTCCTTCGCCTCGACCCGACGGCCGTCCGGCCGGGCGGACTCGTCCCCCTCGTGCTCCGGCACCTCGCGCACGCCGACCAGCCGGGCCAGCGAGGCCTGGCCGATCTGGAGCTCGTCGTACCAGCGCAGGATCAGGTCCACCGGGCCGGTCAGCATCTGCGCGTAGAGCACGCCGGTGGTCAACTGGCCCACGGTGATCCAGCCCCGGAGGGTGAACAGCCCGCCGAGCACCAGGGTGGCGAGCACCGCCGAGGTGTAGACCGCGTCGATGGTCGGGAACCAGACCGAGCGCAGCCACAGGGTGTACCGCTCCCAGGCCAGCCACTCGCGCAGCTTGCGGTCGGTCAGCCGGACCCTTTGGTCGCCCAGCCGCAGGGCCTCGACCGTCCGCCCGGCGTCGACCGTCTCGGCCAGCACGTTGCTCACCGCCGCGTACCCGGCCGACTCGCTGCGGTAGGACTGCGGCGCGCGCCGGAAGTACCAGCGGGAGCTGACCAGCAGCAGCGGCAGGCCGACCAGCGAGGTCAGTGCGAGCAGCGGCGAGGTGACCAGCAGCGCACCGAGCACCAGGAGCAACGACACCACGGCGACGGCGAGTTCGGGCACCGCCTCGCGCACCGACTTGTCCAGCCGGTCGATGTCGGTGGTGCCCCGGGAGACCAGGTCCCCGGTGCCGGCCCGCTCCAGCACCCCGGTCGGCAGGGCCACCGAGCGGACCAGGAAGTCCTCGCGCAGGTCGGCCAGCACCTTCTCGCCGAGCACCGCGCCGCGCATCCGCGACCAGCCGGTGAACGCCGCCTGCGCCACCAGGGCCAGCAGGTACCAGGCGACCGCCACCGTGATGGTGGACCCGGCCGTCCCGGTGGCCAGCGACTCGACCAGGCGGCCGAGCACCCAGGGCCCGACCAGCCCGGCCAGCGTGGCCGTCGAGTGCAGTGTCACCACCGCGGAGAACCCGCGGCGGTGCCGCCGCGCGAGCAGCAGCAGGTACCCGCGCACAGCGGCCGGGGAGCCGACCGGCAGGGTGGTGGCCGGCCCCTGCTCCTCCTGGACGGGGGGCTTCATGACGTACTCCTCGCGTGCGTGGCAGGGAAGTTGACGATGGTCCTCATACGGCCCCACCCACCGGGCGGGCCGCTTCCTCGTCGCGGGTGACCACGGCCCGGTAGGCCGGCTCGGTCCGCATCAGCTCACGGTGCCGCCCGGCCGCGACGACCCGGCCCTCCTGCAGCAGCACCACCCGGTCCGCCTGGTCGAGCAGCAGCGGGCTGGTCGCGAACACCACGGTGGTGCGGCCGGCTCGGGTGTCCCGCAGCCCGGAGGCGATCCGCGACTCGGTGTGCGCGTCCACCGCGCTGGTGGGCTCGTCCAGCACCAGCACCGGAGGGTCCGCCAGCAGGGCGCGGGCCAGCGCGAGCCGCTGGCGCTGCCCGCCGGAGAGCGAGCGTCCGCGCTCGGTGATCCGGGCGCGCATCGGGTCTCCCCCGCACTCCGGCGAGCCCTCCACCAGGGCCTCCAGCACGTCGTCGGACCGGGCCGCCGCGAGGGCCTCGGCCGCCGGGACCCGCCCCGAGGACGGGATGTCGAACAGCTCGGCCAGCGTGCCGGAGAGCAGCACCGGCTCCTTGTCGTGGACCAGCACCGCCGCCCTGGCCTCGGCCAACGGCACCGCGTCCAGCTCCGTGCCGCCGAGCCGCGCCGAGGCCTGTGCCCGTTCGCCCTCGGCCAACGGGACGTGGCCGCCGAGCCGCTCGGCCAGCGCCCCGGCGTAGTCCGGGTCCCCGCAGACCACCGCGGTCAGCTCGCCGGCCCGCGCCGTCAGCCCGCTCGCCGGGTCGTGCAGGTCGGCCTTGTCCGGCCTGGCCAGCGCGGCCTCGGCCGTACCGGTGGTCCGGTCCAGCGAGAGCACCCGGACGGCCCTGCCGGCGGAGACCCGGGCCACGCTCCAGGCGTGCGCCGCCTCACCGAGGATGCGCAGCGGAGCGGCCAGGAAGGCCGTCGCGCCGTACACCGCGATCAGGGTGCCGACGGCGAGCTCGCCGGAGGCCACCAGCCGGGCGCCGTACCAGGTGACGCCGACCACGAACAGGCCGGGCAGCAGCACCTGTTGGGCCTGCATCAGCGACCAGATCCGGGACGACCGGACGGCCGCCGCCCGGACCTTCTGGGACGCGGCCCGGTACCGCTCCAGGAACAGCTCCTCGCCGCCGATGCCGCGCAGCACCCGCAGCCCCGCGACGGTGTCGGCCGCCAGCTCGGTGGCCTTGCCGCCGAGGGCGCGCTGCTGCTCGTAGCGCCGCTCGAACGGCCCGATCAGCGGCCAGACGGAGGCCGCCAGCACCGGGACGCCGAGCAGCACCCCGGCCCCGAGCACCGGATCGACCGTCAGGACCACCACGCTGACGGCCAGCCAGACGATCACCGCGGACCGGACCCGGGCGACCAGCTCGACGTACCAGCCGATCCGCTCGACGTCCCCGCTGCCGACCGCGACGACCTCGCCGGTGGCGATCCGGCGGGACAGCCCGGCCCCGAGGTGCGAGGCCTGCCGGGCCACCAACTGCCGTACGTGGGTGGCCGCGTGGATCCAGTTCCAGACCGCCTGGCGGTGCAACAGCACGGTGCCGACCGAAGCGCCCGCGCCCAGCAGCAGCAGGAGCCCGGCGGCCCGCCAGATCCCGCCGGCGTCGCCGTCCACGGCGGCCTGCACGCCGAGCCCGAGCGGTATCGGCAGGGCGGCCTGGCCCCCCATCTCGATCAGCGCCCAGAGGGTGGCGAGCAGCTGCCCGCGCCGCTGGCTGCGCTGCAGCCAGCGCAGGAAGGCCAGGGGTGAGGAGAGGTCGGGACGGCCGGGATCGGCCAACGGCAGGGGGGTGAGCAGCATGACACTCCGATACGAGCGGTGCGCGGGTGCGGGGCACGGGCGCACAGGGGTGCGGGGGAGCCAGGAAGCAAGGGGCCGGGAAGCAGGGGGACCAGGGCGCACGGAACGCCTCAGCACCGTGCGCACGGCGGCCGAACGGCAGGCGGCCCGGGCCGGCGGGCGGAGGATGCGCGGCGCTGCGGCACGGCGCCCGGCGCGACATCGACGCTGCGTCCGGAGCGGACACCGGACGGACATGGAATGGGCACGAAGGGCCCGGAAGTCAGGAGGTCATGGCCGCGAGCCTGCCAACCTCGATGTGATCCGCGCAACAGGTTTTTCCTCCGCCGACCGCGCGCGCCACGCCCCGCCCGCCACGCGCCGGGCCCGCACTCCCCCTGTGCGCCCCCGCGGGTTCCCGGCAGGCTTCCCGCGAGCCCCCCGCACGTCCCCCACCAGGGCGGTTCCGCCCCGTCACCGGCCGGCCGCCGCCCAGGCCAAACCCCCGCAAAGCTTCACCCAAGATTCGCCCGTTCGGCGGGAACAATCACACCGGGACACCAGTTGCCCCCACTGGAACAGCAGGACAATCAGGAGGGCACCTCTTCCCGTGAGCAGCATCCCCACCGTCACCCTCAACGACGGCGCGCAGATCCCGCAGCTCGGCTTCGGCGTGTGGCAGGTCCCGGACGCCGAGGCCACCCCCGCCGTCCGCGCCGCGATCGAGGCGGGCTACCGCTCCATCGACACCGCGGCCATCTACGAGAACGAGGCCGGCACCGGCGCGGCGATCACCGAGGCGCTGGCGGGCGGCGTGGCCCGCGAGGACCTCTACGTCACCACCAAGCTGTGGAACTCGGGCACCCGCGACTGGTCCGGCGAGCAGGGCCGCGACGCGGTGCTGCGCGAGTTCGACGCCTCGCTGGCCAAGCTCGGCCTCGACCAGCTCGACCTGTACCTGATCCACTGGCCGCGCCCGATGCACGGCGACAGCTACCTGAACATCTGGAAGGCCTTCGAGCAGCTGAAGGCGGACGGCAAGGTCAAGTCGATCGGCGTCTCCAACTTCGGCACCGAGCAGCTGACCCGCCTGCTGGACGAGGCCTCCGTCGCCCCGGCTCTGAACCAGGTCGAGCTGCACCCGTACTTCCCGCAGACGGAGCTGCGCGCGTTCCACGCCGAGCACGGCATCGCCACCGAGGCGTGGAGCCCGCTGGGCCAGGGCAAGGAGCTGCTCGCCGAGCCCGCACTGGTGAAGATCGCCGAGAAGCACGGCCGCACGGTCGCCCAGGTGGTGCTGCGCTGGCACCTCCAGAGCGGTGTGATCGCCATCCCGAAGTCGGTCACCCCGTCCCGGATCCGGGAGAACCTGGACGTCGCCGGCTTCGAGCTGGACGCCGAGGACCTCGCGGCGATCGCCGCCGTGGCCACCGGCAAGCGGATCGGCCCGGACCCGCAGGAGTTCGACTGGAACTGACGCGCCCGGGGTCCCGGCCTCCGGGCCCCCGAACCGTCTGAGCACCCGACCGGCTGACCACCGGTCGCACGAAGACCGCCCGCACCTCTACAGGAGCGGGCGGCCTTCGGTGTGCCCCGATGCGCCAAAGCCCATCGCCATGGACCCTCAGCGTTTTGGCGAATCGTTTTGGCTACGGTGGCGAACTTTTGACCTACAGCCTGCCCGCCTTGGCGATGAGCGCGAGCGCGGCCTCGTGCTCACCCTCCTCCAGCGGTGCCAGCAGCAGCCGCTGGACCTCGGCCACCCCAGCGGCCGAGCGGTGCAGCAGGTCCTGTCCCGCCGGTGAGAGCGAGAGCAGGTTGCGCCGTCCGTCCGAGGGGTCGCGCCGACGCTGCACCAGACCGCGGCGCACCAGCCGGCTGACCATCTCGGCCATCGTGGCCTTGTCCAGCGAGGCCAGCTCGCCGACCGTGCGCTGGTCGGCGCCCGGTTCCAGCTCCAACGCGTCCAGCACCGCGTACTGCGGAGCCGTCAGCTCGGCGCCCACGTGCTCCGACCAGAGCTTGGTGTGCACCTGCTGGCTCACCCTGATCAGGTAGCCGATCGCCCGCTGGGCGTCCAGTATCGGCCGCGCGTCGGTGATGACGGCGACCGCCGCGGGCTCCAGCCTGGCTATCTTGGCCATCACCCGGACGATCTCGACCTGTTCCTCCGCCGTGAGCGGTTCGAACAGGACGCGCTGAACGCGGACCACACCACCGGTGGCCTCGCGCACCGCCTGGGCGCCGCCCTGCGAGAGGGCCAGCAGCTTGCGCCGGCCGTCGGCCGGGTCGCGCCTGCGCAGCACCAGGCCACGACGGACCAGCCGCGCGACCATCTCGGCCATCGTGGCCTTGTCGAGCGAGGCCCGCTCGCCGACCGTCCGCTGGTCCGCACCCGGTTCCAGGGCCAGGACCAGCAGCACGGCGAACTGCGGAGCCGTGAGATCGGCTCCGACGTGTTCGGACCACAAGCGGGTGTGGACCTGCTGTGCCACGCGAATCAGGTGTCCTGGCGACTGCTGCAGTCGCGTAGACACGCGGGTTGTCGGGATCTCCCCCAGCACCATGTATCCGTCCCGATGTCACACCCGGTGTGTGTGGGACACCCGGGTGGGGCAGTAACGGCGAGTGGGCGTCCAGCTATGAGGGAGGGCGCTCCAGCCGTGCAGCCGGTGGCTGCTGGCGGACACTATACAAACGGCGGGCCCTTGCTGGCAGGCAGGGGCGGATAGTAGACGCAGGTTCGGCAACATTGGCATATTTACTCGCTGCGAACAGCTTGCAGTAACCCGTTCTCAGCAGAAAGCCGACCGGTCGGTCCTTACCCACCGTCACCTGCGTCTCTCCACCCTGGCCGCTCCCCCTACCCGCCGGTAGGGTGTGGCCACCCTCTCCGGGGGCTCTCCCCGGGAGGCACTCCCGAGAGAGACGAGAGCGAGCATGACCGAGCAGAGCACCGCCCCCCGGGTCGCCGTCGTGACCGGCGCCGCCCGCGGCCTGGGCGCCGCCACCGCCGTCCGACTGGCCGCCGACGGCTACGCGGTCGCCGTCCTGGACCTGGACGAAGCGGCCGGCAAGGAGACCGTCGACCGGATCACCGCCGCCGGCGGCAGGGCGCTCGCCGTCGGCGCCGACGTCTCGGACGCCGAGCAGGTCCAGGCCGCCGTCGACCGGGTGGCCGCCGAGCTCGGCGCCCCCGTCGTCCTGGTGAACAACGCGGGTGTGCTCCGCGACAACCTGCTCTTCAAGATGTCCGAGTCCGACTGGGACACGGTCATCAACGTTCACCTCCGCGGCGCCTTCCTGATGACCCGCGCGGTGCAGAAGCACATGGTCGACGCCGGTTTCGGCCGCATCGTCAACCTGTCCTCGTCCTCGGCCCAGGGCAACCGCGGCCAGGCCAACTACTCGGCCGCCAAGGCCGGTCTCCAGGGCTTCACCAAGACTTTGGCCATCGAGCTGGGCAAGTTCGGCATCACGGCCAACGCGGTCGCCCCGGGCTTCATCGCCACGGACATGACAGCAGCCACCGCGGCCCGGGTCGGCATGGACTTCGAAGACTTCAAGCGGGCCGCAGCCTCTCAGATCCCGGTCCAGCGGGTCGGTCAGCCCGAGGACGTCGCCCACACCATCGCGTTCCTCGCGAGCGAGGGCGCCGGCTTCGTCTCCGGCCAGGTGATCTACGTCGCGGGCGGCCCCCTCGACTGAGCACGGAACCTACACAGGGTTACCACGGAGTGGGAAGCCGGGCGCACCGGCCTCCCACTCCGTTTGCTTTACCGGGGCTTTTGCAGAACCATTCGACGACCACACTGGCTTTCGATCCTGAAATAGCGGAAATCACCCCTCGGACCACCCCTGGTCGGCCCAATTGTCGATTTCCCGGGAAAATGACAATTACCACCGGAATAGCCCTGTCCGGATGGGTAAGGTCACCCCGTGCAATCCAGAAGTACCCCCGTTCCCCTTCCGCGCCAGGGACCGGAGCGCCGCACCGCCGAGACCGGCCGCCTGGACCGTCCCACCGCCCCCGCGCGCCACCTCGCCCCGCTCGGCCCCGACCCCGGCGAGCCCGGCTGGCCGCCGATGAGCCGACGGCAGGCCGCCCTCCTCGCCGTCACCCTGGCCGGCTACCTGCTGGTGCTGGCCGGTGTCCTGCTCAACACCGCGCTGGTCGACCTCGACTGGTCGGTCCGGCTGCTGCGCCCCTACGAGCGGTGGCCCCGGCTGGAGCCGCTGCTCGACACCTGGGTGGTCGCCGGGCAGCGCGGGCCGTCGGCGATCGCCGCCTTCGTCTGGCTCGGCTGGCGGGCCCACCGCCTCGGCCGACTGCGCCCGCTGCTGGTCATGGGCATCGCGCTGTTGTTGCTCAACGTCACCGTCGGCGCGGTCAAGATCGTCACCGGCCGGCTCGGCCCGCACTACGCCCAGTACGTCGGCTCGCCCGAGCTCTTCTCCGGCGGCACCATCTTCCCCTCCGGCCACACCGCCAACGCGGTGGTCACCTGGGGCGTGCTCGCCTACCTCGCCGTCCGCTGGCGGCGGACCGGCGCGGTGATCGCCGCCGCCACCGCCTGCTCGATCGGTCTGACCACGGTCTACCTGGGCACCCACTGGGTCACCGACGTCCTGGCCGGCTGGGCCGCCGGACTGCTCGTCCTGCTCTCGCTGCCGCTGCTGGAACCCCTGGTCGCCGCCGCCGAACAGCGGCTCCACCGGCGCTTCGGCCGCCGGCACCTGCTCTGCTGAACCCGGGCCCGCCCGAACCAGAGCCGACGGGTCACCGCGGTCCTACCCCTCCCAACTGCGCTCGACCACACCGTTGCGCACCGCGAGGTTGAGCCGCCCCTGCCGGTACTCCATGGTCATCAGGTCCCCCGGCTCCAGCACCCGGACCGACGCCCAGCCGTGCCGCCGGGCCAACTCCCGGGCCCGCTCGACCCGCAGCCCCGCGTACCCCTCGCCGTCCTGGCCCGCCGCCCCCGAACCGGAGCCCGAACCCGAACCCGAACCCGCCGCACCGGACTCCGCCCCCACCGCGTCCGAACCCGACATCGCGCCTCCCCCGGCTCGCCTCCTCGGACGTACGCTGGAATCGTAGCCCGACCCACGCGGTCCGGAGGTGAACGGCATGCGCACCACCACCCCGCGCCGGTGGCGCAGCGGCACCGAGCCGGCCACCGCCCGCAGCGACCTCAAGCTCCGCTACCTGCTCTCGCTCACCTTCACCCCGTTGTTCGCGCTGGCCACGGCGGGGTTCGCCGTCTGGGCGGCCTTCTCGCCCGCCTACGGCGCGCCCAGCCGGGGCACCCTCACCGGCTTCGCCGTGGCCTGCGGCCTGCTCACCCTGTTCGCCGCCGTCGATCTCGTGGTTGTCATCCGGCGCCGCCGGACCGAGCTCTGACGCGGTGTCTCCCACGGAGTGGGAAGTCGACCCGGCCGACTTCCCACTCCGTGCCGTCGACTTCCCACACCGTGCACCCACGATCCCGACCCCAGCGGCCCCGGCAGCCTCAGCGCCCGCCGACCGCCTGCTTCACCAGCGTCCGCCCGAAGTCCCACATCAGCCCGCTCCCCCGGTGGGCCTCGTCCATGATCTCGGTGAAGGCGTCCACGAACCGGTCCACGTCACGCTCGGTGATGATCAGCGGGGGGATCAGCTTGATCACTTCCAGGTGGTCCCCCGACACCTGGGTCAGGATGCGGTGCCGCTGCAGCAGCGGCACGACCACCATCTGCGCGAACAGCCCCTTGCGCGCCGCCTGGAGCGCGGTCCAACCGGCGCGCAGCTTCAGCGACTTGGGCCGGCCGAACTCGATCCCGATCATCAGCCCGCGCCCGCGCACCTCGGCGAGCAGCTCGTACTGGTCGACCAGCGCGGTCAGCCGTCCACGGAAGTAGTCGCCCACCTTGCGGGCGTTCTCCACCACCTGCTCGTCGCCCATCACCTCCAGGGTCGCCAGCCCGGCCGCCATGGCCTGGGCGTTGGACCCGAAGCTGGCCGAGTGCACCAGCACCCGGTCCATCGAGGAGTACACCTTCTCGAAGATCCAGCCCTTGCCGAGCGTCGCCCCGACCGGCACGTACCCGCCGGACAGCGCCTTGGCGGCGCAGACCAGGTCCGGCAGCACGCCTTCCTCGTGCTGGTAGGCGAAGAACTCGCCGGTGCGGCCGATGCCGGTCTGCACCTCGTCGCAGATCAGCAGCGCCCGGTGCTCGTGGAGCAGCGCCTGGGCGGCCCGCAGCCAGCCGGGCGGCGGCGCCTGGACGCCCTTGCCCTGGATCGGCTCGACGATCAGCCCCGCGACGTCGCCGCGCTTCAACTCCTTGGCCAGCGCGCCGAGATCGCCGAGCGGGACGGCGGTGTCCGGCAGCAGCGGGTCGAAGCCCTTGCGGAAGCCGCTCTCCCCGTTGACGGAGAGCGAGCCGGTGGTCAGCCCGTGGAAGGCGTGGTCGGCGTACAGGATCCGCTTCCGTCCGGTGGCGTACCGGGCGAACTTGAGCGCCGTCTCCACCGCTTCGGTGCCGCTGTTGCCGAAGAACACCCGGTCCAGTCCGGGCGCGTACGACAGCAGCCGCTCGGCCAGCAGCCCGGGCAGCGGTGAGCAGTCGAAGCGGACCAGGTCCGGCAGGTCGAGGTCCATCACCTGCTGGACCGCCGAGCGCACCACCGGGTGGTGGCGGCCGAGCGCGAAGATGCCGAAGCCGGCCAGCATGTCGAGGTACTCGTTGCCCTCGGCGTCGTAGAAGTACTGGCCCCGGGCGCGCTCGTAGTACCTGTCGAAGCCGATGGTGCGCAGCATCCGCGGCAGCTGCGGGTTGAGGTAGCGGCCGTGCAACTCGTAGCGCTCGCCGCCGCGTTCGGCGATCAGCGCGGCGAGGTCGAAGGCGGGGCGGTCTGGTTCAGCCGGCATGGCGCGGGTTCGCTCCTCGGGTCGGTAGCAGGTTCTTGGCGAAGACGGCGGTCTGGGCGGCGACCCCGGTCCCGGTCAGCCCCGCCTCCTCCAGGATCTCCCCGCGCGAGGCGTGGCCGAGGAACTCCTGGGGCAGGCCGAGCACCCGCACCGGCACGTCCACGTCGGCGTCGCGCAGCGCCTGGGCGACGGCCGAACCGACGCCTCCGGTACGGCCGTTGTCCTCGACGGTGACCACCAGCCGGTGGGCTGCGGCGAGTTCGGGCAGCACCGGGTCGACCGGCTTGACCCAGCGCGGGTCGACCACGGTCGCGGTGAAGCCCTCGGCGAGCAGCAGCCGGGCCGCGTCCAGGCAGGCGGAGGCGGTGGTGCCGACGGCGACCAGCAGGATCTCCGGCGCCCGCCCGGTGCGCAGCAGCACGTCCACCCCGCCGGTCCGCTCGACGGCCGGCACCGCGGGCCCGACGTTCCCCTTCGGGAAGCGCACCACGGTCGGGGCGTCGCCGACCTCGACGGCCTCGCGCAGCTGGGCGCGCAGCTGTTCCGCGTCGCGCGGCGCGGCGAGCCGCAGGCCGGGGACGACCTGGAGGATCGACATGTCCCACATGCCGTTGTGCGAGGCGCCGTCCGGCCCGGTCACCCCGGAGCGGTCGAGCACGAAGGTGACGCCCAGCCGGTGCAGGGCGACGTCCATCAGCACCTGGTCGAAGGCCCGGTTGAGGAAGGTCGCGTAGACCGCGACCACCGGGTGCAGTCCGCCGGTGGCCAGCCCCGCCGCGCTGGTGACGGCGTGCTGCTCGGCGATCCCG
This sequence comes from Kitasatospora sp. NPDC001119, assembly GCF_053598475.1. NCBI lineage: Bacteria > Bacillati > Actinomycetota > Actinomycetes > Kitasatosporales > Streptomycetaceae > Kitasatospora > Kitasatospora sp. NPDC001119. The sequence continues at coordinate 59,114 of NZ_JBSFKI010000001.1, forward strand.
ACGTCGAAGGTCCGCTCCGGGTAGGCCTTGGCGAACGGGGCCAGGCCCACCGGCTGGAGCATGGCCGCGGTGATCGCCACGAGGTCCGGCCGCTCGGCTCCGAGGGTGAGCAGCTCGTCCCCGAACACCGAGGTCCAGGAGACGCCGCCGCTGGGCGAGATCGGCAGGCAGGTGTACGGGTCGATCGGGTTGACGGCGTGGAAGCGGTCGGCCTCGTCCTGCTCGGCCGGCCGGTAGCCGCGGCCCTTGACGGTCAGGCAGTGCACGATGACCGGTCCGCCGAAGTTGCGGGCCTGGCGCAGCGCCTGTTCGACCGCGCCCAGGTCGTGGCCGTCGATCGGCCCGAGGTACTTGAGGCCGAGGTCCTCGAACATGCCCTGCGGGGCGAAGGCGTCCTTGAACCCCTTCTTGGCGCCGTGCAGCGCGTCGAAGATCGGCTGGCCGACCAGCGGGGTGCGCTGCAGGGCCTCCTTGCCCAGGGCGAGGAACCGCTCGTAGCCCTGGGTGGTGCGCAGGGTGGCCAGGTGGTTGGCGAGGCCGCCGATGGTCCTGGCGTAGGAACGCTCGTTGTCGTTGACGACGATGACCAGCGGCCGGTCGCGCGCCTCGGCGATGTTGTTGAGCGCCTCCCAGGCGAGGCCGCCGGTGAGGGCGCCGTCGCCGATCACCGCGACGGTGTGCCGGTCGTGCTGGCCGAGCAGCCGGGCCGCCTTGGCCAGGCCGTCGGCGTAGGAGAGCGCGGTGGAGGCGTGCGAGTTCTCGACCAGGTCGTGCTCGGACTCGCCCCGCGCGGGGTACCCGGAGAGTCCGCCGCGCATCCGCAGCCGGCTGAAGTCCTGGCGGCCGGTGAGCAGTTTGTGGACGTAGCTCTGGTGGCCGGTGTCGAAGACGATCCGGTCGTACGGCGAGTCGAAGACCCGGTGCAGCGCGATGGTCAGCTCCACCACGCCGAGGTTGGGCCCGAGGTGGCCGCCGGTGCGGGTGACGGCCTCGATCAGGAAGTCGCGGATCTCGTCGGCGAGCAGGGGCAGTTCGACGGCCGGGAGCTTGCGCAGCTCGGCCGGGGACGTGACGCGGGAGAGCAGTGACATGGGTTCACCTCACGACTCGGAGCGGTGCGGTGGTGCCTCCACCCGGCCCGGGCGCGGGCCGGCCTGGCTGCGGGGGCGGAGCCGGCCCCGGGCGCGGGGCCCGGGGCCGGGGTGCCGACCCGGAGGTCGGCTCCCCGCTCAGCGGCCCTTGTTGCCGTTGACGGTCTCGGTGATGGCGCGCAGCGACTGCTGCAGCGAGCCCATCGTCGCGAGGACGGCGGTCGGCTCGTAGCCGCAGTGGGCCATGCAGTTCTCGCAGCGCGGGTCCTTGCCGCGGCCGTACTTGCTCCAGTCGGTCTTCTCGACCAGCTCGCGGTAGGTCGGCACGTAGCCGTCGGCCATCAGGTAGCAGGGCCGCTGCCAGCCGAACAGCGAGTAGTTGGGGATGCCCCAGGGGGTGCACTCGAAGTCGGCCTTGCCCTCCAGGAAGTCCAGGAAGAGCGGGCTGTGGTTGAGGCGCCAGCGCTTGCGGTTGCCGTCGGCGAAGGCCGCGCGGAAGAGCGCCCTGGTCTGCTCGACGCCGAGGAAGTGCTCCTGGTCGGGGGCCTTCTCGTAGGCGTAGGCGGGCGAGATCATCATCTCGTCCACCTTGAGCTCGTCGTTGAGGTAGTCCAGCACCTCGATGACGGTCTGCGGGGTGTCGGTGTTGAAGAAGGTGCTGTTGGTGGTGACCCGGAAGCCGCGCCGCTTGGCCTCCTTGATCGCGGCCACGGCCTCGTCGAAGGTGCCCTCCTTGGCCACCGACTCGTCGTGCCGCTCGCGCATGCCGTCGATGTGCACCGCGAAGGTGAAGTACGGCGAGGGCGTGAACTTGTCCATCTTCTTGCGCATCAGCAGCGCGTTGGTGCAGAGGAACACGTACTTGCGGCGCTCGACGAGCTGCCGGACGATCTCGTCGATCTGCGGGTGCATCAGCGGCTCGCCGCCGGCGATCGAGACCATCGGGGCACCCGACTCCAGGACCGCGCCGACCGCCTGGGCGACGGGCATCCGCTGCTTCAGGACGCCCGCCGGGTGCTGGATCTTGCCGCAGCCCTCGCAGGCGAGGTTGCAGGCGAAGAGCGGTTCCAGCTCCACGATCAGCGGGAACTTGTCCCGGCGCTTGAGCAGCTTCTGCTGCATGAGGTAGGTGCCGACCCGCACGGTCTGGCGCAACGGCATGGCCATGGCTAGCTCGCCTCCTGGGGGAGCGTCGAGGATGTGGGGTGGTTCAGGTCTACGGAGCCGGGCGCGCGCTCCTGCTGGTACCAGTCGACGAGGGCGGGTACCGTCGCCCGCAGGGTCCGCCAGGCGCGCACCCCGGCCGGGAGGGTGCCGGGCCGCAGCAGCTCGTGCTCGGGCGTGTCCACCACCACCCGCAGGACGGCCGCCGGCAGCACGGGCCGGACCTCGCGCAGCGCGGCCAGGACGGCGGCGGCCTCCATGTCGACGGCGAGCGCGCCCTGGAGGTGCAGCGCCCGCCGTTCGATGCCGCGCACCACGTGGTCGGCGGTGTGGTGCACGCCGGTGTGCACGGTCAGGCCGCGCTCCTTCAGCGCCCGGGTGAGCTCCGCGCCGGAGTCGAGCGGGTACAGGTGGCCCTCGGCATCGCGCACGCCGTCGGCGGCGACCACGTCGCCGGGCAGGACGCCCGGGCCGAGCGCGGCGCCGAAGCCGGCCACCACCACGGCGCCGTAGCCGCTGGGCGCGGAGCCGAGCAGGCGCCGGACGGCCAGCCCGGCGCGGCGCCGGCCGACCCCGGTGCGCACCAGCACCGGGGACCCTCCGGTCGCACCGCGCCAGTCGCCGCCGCGCAGGGCCCAGACCTCGGGGCCCAGGGCGCAGAGCACCAGCAGGGGCGCGGTGGTCACCGCGCCGTCCCGATCGCCGGGGTTCCGTCGGCCCGGATCGTGCCCGGGGCGCCGTTGAGGTAGCGGCCGAGCGCGGTGACCGGGAAGACCAGCCGGTACAGGTGGTAGTTGATGGAGAAGTCCCACGGGAAGCCGGTGCCGGTGAACTGCGGCTCGTCCCAGGTGCCCTCGGGCAGCTGGGTGCGCACCAGCCACTCCGCGCCGCGCTCCACCGCCGGGTTGGCCCGGTCCTTGGGCCCCTCGCCGGCCGCGAGCAGCGCCATCAGCGCCCACGCGGTCTGCGAGGCGGTGGAGTCGCCGCGCCCGGCCCAGCGCGCCGGGTCGTCGTAGGAGCGCATGTCCTCGCCCCAACCGCCGTCGGCGTTCTGCCGGTCCTCCAGCCAGCGCACCGCCCGGCGGATCGCCGGGTGCTCGTCGGGGACGCCGGCCGCCACCAGGGCGGGCAGTACCGAGCCGGTGCCGTAGATGTAGTTGGTGCCCCAGCGGCCGAACCAGGAGCCGTCCGCCTCCTGGTTGCGCAGCAGCCACTCGATGCCGCGCCTGGTCCGGGGGTCGCGGGAGCGGCCGGTCTCGGCGAGCATCTCCACCACGTGCGCGGTGACGTCGGCGGACGGCGGGTCGACCACCTCGCCGAAGTCGCAGAACGGCAGCTTGTTGGGCAGCGTGCTGGTGTTGTCCACGTCGAAGGCGCCCCAGGCGCCGTTCTTGGACTGCATGCCGAGGTTCCACAGCACGCCCCGGTCCACCGCGCCGTCGACCTTGGCCGGGTCGGGGTGGGCGACCCGGCGCAGCGCGAGCACCACCTCGGCGGTGTCGTCGATGTCGGGGTAGGTGTCGTTCTCGAACTCGAAGGCCCAGCCGCCGGGGGCGAGCCCGGGCCGCTTCACGGTCCAGTCGCCGGGCTTGCGGATCTCCTCGCCGAGCATCCAGTCGACGGCGGAGACCAGCGCCGGGTGGTCGGCCGGCACCCCGGCGTCGACCAGGGCGATGGTGGCCAGGCAGGTGTCCCAGACCGGGGACTGGCAGGCCTCCAGCCAGCGCTTGCCGTCCTCGGTGTGCACGGTGAAGCGGTCGAAGGAGGAGAGTCCGGCCTTCATCACCGGGTGCTCCAGCTCGTAGCCCTCCAGGTGCAGGGCGATCAGCGAGTAGACGGCGGGGGGCTGGATACCGCCCCAGCAGCCGTCGGCCTCCTGGCGTTCGACGATCCAGCGGCAGGCCTGCGAGAGGGCCAGTCGGCGCAGCGGGCGGAAGGCCCGGCGGTGGTAGGCGTGCAGCGCCTTGTCGAGGCGTTCGAACAGGCCGTCCCAGGTGGTGGCGGGGGCGAGCGGCCGGTGGGGGTACGGGTCGTTCGGGTCGGTGTGCAGCTCGGTGAGCGGGAAGGGCGCCGGACGGACCGGGCGGTGGGAGGAGACGACCGTCAGCGGGACGATGGTCTGGCGGGCCCAGCAGCCGAAGGCGTAGATGTTCAGCGGCAGCCACCTGGGCAGGAAGATGATCTCGGGCGGCATCTCGGGCAGCCGTTCCCAGGGCCACCAGCCGAACAGGGCGAGCCAGATCCGGGTGAACACCCGGGCGGCCGCGATGCCCCCGGCGGAGCGGACGTAGCGCGCGGCGGCCAGCATGTGCGGGGCTTCCGGGTCGTCCCCGGCCAGTTTGAGGGCGACGTACGCCTCGACGGTGGTGGACAGCTCGGGCGGCCCGCCGTGGAAGGTGGACCAGGTGCCGTCCTCGCGCTGCTGGGAGCGGATCCATTCGGCGGTGGCGCGGGTCTGCTCCTCGGTGCGGATTCCCAGGAACTGGCGGAGCAGTAAGTCCTCGGCGTCCATGGTGACGTTGGTCTCCAGGTCGCCCTTCCACCAGCCCTCGGACGACTGCAGGGAGAGCAGGTGGGTGGTGGCGCGGGCCAGGGCCTCCCGCGCGTCGGCCGGTCCGTGGTCCGTCTCACCGGCCGGCCGCGGCTGGTCGGTGTCCTCGGGCTGCCACCGCCCCGTGCCCAGCAGGGCCGGGGGGCGGTCGCCCACCGCGACCGGCTCGGAATCGTACTCAGGGTCGAGCCGGCCGTCCGCGGTTGCTGTCAACGTAACGTCACCTCTCTCGTACCACCACGAATTCGGCGAGTGCGACGAAGTGCTCCCGCACCTCGTCGGTCATGGGCACCTCGTCCAGGGCGGCGAGGGCAGTCGTGTGCTGGCGGCGGGCCTCCTCCCGGGTCCAGGCGCGGCCGCCGGCGTCCTCGATCAGCGCGGCGCGGGCGGCGAGCTCGGGCTCGCTCTCCTCCCCGCGTCCCTTCGGGTCGGCCAGCTCTTCGGCGAGCCGGCGCGAGGCCGCTCCGCCCTCGGCCAGGGCGGCGGCGACCGGAAGGGACTTCTTGCGCTGGCGCAGGTCCCCCCAGTGCGGCTTGCCGGTGACCTCGGTGGCGCCCCAGATGCCGAGCAGGTCGTCCACCGCCTGGAAGGCGAGGCCCAGGTGGTGGCCGTAGCGCTGGAGCGAGTCGGAGACCTTGTCGTCGGCGCCGGCCAGGACGGCGCCGATCGCCGAGGCGGCGGCCAGCAGTGCCGCCGTCTTGCCGCCCTCCATCTCCAGGCACTCGGCGACCGTGACGCTGTCGCGCTGTTCGAAGGCGACGTCCATGGCCTGGCCGTCGATCAGCCGGCGGGTCGCCGTGGTGAGCAGCCGGACGGCGCGCGCGGCGTCGGTGGCGCTCGCCCCGCCGGTCACGGCGGCGTCGAGCAGCACCTCGGTGCCGAGCGTCGCCAGGGCGTCGCCGACCAGGATCGCCTGGGCCGGCCCGAAGACCGTCCAGGCGGTGGCCCGGTGCCGTCGGGTCTCGTCACCGTCCATCAGATCATCATGGAGGAGGGAGAAGTTGTGCACCAGTTCAACCGCGACCCCACCGGGCACGCCGACCTCGGCCGCCGCGCCGGTGGCCCGGGCGGACAGCAGCGCCAGCGCCGGGCGCACGGCCTTGCCGCCGTCCCCCGTCACCGGGGTGCCGTCCCGGTCGATCCAGCCGAAGTGGTAGGCGGCGACGGTGTCCATGGGTGCGGCCAGTCGGGCGACGGCGGCCCGTAGCGGCGGGGTGCAGAGCGTACGGCTGCGGGCGAGCAGCTCCGGCACCGAGACCGGTTCGGCGTGCGCCGTGCCTCCGACGGCGTAGCCGGTGCGTGACTCCACGTGCGTTCCCTCTTCCTCGTGGTGCCGGGCCGCACGGGGCGGCCGGGCGCTGTCGGTGCGGCTGGTGTCGAATCGAGTGCCGGTGCCGGTGGTTCCAGCAGCGCCGGTGGTGCCGGTACGGCCGGCCGGGCCGCTCCCGGTGGATGCGCCGGTGCGCTCGACGGTACGCCCGTCGGCTCTGGCGGGCTCTCCGGCGGCGGGGCCCGCCGTCACCTGGGCCACCTCCCGTCGCCGCGGTCCACCGGCGTCCGGGTGCCGACCGCGGCGAGCGCGGCGTCGGCCGCGGCGTGGCCGCTGCGCACGGCGCCCTCCATGGTCGCGGGCCAGCCGGTGGCCGTCCACGAGCCGGCCAGCAGCAGGCCGGGGACCTCGGTGCGGGCCGAGGGGCGCAGTGCCCCGTTGCCCGGCGCCGGGTCGAAGGTCGCGGTGCGCTCCCGGGTGACGAAGAAGTCCAGCACCTCGGCCTGGGCCGCGGCCGGCAGCAGCCGGCCCAGCTCGGGCAGGTAGCGGCCGCGCAGCTCGGCCACCGGCAGGTCGATCTCGTCCTGCGCGGCGGACTGCGACAGCGCCAGGTACTGGGCGCCCGGGTGGGCCCGGCCCGTCGGGGTGGCGGCCAGGCCGGAGTGCGCGGTGCGGTCGAAGACCCACTGGACCGGGGAGCCGAGCGCGGCGAAGAACGGCCGGCGCAGCACCTTGCGGTCGTAGACCACGTGCACGTTGAGGATCGGCGCGGTGCCGAAGCCGGCCAGCCGCTCCTGCCCGGGGACCGCGTTCGGCGGCAGCAGCGCGGCCGCGCTGTCCTGGGCGCCGGCCAGCACCACGGTGTCGGCGGTGAGCAGTTCCCCGCCCTCCAGCCGGACGGCGTGCTGCGGCGCGGCCGGCTTCAGCTCGGCCACCCGGGACCGCAGCAGCACCCGGACGCCGGCCCGCTCCAGTTCGGTGAGCGCCCGGTCGTGGTGGATCACGCCGAGCGGGACGGCGGCGGTGCCGATGTCCGAGGCGCCCGGGTCGGAGAGCAGGCCGGTCTTGAACACCATCCCGGCGAGCGCCAGCGAGACCTGGTCGGCCCGGGCGTTCAGGGTGGCGACGCCGACCAGGTCCCACAGGGCGGCCTGGGTGGCGGCGTTCTGCCCGTTGCGGCGCAGCCAGTCGCCGAAGGAGACCTCGTCCAGGGCCGGGTCCGCGAGGTCCAGGCCCCGCAGGGCGAGCGCGCCGCGGACCACCCGGGCGCGGTCGGCCGGGGACAGGTGCGGGTAGCGGGCCAGGCTGCCGGCCAGGTGCAGCGGGACGGGCAGGCCGGCCCGGCGCAGTCGGCCCAGGGTGCGCACCGGGGCCTCCGGCGGCCCGGTGACGGAGAGCACCGGGATGTCGAGGCGGTCCTGGAGGTGGACCAGCCGGGAGGCGCCGAGGCGCTCCAGCAGGCCGCGGTAGGCGGTGCAGCAGCGCAGGTAGACGTGCTGGCCGTTGTCGACGGTGAGCTCGCCGCGCTGGAAGGAGAAGGCCAGGCCGCCGAGCCGGGGCCGCCCCTCCGCGAGGGTGACCCGGTGGCCCGCCTCGGCGAGGCGCAGCGCGGCGGTGATCCCGGCGAGGCCGCCGCCGACCACCACGGCGGCCGGGCGCGCGGCATCGGCTCGCCCGGTCATCGGCCCTCCCCCTCGCGGTCGGTGGACCGCCCGCGGGCGGTCCCTGAAGAAGATCCTCGTTTGTTCAACATGGAACTACCCACACGTGATTCCCAGCTGACACAGCGTGACAGAACTGTTGCGAGAATCAAGAACGCCCCCCGGCGAGCCCGGAAAGCGCCACGTACGCCTTCTCCCAGCCCGGCAGCGAGACCCGGCCGCGCAGGACCGACTCCGGTTCGGCGGCGATCCGGCCGAGCAGCCGGTGGTAGATCCCGGCCATCGCGGCGGTGCAGGCACGGCTGCGGCGGTCGAGCATCGGCAGCAGCCGCAGGCCCTCCTCGAAGGCGGCCTGGGCGCGGGCGGCCTCGAAGGCCACCAGGCCGGTGAAGTCCGCGCCGACCGGCGGCTCGGGCAGGGCGAAGCCCTGCTCGCAGCCGAACCGGACCAGGTCCTCGGCGGGCAGGTAGGTGCGGCCGGTCAGGGCGTCCTCGCGCAGGTCGCGCAGGATGTTGGTGAGCTGCAGCGCCAGGCCCAGGGTGTCCGCGTAGCGCGCCCCGAGCTCCGGGTCGTCGCAGCCGTAGACGCCCAGCGAGAGCCGGCCGATCGCGCCGGCCACGCAGCGGCAGTAGACCTTCAGCTCGTCGTACGTCTGGTACTCGGCGCCCTTGAGGTCCATCTCGACGCCGTCGATCAGCTCGTCGAAACCGCCGAGCGGGATCGGGAAGCGCCGGGCCGCGTCGGCCAGGGCGACCTTGATCGGGTCGGTGTCGTCGTCGGCGACCACCCCGGAGCGGACCTCGTCCACCAGCTCCCGGGTGCGCACCAGCGCCTCGGCCTTGCGGTCGTCCGGGAGGTCGCCGTCGCCGATGTCGTCCACCCGGCGGGCCAGGGCGTACAGGGCCGACATGGCCAACCGCTTGGGTTCTGGCAGCAACCGGATGCCGTAGCTGAAGTTGCGCGCCTGCAGTCCGGTGACTGCCTCGCAGTACCGGTACGCCGCCATGACCTGGGCCGACGCCAGTGGTGATGCCGCCACGCGGGCGTTCACCTTCCCTTCGCGAAGATGGCCGCCGCCTTCGCTGCGAGGCGGCGCTTGTCCGGCTTCGCCTGCTGGGCGAGCACGTCGTACCCGGCGTCCTCGACGGCCGCCAGGGCCGCATAGCCGCCTGCGGTGAATCCCGCCAGGAGCAGTCGAAGCCTCCCCCGAACCGTACCTACCAATGGTGCGCCGCGGTCGAGCAGGGTGCGGGCCCGCTCGACCTCGAAGGCGATCAGCTCGCGCACCGCGCCGTCGGCGGAGGGCGCGGCCAGGTCGGCCTCGGTGACGCCGAAGCGGGCCAGGTCCTCCGCGGGCAGGTAGATCCGGCCGTGGGCCAGGTCCTCGGCCACGTCCTGGATGTGCTCGACCACCTGGAGGCCGCTGCAGACGGCGTCGGAGAGTTCGGTCCGCTCGGGGGTGGAGACGCCCGCGATGGCCAGCACGAGGCGGCCGACCGGGTCGGCGGAGAGGGTGCAGTAGCCGATCAGGTCGTCGAAGGTGGCGTAGCGGGAGGTGGTCTGGTCCACCCGGTTGGCCTCGATCAGACGGCGGAACGGTTCGGGGGTGAGGCCGTGCCGGTCGACCAGCGGGACGAGCGCGCTCATCAGCGGGTGGCGGGGGCGGTCCGCGCCGGCCGCTCCGGAGCCGCCGGCGGTGCGCAGGGCCGTCTCGAAGACCCGGTCGAGGTCCTGCTCCAGTCCGTCGAGCAGGGCGAGCCGGAAGGCGGTCTCCTGCGGAGCCGGCGGGCCGGACTGGTCCGAAGGGGTGGCGGGGGGCGTCTGCTCGACCCCGAGCAGCCGGGCGGTGGCGGCCGGGTCGGCCAGGTCGCCGTCGCCGGCGTCGTCGACCAGGCGGGCGAAGCCGTACACCGCCATCAGGTCGTCGCGCCAGGCCGCGGGCAGGAAGAACGGGGCGACGGGGAAGTTCTCCGCGCCCGCCTTGTCCAGGGTCTGTCCTGCGGAACCGTTCACCGGCGTATCTCTGGGCTGGGCCGAAGCCGACACTGCTGTCACTCCCCCGTTCTACACCGCTTGGCACGACCGGTCCGACTCGGACACGCGTCCGAGCGCGGGCGTCACGCACGGCACACCGCCCCCGCGACCACCAGGCTGACACGCCCGGGCGCGCCGGAGAAGAGCGCCCCGCCGGGGCACCGGGCGCTCGCCTCCGCGCCGGGCGGCGGGAAAGGCGCGGGGCCGGCTCCGGAAGCTCCGGAACCGGCCCCGCGGGAGTGTGACGGGGACTACGGTCGCTCGCCGCGCTCGTAGCGGCTCACGACCTCCTCGGTGGGTCCGTCCATGACCAGCTCGCCGGCCTCGATCCATATGGTCCGCTCGCAGACCTCGCGGATCGAGTTGTTGTCGTGGCTGACCAGGAAGACCGTACCGGCGGACTTGCGCAGCTCGTCGATCCGCCGCTTGCTGCGCTGCTGGAAGGCCTGGTCGCCGGTGGCGAGGGCCTCGTCGATCAGCAGCACGTCGTGGGTCTTCGCGGCGGCGATCGAGAAGCGCAGCCGGGCGCCCATGCCGGAGGAGTAGGTGCGCATCGGCAGGGAGATGAAGTCGCCCTTGTCGTTGATGCCGGAGAACTCGACGATGTCCTGGTAGCGGGCCCTCACCTGGGCCGGGGTCATGCCCATGGCCAGGCAGCCGAGGACGACGTTGCGCTCACCGGTGAGCTCGTTCATCAGCGCGGCGTTGACGCCCAGCAGCGAGGGCTGGCCGTTGGTGTAGATGCCGCCCTTCTCGGTCGGCAGCAGGCCGGCGATGGCGGCCAGCATGGTCGACTTGCCGGAGCCGTTGGAGCCGATCAGGCCGATCGCCTCGCCCTTGTACGCGGTGAAGCTGATGCCCTTGACCGCGTGCACCTCGCGCACGCCGGAGGCGCGCTTGCGGCTGATGATGCGGCTCAGCGCCGAGGTGGCGCTGCCCTTGCCGGAGCCGGCGCCGTGCACCTTGTAGACGATGTGCACGTCGTCGACGACGACGGTGGGCTCGCGGGCGACGTCCGCGTCCGTGACGGTGTCGTTGTTGCTCAGGTCGATGTCAGCCACGGCCGTACTCCTCCTCGGCCTTCCAGAAGAAGACGTATCCGACGACGAACATGCCCACGCCCCAGGCCAGGCCGTACGCCCACTGGTGCGGCGGGAGGGTCTGGTGCACCGGCTGGTGCGGGTTGTAGATGACCGGCGCGAAGGCGTGCCGCAGCAGGTCCATGTAGATCGACGCCGGGTTGAGCGACATCAGCGTCTGGATGTAGTGCGGCCAGTGCGTGATCTTGTCCTGGATGCTGAACATCACACCGGACAGGAACATCCAGGCGCGCATCACGAACGGGATCAGCTGGGAGATGTCGCTGGTCCGGGAGCCGAGCCGGGCCATCACCAGGGAGATGCCGGTGTTGAAGAGCGTCTGCAGGAGCAGCGCCGGGATGATCAGCAGCCAGGTCCGGCCCGGGGTGATGCCGGCGGCGAGCACGGTGACGACCAGGACGACCATCGAGATCAGCAGCTGCTGGAGCTGGATCACGGTGAAGGCGATCGGGAGGCTGGCCCGGGGGAAGTGCAGCGCCCGGATCAGCCCGAGGTTGTCGGAGATCGCCCGGGTGCCGGCCTGCACCGCGTTCTGGGTGAACTGGAAGACGAAGACGCCGATGCACAGCCAGGCGATGTAGGTGTTGTCCGGGAAGCCCTGCTTGCTCGCCAGGATCACGCCGAAGACCAGGTAGAACACCGCGCAGTTGAGCAGCGGGGTCACCACCTGCCACAGCTGGCCGAGCTTGGCGTTGGTGTACTGGGCCACCAGGCGGGCGGTGGCGAAGGCCCAGATGAAGTGGCGCCGGGCCCAGAGCTGCTTGGAGTAGGCGAACAGGCCGGGACGGGCGCCGCTCACCGCCAGACCGTACTTGTCCGCAAGCTGCTTGGGGGTCAGGCCCGCGTCCGCCCCCCTGGGGGCCGAGAGGCTGACGGGTTCACTCACTGTCGACACATTCGTCCTTCACGCGGGATCGGTCGGGGCGGCCGGTCGGCGGGGTCCGCCGGTCGTGCGCCGATGGGGATCCACTGGGATCTCGGGGGAGCCGGCCGGTGTGTGGGCACCGGCCGCAGCGATCGATCATCCGATGCGGATGCCATCAGATGTGATCAGATGATCGGAGGTCGGCCCAGCCTGGTCAGTCGCCAGACGGTACGCCACCGCATGGGCCGCCGCGCACCGCAGGGTTCGCGCCAGCCCGCCCGGAACCCGCCCCACCAGGCCTTCAGCGCCTCCGGGGAGGGGCGGCGGGCCAGGGTCAGCAGGAACCAGGTTCCCAGATAGAGAGGCACCAACAGGGCCGGAAGGTTCCGCCTCGCGAGCCAGACCCGGTTGCGGGCCACGTTGTGGAAGTAGCTCGCGTGGCGGGCGGGCGAGGTCGTGGGGTGGTGCAGCACCACGTCCGCCCGGTAGTCGATGGCCCAGCCGGCGTCCAGCGCGCGCCACGCGAGGTCGGTCTCCTCGTGGGCGTAGAAGAACTCGGCGGGCAGCTGCCCGGCCTGCTCGAACACCTTGCAGCGCACCGCGCTCGCGCCGCCCAGGAAGGTCGTCACCCGGGACGAGCGCAGCGGGTCGCTGGCGCGCAGCCGGGGGACGTGCCGGCGCTGGGTGACACCGGTGTCCGGGTCGGCGATCCGGAAGGAGACGATGCCCAGCTCCGGGTCGGCGGTGAAGGCCTCGCGCAGCAGGCGGGCCGAGTCGGTGCGCGGCAGGTTGCCGTCGTCGTCCAGGAAGAGGACGGCGTCGACCTCCGCGCCGTCCCGGCCGAACAGCTCGATGCCGACGTTGCGCCCGCCCGGGATGCCCAGGTTCTCCGGCAGCTCGACGGTGCGCACGCCCTCCGGCAGCGGGGGCAGCTCCACGCCCTGGCCGACCACGGCCAGCTCGACCGCCGGGCCCTCCTGGGCGCGGACGGCCTCGATCAGGGCGTTGAGCTCGGCGGGCCGGTTGCCCATGGTGATGATCACGGCGCCGAGGCGGAAGTCCTCCGCGGTGCCCCGCGCGCTCATCGCAGCCTGCTGGAGAGGACGATGCTCAGCAGGTGCAGCACGGTCTGGAGCATCGCGATCGCGGCCAGGACGACCACCGCGAGCCGGGTGAAGAGCAGTCCGCCGTGCACGGCGTCGGCGACGCCGGCGGCCAGGATGAGCAGGGAGGCCTCGACCGCGCCGACCAGGCGGTGGAACTTCAGGAAGGAGGCCGCCCGGCGGGCCTTGGCGACGGAGGCCGAACGCGGCACCGAGGCGCTGTCCTCGACGGCCGTCAGGCCACTGCGGGCGCGGGCCACGTCCACCAGGTCGGTCTCGGACTTGATCAGGATCGCGCCGAGCGCGGCCAGGGTGCCGAGGAAGGCCCACTCCCAGTGCGACCCGGTGCCCTCGCGGTGCAGCAGGTCGGTGGCGCGCAGGCCGAGGCCGGTCAGCAGCGCCGCCTCGGACATGTAGTGGCCGACCCGGTCCAGGTAGACGCCGGTGAGCGAGGTCTGCCGGCGCCAGCGGGCCACCTCGCCGTCCACGCAGTCCAGCAGCAGGTAGACCTGGATCAGCAGGGCGCCCAGGACGGCGCCCGCGATGCCCGGCAGGACCAGCGCGGCGCCGGCCAGGATGCCGGTGACCATCATCAGGTACGTCAGACCGTTGGGCGTGATCGCCGTCACGGTGGAGAGCACCCGGGTGATCCGCAGCGAGATCTTCCGCATGTACAGGCGACCGGCCCAGTGCTCGGCACTGCGGCGCTGGAGCATGCCCTCCGGGTGGATCACCGCGCGCAGTTCCTCGATCGAGGGCCGGCGGGTCAGGTCCACCGGGGGCCGTTCGGCGCCCGCGGTGGAGGGGTCAGCTGTTGACGGCTTGGACATAGTCGGCGTACGCGTCCCTGATTGCGGAAGGGGAGAGGTCGAGGTGTTCGAGGATGGTGAAGCGCCCCGGTCGGGTGTTCGGAGCGTAGTGCACCGCTTCGGTGAACTCCGCCTCGGTGAAGCCGATCTGAGCCGCGGTCACCGGCAGTCCGTGGCTCGCCAGGCGCTCCACGATCAGGCCGGTCAGCTCGCGCTCGCCCCGCAGGAAGCTGGCGAAGGCGGCGCCGAGGCCGACCTGCTCGCCGTGCTGGGCGGACCGCTTGGGATACAGCACGTCCAGGGCATGCGAGATCTCGTGGCAGGCACCCGACGAGGGCCGGGTGCTGCCCGCGATGTTCATCGCGATGCCGGACAGTACCAGGGCCTCGGCGAGCGCCGTCAGGAGGTCCTGGTCCTGGGTGCTCCCCGGGTGCCGCAGCAGGTTCTCGCCCGCCGAGCGGGCCATCGCCACGGCCAGACCGTCCACCGGCTCGCCGGTCACCGCGTGCGACAGCTCCCAGTCCGCGCACGCGGAGATGTTGGAGACGACGTCGCCCACGCCGGCCGCCACGAAGCGCTGCGGGGCCTGCCGGATCACGTCCAGGTCGACCACGATGCCGATCGGGCTGGGCACCCCGTAGGAGCCGCGGCCGGCGTCGTTGTCCAGGGTGGAGACCGGCGAGCAGATGCCGTCGTGGGCCAGGTTGGTGGCGACCGCGACCAGCGGCAGGCCGACCCGGGCCGCGGCGTACTTGGCGGCGTCGATGATCTTGCCGCCGCCGAGGCCGACCATCGCGTCGTAGTGGCCGCCGCGCATCGCCTCGGCCAGCCGCACCGCGCTGTCCAGGCTGCCGTCGTCCACGTTGTACCAGTCGGCGCCGGGCAGGGCCGGCTCCAGGCGGCGGCGCATGGCCGAGCCGGAGCCGTTGCTGATCGCGACCGCGATCCGGCCCGAGGCCGACAGCCGCTGGTCCGCGAGGATGCCGCCGAGCGCGTCCAGCGCGCCCGGGCGGATCTCGACGAACAGCGGCGACGGGACCAGTCGGGTCAGTACCGGCACGCGATCTCCCGCGCCTTCGCCAGGTCGTCGTGGTTGTCGACCTCGACCCAGGAGACCTCGCCGATCGGCTGGACGTCGATCCGCAGGCCGCGGTTCACCATCTCCTGGTAGCCGTCCTCGTAGTACAGCTGCGGGTCGCGCTCGTAGGTGGCGCGCAGCGCGTCGGTCAGGTCGGCGGCGGCGGACGGGTTGATCACCGTGAGGCCGATGTACTCACCGCTCGCCTCGGCCGGCTCCATCAGCTTGGTGATCCGGCGCATGCCGGTGGCCGGGTCTACGACGACCTTCATCTCCTCGTCGGCGAGCTTCTTCACCGTGTCGAGGGCGAGCAGGATGCCGGGGGCGGCGCCGGCGTCGGTCAGGCGCCGGTTGCCCTCCAGCATGGTGCGCTGGACGGAGGCCGGGTGGACGGTGTCGCCGTTGGCGAGCAGCAGGCCCTCGGCGAACAGGTCTCGGGCGCACCAGAGCGAGTAGGCGTTGTTCCACTCCTCGGCCTTGTCGTTCTCGACGAGGTGGAGCTTGACGCCGTACTTGCTCTCCAGGGCGTCCTTGCGGTCGTACACCGCCTCCTTGCGGTAGCCGACGACGATCGCGGCATCGCGCAGACCGACCTCGGCGAAGTTGCCGAGCGTGAGGTCCAGGACGGTCCGTTCCCCGTCGACCGGCACCAGCGCCTTGGGCAGGGTGTCGGTGTACGGGCGCAGCCGGCGGCCGGCGCCGGCTGCCAGAACGAGGCCGATCATGCGGGTCTCCTGATCCGTCGTGCTGTGCGCGGGGCCGTGCCGGGGGCGGCGGCGCCACCGGGACCCCCGGTCCGGTGTTCGACCGGGCCGGGCGGCGGCGCGCCGGTGCCGGCACAGATCCGGGCACCGTGTCGTATGTGATGGTAGGCGACCGGGGCCACCGGCCAGAACGCGCCCGCCCTGCCCAGGGGCGGCGGCGGGGCGGCGGAAGGGCGGCCGCCGAGGGCCCGTCGAACGGCCGTCGGGCCGCCCGGGGGCCGCACCGGATCCGCCCGGGCGCCGCCTGCGGGACGGTGCGGGGAGGCCGTGAGGAGGCGCCGGGCCGGTCGAACGGGCTCCGAACGCACGCCGAACGGTTCTGCGAATTCTGTGACTCTTACGAGGGCATCCCGGACCCTTCTCTGGACGGTTTCCGACTCCTCCGGGTCATGATCCGCCCGGTTGTGCGTGGGACCCCTGCCGACCGCCACCCATACGGCAGACTGGATGCCGACGCCGGCGCCGGTGCCCCCGCTGTGTCCGCCGCACTCCGCCCGGTGTGTCGGAGACACCCGATGCTCCCGTTGCTCCCGCTCCCGAAAGAGGCCCCATGCCCCAGAGTCTTCCGACCGATCCCACGCACTTCGCGGCCGAGATCGACACCGGTCTCGACGTGGAGACCGATGTGACGGTCGACCCCCGGGCCACCGGGTCCGCCCCCGTCGGAACCGAGATCCTGCTGGAACTGGTCGACGACGCGGGCGTCACGATCGGCACCGGCGAGAAGCTCTGGGCCCACCAGCAGCCGGGCCGGCTGCACCGGGCCTTCTCGGTCTTCCTGTTCGACCGCCAGGGCCGGCTGCTGCTCCAGCGCCGGGCCCTCGGCAAGTACCACTCCCCCGGCGTCTGGTCGAACACCTGCTGCGGCCACCCGTACCCGGACGAGCCGCCGTTCGTCGCCGCCGCCCGGCGCACCGCCGAGGAGCTGGGTGTCGCACCGGCGCTGCTGTGCGAGGCGGGCACCGTCCGCTACGACCTGCCGGACGAGGCGTCCGGGCTGATCGAGCGGGAGTGGAACCACCTGTTCGTGGGACTGGTCACCGCGCCGGTCGAGCCCGCCCCGGAGGAGGTGGACGACTTCGCCTTCGTGACCGCGCAGGAGCTGCGCGAGCTGCGGGCGGAGCGGCCGTTCTCGGTCTGGTTCGAGACGGTCTTCGAGGCCGCGCTGCCGGGCATCCGGGAGATCGCCGGGCGGGACTGGTAGTCCGCCCGCCCCGGCCGGTGGTCCGCCCGCCCCGGCCGGTGGTCCGCCCGCCCCGGCCGGTGGTCCGGCCGTCCCGACCGGCGGTCCGGAGGTGTCGGCCGTCGGTCCGGCGTCCGGCCCGGCCGGTCAGTGGTCGGGCCCCGGGGGAACGGGCAGCGAGGCCCAGATGACCTTGCCGCCCTCCCCCGTGTCTTCGACGTCGCACACCCCACCGGCCTGCAGGGTGACGCTCTTCACCAGCAGCAGGCCGCGCCCGCCGGTGCGTCCGGTGTCGTTCTCCAGCGCCTTCGGCCGGTACGGGTCCCCGTCCTCGACCGACACCCGCACCCAGGCCCGGCGCAGCGACAGCTCGGTGACCACCTCGGGCGACAGCTCGGCGGCGTGCGTCACCGCGTTGCTCACCAGCTCCGAGACGATCAGCAGCAGGTCGTCCACCAGCTCCTGGTAGCGCACCCCGGTCATGCCCTGGGCCAGCAGGCGGTCGCGCACCGCGTGCCGGGTGAGCGGCACCGAGGCCTCGGTGGCGGGCACCGGGAAGCGCCACACGCCCTCGGCGGGGCCCGCGGAGGCCGTGGCCCCGACCGGGCCCTCCCCCCGCCTGCCGCGTCTCGGTTCGGCCTTCGCCGCTCCGCTGATCTGCTCCACGTCCAGCCGCCCTTCGTCCGCGACCCGGGAATCAGGCGATCCGCTTCATGGCGCCCTCGGTCCACAGAGGCTAGGAGAGCCGTCGCGGCGGGTGCGGCACCGTCGACAAGTTGCCCGTGTCGGACCGCTTCCGGCCGCAACCGACCGCGGGCGGTGCGGGAGTCGACCGGTTCCTTCGCGGACCCCACCGGTTCGGGCCGGATTCGAGCGCGTTCACAGGCCGTACCAACCTGTGCGGGCGGTGCGCCGCGGCCCCGTGACCCCGGAGCGGCCCGACCAGGATGTCGGTCGGCGCGGCCCCGAGGAAGCGCAGGTGAGAAGCACTCCAGAACCCTGGTAATGTTCTCTCTGTCGCCGAGGGGGCGAGGAAAAAGCCCCCGAAGCACACACCCAGTCCGGGTGGCGGAATGGCAGACGCGCTAGCTTGAGGTGCTAGTGCCCTTTATCGGGCGTGGGGGTTCAAGTCCCCCCTCGGACACAGCCGAAATTCCCCGTGGAGGCCGAAAGGCTTCCACGGGGAATTTCGTTTTTCGGGCCGCCCCTTTCCCCCGGGCCGGCCCCGGTCGCCGTCCCTGGCCACCGCCCTCCCTGGCGCTGTGGCGTCCGTCTCCTCGCCGGTCCGCATCGGCCCGGACGCCGGACACGAGATGGCAACAATCGGATGGTTTGAGCTTCCTCTGAGGTTTTCGCCCCTTTTTGGACCTTAGGCTGCTCTCCGTTTGTCCGAAATACCGACGCAAAATCGCAAAAACACCGACACCACCCGATGAACCACGAGCGAGAGGACCGATACGTTGAGTGAGCCCGAATCGTCGACGGCATCACACCAGAACTACCGCCGATCGCTCGGAACGATCAGCCTGACCGCGGTCGGGCTGGGGTCGATCATCGGCTCCGGGTGGCTGTTCGGTGCCGAGCGGGCCGCCAAGCTCGCCGGACCCGCCTCGATCCTCGCCTGGGTGATCGGTGCCGCGGTGGCGCTGACCATCGCGCTCACCTACAGCGAGCTGGGCTCGATGTTCCCCAAGGCCGGCGGCATGGTCCGGTACGGCCAGTACTCGCACGGCTCGCTGGCCGGCTACCTGGCGGCCTGGGCCAACTGGATCGCCATCGTCTCGGTCATCCCGGGTGAGGCCACCGCCTCCGTGCAGTACATGAGCTCCTGGCACTTCGGCTGGGCGCAGGGGTTGTACGACGGCAAGGAGCTGACCCTCAGCGGCGTGGCGCTGGCCAGCGTGCTGCTGCTCGTCTACTTCGCCCTCAACTGGTTCGCGATCACGCTGTTCGCCAAGACCAACACCGCGATCACCGTCTTCAAGGTCGTCGTCCCGACGGTGACCGCCGGTGCGCTGCTCTTCGCGCACTTCGACTCGGCGCACTTCACCGACCACGGCGGCTTCGCGCCGAACGGCTGGAGCTCGGTGTTCACCGCCGTCGCGGTCTCCGGCATCGTCTGGGCCTTCAACGGCTTCCAGTCCCCGCTGAACCTGGCCGGCGAGGCCAAGAACCCCGGCAAGTCGCTGCCGAAGGCCGTCATCGGCTCGATCCTGATCGCCCTGGTGATCTACGTCGCGCTCCAGATCGCCTTCCTCGGCGCCATCCCGGGCGGCGACCTGGCGAACGGCTGGAGCAACCTCTCCTACACCTCGCCGCTGGCCGACCTGGCCATCGCCTGGGGCCTCAACTGGCTCGCGATCACGCTCTACGCGGACGCCTTCATCTCCCCCTCCGGCACCGGCATGATCTACGCCGCCACCACCTCGCGCATGATCCACGGCGTGCAGGAGAACGGCCACCTGCCGAAGATCTTCGGCAGGGTCGACGCCAAGACCGGCATCCCGCGCCCGGCGCTGGTGCTCAACCTGGTGGTCGCGTTCATGTTCCTCGCGGTCTTCCGCGGCTGGGGCTCGCTGGCCGAGATCGTCTCGGTGGCCACCGTGATCTCGTACATCACCGGCCCGGTCGCCGTGATGGCGCTGCGCCGCCTGGCCCCCGAACTGCCGCGGCCGGTCCGGCTGCGCGCCATGCCGGTGATCGCCCCGATCGCGATGATCTTCGGCTCGCTGGTGCTCTACTGGGCCCGCTGGCCGCTCACCGGCAAGGTCATCCTGCTGATGGCCGCCGGTCTGCCGATCTGGGCCTGGTACGAGCTGCGCAAGCCGTTCGCCGTGCTGAAGCCGCACCTGAAGGCGGGCGCCTGGATGGTCGCGTACCTGTTCGTGATGGCCGGCGTCTCCTGGGCGGGCAGCGCCGACTTCGGCGGGCACGGCTACCTGCCGGAGGGCTGGGACCTGCTGATCGTCGCCGCGATCGGGCTGGCGTTCTACTACTGGGGCGTCGCCAGCGCCTGGGCCAACCCCTCGCTGGCCGCGGTCCGCGAGGAGATGCTGGCGGCCGAGGGCGCCGAGGCGGCGGAGCCGTCCCGGGTTTGATCCTCGTCACACGGTGAAGGGCCGGTCGGATTCCTCCGACCGGCCCTTCGGCGTCTCTCGCGGGAGTGTGCGTTCCGTCGCCGCGTGCGTGGAGCGCTCCGTTGGCGCGTGCGCGGTGCGCCTCGTTCCCGTGTGCGTGGTGCGCTTCGTTCCCGGTGTGCATCCATTCTGCCGTGGGCGGCACCCCCGGGTCACCGTCTTCGGGGACGATCTTCGTCGCGTTCTCCGCGCCTAGCGTGGTGGCGGGCGGTCCTCGGCAGGAGGGCCCGGCTACAGGGAGCGTCGTCGACGTGACGGAAGCACAGCGGTACGGTCAGGATCCGGTCCTCGCGCGGGAGCTGGTCGCGATGATGGCCGAGGACGGCGCGGCCGCCCGGCTGGCGAACAGCCCCGACCTGGCCGAGCAGGCGGCCTGGCGGCGGCTGACCGCCCAGCACGGGGACCGGCTCGCGGAGATCATGGCGGCGCACGGCTGGCCGACCGAGCACACCGTCGGCCCCGAGGCCGCCCGGGCGGCGTGGCTGGTGGCGCAGCACGCGGACCGGCAGCTCGACGTCCAGCGGCGGGCGGCGGCACTGATGGGCGAGGCCGTCGCCCGGGGTGAGGCGAGCGCCCGCGACCTGGCCTTCCTCCAGGACCGGCTGGCGGTCAACGAGGGCCGGGAGCAGCGCTACGGGACGCAGATCGGCGCGGTGGCCGACGGCCGTCCGGTGCCGTGGCCGTGCGAGGAGCCGGAGCGGCTGGACGAGCGGCGCGCGGAGGTGGGCATCGAGCCGTTCGACGAGTACACCGCGCGGTTCGCTCCGAAGTAACCGTCAGGTCCGCCGGTCGGGATTGACTCTTGCGCGCGGCCGCCCGGGCCGCATTGACTGACCTTCGGCTAGCGCTGCTAGTTGAAGGGCGGACGAGAGGACGATCGGTGCGGCAGTACGCGGAGTACAGCGACCAGTACATCGACGGCGAGTGGCGGCCCTCCGGGGACGCCGGGTCGATCACCGTACTGAATCCGGCGACCGAACAGGTGCTGGCCACCGTGCCGGCCGGCGGCACGACCGACGTCGACACGGCGGTGACGGCGGCCCGCCGGGCGGCCCGCGCCTGGGGCACGACCACCCCCGAGGAGCGGCTGGCGCTGCTGACCCGGCTGCGGGACGGGATCGCCGCCGCGCAGAATGAGATCACCGAGACGGTCGTCGCCGAGCTGGGCTCCCCGGTCGGCTTCGCCGGCGCCGTGCACGCCGGGCTGCCGCTCGCCGTGGCGACCTCCTACCTGACCCTGCTCGCCGAGCACCCCTTCGAGGAGCGGATCGGCAACTCGGTGGTGCACGCCGAGCCGGCCGGGGTGGTCGCGGCGATCACGCCGTGGAACTACCCGCTGCACCAGATCGTCGCCAAGACCGTCCCGGCCCTGGCGGCCGGCTGCCCGGTGGTCCTCAAGCCGGCCGAGGACACCCCGCTGGTGGCCCGGCTGTTCGCCCGGCTGGTGCACGCGGCCGGGTTCCCGGCGGGCGTCTTCAACCTGGTGACCGGCACCGGGGCGGTGGCGGGTGCGGCGCTCGTCGGGCACCGGGACGTGGACCTGGTCTCGTTCACCGGTTCCACCGCCGTCGGCCGGCAGGTCGCCGAGACGGCCGGCCGGGGGCTGAAGCGGGTCTCCCTGGAGCTGGGCGGCAAGTCGGCCAACGTGGTGCTGCCCGGCGCCGACCTGGCCCGGGCGGTCAAGGCGAACGTCGCCAACGTCTTCGCCAACTCGGGCCAGACCTGCAACGCGCTGACCCGCCTGCTGGTGCACGAGGACCAGTACGAGGAGGCGGTCGCCCGGGCCGAGGAGGTCGCCGCCCGGTACCGGCCGGGCGACCCGACCGACCCGCAGACCCGGATCGGCCCGCTGGTCAACGCCAGGCAGCTGGCCCAGGTGCGCGGCTACATCGACGGCGCGCTGGCCGAGGGCGCCCGGCTGGTCGTCGGCGGCTCGGAGCCGGTCACCGAACCCGCCACCGGCTACTACGTCCGCCCGACCGTGCTCGCCGACGTGACCCCGGAGATGACGGTGGCCCAGGAGGAGGTCTTCGGCCCGGTCCTGGCGATCCTCAGCTACCGCGACGAGGACCACGCCGCCGAACTCGCCAACGGCACCCCGTACGGTCTGGCCGGCGGCGTCTGGGCCCGCGACACCGACACCGCCGCCGCCTTCGCCCGCCGCCTCGACACCGGCCAGGTGGACCTCAACGGCGGCCGTTTCAACCCGCTCGCGCCCTTCGGCGGCTACAAGAGCTCCGGCCTCGGCCGGGAGCTGGGCCGGCACGGGCTGGAGGAGTTCCTGCAGTACAAGTCCCTGCAGTACTAGCGGACCCGGAGCACGGGGCGGGGGCCGACGGACGGCTGACGGCTGACGGCTGACGGCTGACGGCTGACAACTTTCAGCGAACAGATGACAGATGACAGATTTCGAAATCTGTCATCTGTTCGCCGTTCGCCGTCAGACCAGGTCGACGCCCGGGTAGAGCGGGTACGGGGCGAGCAGGTCGGCGGCGCGCTTGGCGGTGGCGTCGCGGAGGGCTGCGTCCAGGGTGTACGCGGCCTTGGACGGGGAGCCCTTGGCCGTGGTGGCGGGGGCGGTGGCGCGCAGGACGGTGTGGATCAGGTCGGCGATCTCGTCCATCTCGGCGGTGCCGAGGCCGCGGGTGGTGAGGGCCGGGGTGCCGAGGCGGACGCCCGAGGTGTACCAGGCGCCGTTCGGGTCCTGCGGGACGGAGTTGCGGTTGGTGACGATGCCCGAGTCGAGCAGCGCCGCCTCCGCCTGGCGGCCGGTCAGGCCGTAGCCGGAGACGTCGGCGAGGACCAGGTGGTTGTCGGTGCCGCCGGTGACCAGCTTTCCGCCGCGGCGCAGCAGGCCCTCGGCGAGCGCCCGGGCGTTGGCGACGACGGCGCGGGCGTAGGCCTGGAACTCGGGGCGGCGGGCCTCGGCGAGGGCGACCGCCTTGGCGGCCATCACGTGGGAGAGCGGGCCGCCGAGCACCAGCGGGCAGCCGCGGTCGACGTGCTCGGCCAGTTCGGACTGGCACAGCACCATGCCGCCGCGCGGGCCGCGCAGGGACTTGTGGGTGGTGGTGGTGACGATGTGGGCGTGCGGGACCGGGTCGTGGTCGCCGGTCAGCACCTTGCCCGCGACCAGGCCGGCGAAGTGCGCCATGTCGACCATGAGGGTCGCGCCGACCTCGTCCGCGATCTCGCGCATCCGGCGGAAGTCCACCAGCCGCGGGTAGGCGGAGTAGCCGGCCACGATGATCAGCGGGCGGAACTCGCGGGCGGTCTCGCGCAGCGCGTCGTAGTCGATCAGGCCGGTGGCCGGGTCGGTGCCGTAGCTGCGCTGCTCGAACATCTTGCCCGAGATGTTGGGCCGGAAGCCGTGGGTGAGGTGGCCGCCGGTGTCCAGGGACATGCCGAGCATCCGCTGGTTGCCGAGCTCCTGGCGCAGCCGCGCCCAGTCCTCCTCGGTGAGGTCGTTGACGTTGCGCACCGCGGCGCGCTCCAGCGCCGGGCTCTCGACCCGCTGGGAGAGGACGGCCCAGAACGCGGTGAGGTTGGCGTCGATGCCGGAGTGCGGCTGGACGTAGGCGTGGTCGGCGCCGAACAGCTCACGGGCGTGCTCGGCGGCGATGCCCTCGACGGTGTCGACGTTGCGGCAGCCCGCGTAGAAGCGGCGGCCGACGGTGCCCTCGGCGTACTTGTCGCTGAGCCAGTTGCCCATCGTGAGCAGGACGGCTGGGGAGGCGTAGTTCTCGCTGGCGATGAGCTTGAGCGAGCCGCGCTGGTCCGCCAGCTCCTGTCCGATCGCGGCGGCGATCCGCGGTTCGACGCCGGCGACCACGTCGAGGGCGCTGCGGAAGGCGGTGTCGGCCGCGGCGGAGGCGGCGGTGTGGGGCTGCTGGGCCATGGCGGTCTCCTGGTGGGGATGCGGGGGCCCAGGCGCTCGGCAAGTTCACGTGAGGATTCACGGGGCCGCTTCCCGATGGTTGATTCCATCCCTACGCGCCAGTTGCGGCCCACCGGGATCGTACCAACACCGGAGGGACTGTGGCGGAGGTCTCAGAATGCGGAACGGGCAGTCCGCTTCGGCATGGTATGTCCGTTCTTTTGCAACGCGAGTGTTTCAGCGAAATGAAGCCGCCACATTTCCCGAAACAGTTCGAAAGGAATGACCCGAACGTCCGCCAAAGGTGATTTGCGGAACCTCGGACGCATCCGATCAAATGGCGCTCGAACAGCCGCCGGGAAACCCCCGGAGGCCGTACCGGAAATACACACCAGCGCACCCTCACCCATGGGGCGGCGGAGAATTCGGGGGTTACGCCTCATGGCAGTGGTCGACACCGTCCCAGGCACCGCGGCCGGGCCCGTGCCCGCCGCCGACCCCGGCCCGCTCCGCCGGATCCTGCGGGACCGGGTCGGCGCCTCCGCTCTGGCGGTGGTGGTGCTGTTCCTGCTGCTCGCCCTCGGCGCCCCGCTGGTCGCCGCGCTCTACGGGAAGAACCCGGTCGACCACTACGGCCAGAACGCTCCGGGCCTGCTCAGCGACAGCGGCCTGCCGATGCTGCCGAACGGCGGCATCTCCGGGGACTTCTGGTTCGGCCTGGAGCCCGGCCTCGGCCGGGACGTGTTCACCCAGCTGCTGTACGGCATCCGCACCTCGCTGCTGATCGCCTTCGCGGCCGCCGTGGTGACCACCACGCTGGGCGTGCTGGTCGGCGTCGCGGTCGGCTACCTCGGCGGGATCACCGACCGGTTGTTCGGATTCCTCGCCAATGTGCTGCTGGCCTTTCCCACGCTGCTCCTACTGCTCGCGCTCAGCCCGGTGATCCAGTCCCGGCTGGTCGACCCGGGCACCGCGGAACCGGAGTGGATGCAGTTCCTGGTGCTGATCCTGGTTTTCTCGGCGTTCGGCTGGATTCCGCTCGCGCTTTCCCTGCGGGCCACCGTCCGCTCGCTCCGGGAAAGGGATTTCGTGCAGTCCGCACGGGCCCAGGGCGCGAGCCGATTCCATGTCGTCGTCCACGAACTCCTGCCGAATGTGCGCTCGCAGCTGCTGGTGCACGCCACCATGGCGGTGCCGACCTTCGTCGCCTCCGAGGCCGCGCTGTCCTTCCTCGGCGTCGGCGTCACCGAGCCGGTCCCGGACTGGGGGCGGATGATCGCGCGCGGCTCCGAGGTCTTCCAGGCCGACCCCACCTACATGGTGTTCCCCGGCGTGGCGCTGCTGCTGTTCGTCATCGCCTTCAACCTGCTCGGCGACGCCGTCCGGGACGCGCTGGACCCGCGCGCCGGCACCGCCCGCTGAGGCCCCTCGGCCCTCCCGAGGCCCCTTCTTCTCGCCGCTCCCAAGACCCTTCACCCCCCTCCCCACCATCACCCGAGCCCGTCCCGGCACGACCGCCGGGGCAAGGAGAGATTCGCCATGCGCTGGACCAGACCGTCCCTCGCCGTCATCGCCACCGCCCTGCTGGCGACCTCCTGCTCGGCCGGCGCGGGCAGCACCACCGGCTCCGGCGGCGCCGGGGCCTCCGCCAAGGAGACCTCCCCGCTGACCGCCGTGCTCGGCAGCGAGCAGGAGAGCGCCGGCCCCGCCCCGGCCGCCCCGGGCGCCCGTGCGGGCGGCACCGTGAACGTGTACAACAGCGTCGAGTTCCGCCACCTCGACCCGCAGAAGGTCTACGCGGGTGCCGCCTACAACGCCTCGCTGCTCTGGGGCCGCCAGCTGACCCAGTACCAGGTCGTGGACGGCAAGGCCAAGCTGGTCGGCGACCTGGCCACCGACACCGGCACCCCGGCCGACGGCGGGCGCACCTGGACGTACAAGCTCAAGCAGGGCGTCGCCTGGGAGGACGGGCAGCCGATCACCGCCCAGGACGTCAAGTACGGCATCGAGCGCACCTTCGGCAAGGGCTACGAGGTCGGCCCGCCGTACTGGCCGCAGTGGCTCACGGGCGAGGCCAGCTACGAGGCGGCGCGCACCAAGTACGCGGGCCCGCAGGCCGGCGACCTCGACGCGATCGAGACGCCGGACGAGCGCACCCTCGTCTTCCACTTCCCGCAGCCGCAGGCCGACGTCCCGTACATGGCCGCGCAGTCCTCCTCCTCCCCGGTGCGCCGGGACAAGGACACCGGGACGGACTACGACCGCCTGCCGTTCGCGACCGGCCCGTACAAGATCGTCGAGCACGTCCAGAACACCCGCATGGTGCTGGAGCGCAACCCGGCCTGGAAGCCCGAGACGGACCCGATCCGCAGCCAGTACCCGGAGAAGTTCGTCTTCACGTACGGCAAGGAGGCGCTCAACCTCAACCAGGAGATCCTCTCCGGGCGGGACGGCGGCGCCAACGCCACCACCGCGGCCGACACCCTCTCCGCCGAGCTGTACCAGACCACCGACACCGACCCGAAGGCCAAGGAGCTGGTGGTCTCCGGCCGGCAGGGCGCCTTCGTCACCCAGCTGATGATCAACAACCAGCGGGTGTCGGACGTCGAGGTCCGCAAGGCGCTGCACCTGGCCTACCCGCGCCAGCAGGCCCGCCAGGTCCAGGGCGGCGCCCGGACCGGCGAACTGGCCACCACGCTCAGCTCGCCCGCGCTGATCGACTGGCAGAAGTACGACCTCTACCCGGTCAAGCCCGAGGGCGACCCGGAGGCCGCCAAGGCCCAGCTCGCCAAGGCCAAGCAGGCGCCCGGCAGCCTGACCTACGCGTACCGGAACACCCCGACCGGGCAGCGCGTCGCCCAGGTGCTGGTCGAGGGCTTCGGCAAGGCGGGCATCACCGTCGTGCCCAAGCCGATCGACCCCAAGGCCTTCCTCGACGAGGTGCACCGCGACGGCGCCCCGTACGACCTGTTCGAGGAGACCAGCTCGGTCGACTGGCCGACCCCGTCCACCCTGATCCCGTTCTCCTTCGACGGCCGGGCCGGCAGCGACATCAACTCCGCGCTCTACCGCAACCCGGAGGTCGACAAGGAGATCGACCGGATCAACCAGATCGGCGAGCCGCGCGCCAAGGCCAAGGAGCTGTACGCGCTGGAGCAGACCGTGATGAAGGACGTGCCGGTGCTGCCGTTCGCCTACCCGACGGTCAACCAGCTGCGCGGCAGCAACGTCGGCGGGGCGTTCATCCACCCGATCTACGGGACCGTCTCGCTGGCCTGGCTGTACCTGAAGTCCTGAGCCGACCGGGGCCCGCTCCCGCCGCCCGTGCGCGGTGGCGGTGGCGGGCCCCAGTTCCGCCTCAGCCCCGTACACGTCCGTTTCGCACGCCTCCCCCCGTCACGTCGACCCCGGATCGGCCATGCTCTCCTTCGTCCTGCGGCGGACCGCCCAGGCCCTCGCGGTCCTGGTCGCGGTCTCCGCCGCCGCCTTCGCCCTCTTCTACGCCGCGCCCGCCGACCCGGCCCGCGCCGCCTGCGGCCCGCGCTGCGACAGCGGGCAGGTCGCGGCGGTGCGCCAGAGCATGGGCCTGGACCAGCCGCTGCTCACCCAGTACACCGACTACCTGGCCGGGGTCGTCGCCGGGCGGGACATCGGCGACGTGGACGGCTCGACCATCCACTGCGACGCCCCCTGCCTCGGCTACTCCTACCGGCTGCACCAGCCGGTCAGCGAGGCCCTCGCCGACCACCTGCCGGTCACCCTCTCGCTGACCGCCGGGGCGCTCGCCGTCCTGCTGGTGTTCGGCCTCGGCACCGGGTTCGTCTCCGCGCTGCGGCACGGGCGGCGGACCGACCGGCTGCTGTCCGGCTTCACCCTGGTCGGCGCCAGCCTGCAGATCTACTTCCTCGGGTACGTCGCACAGTGGCTGCTGGTCTACTCCACCGGGCTGCTGCCGCTGCCCTCCTACACCCCGCCGGCCGACGACCTGGCCGCCTGGGCGGGCGGGATGCTGCTCCCCTGGTTCGTCCTCGGCTTCGTCAACTCCGCGGTGTTCGCCCGGCTTTCGCGCTCGCAGCTGCTGGAGACGATGAACGAGGAGTACGTCCGCACGGCCCGCGGCAAGGGCCTGGGACGGCTGCGCGCCCACCTCAAGTACACCTCGCGCGGCGCCGCCGGACCGCTGGTGCAGCTGATCGGGCTGGAGGCCGGGGTGCTGCTCGGCGGAGCCGTGATCACCGAGACGGTGTTCGGGCTGAACGGGGTCGGGCGATTCGCCGCCGAGGCCGTCGCCGGGCAGGACCTGCCCGCCGTGGTCGGCGCGGTGCTGCTGGCCGCCTGCTTCATGGTGCTGTTCGTCGCGCTGGCCGACCTCGCGGTCGCCTGGCTCGACCCGCGTGTCCGGCTGAACTGATGGGGAGCCCTTCGATGAATTCCACTGTTCCGGGGGCCGGCGTGCGGACCGCAGAGGTGGAGAGCACGGCGGCGGAGACCGTCGGGCCGGTGCTGAGCGTCCGCGATCTGACCGTCTCCTTCGCCGACCCGCGCGGCGGTGCGCCGGTGACCGCCGTCCAGGGCCTCTCCTTCGACCTCGCCCCGGGTGAAGTCCTGGGCCTGGTCGGTGAGTCGGGCTCCGGCAAGTCGACCGTCGGGCTCGCCGTCCTCGGCCTGCACGACCCGCGCACCACCACCGTCACCGGCTCGATCCGGCTCGACGGGCAGGAGGTCGTCGGCACCGGGGAGTCCGCGCTGCGCGGGGTGCGGGGCGGAAAGGCGGCGCTGGTCTTCCAGGACGCGCTCACCTCGCTCAGCCCCTTCCACGGCGTGGGCGCCCAGCTCGCCGAGATGTACCGGCTGCACCACCCGGGCACGGGCCGGGCCGAGGCGGGCCGGCGGGCGGCCGAGATGCTCGACCGGGTCGGCATCCCGACGGCCCGGACGCGCGACTACCCGCACCAGTTCTCCGGCGGCATGCGCCAGCGCGTGATGATCGCGATGGCGCTGATGAACGACCCCCGGCTGCTCATCGCGGACGAGCCGACCACCGCCCTGGACGCCCGCGTCCAGCGGCAGGTCCTCGACCTGCTCGGCGAGTTGCAGCGCGAGCACGGGACGGCGGTGCTGCTGGTCAGCCACGACCTGGGCGTGGTCGCCGGGACGACGGACCGCACGCTGGTGCTGCGCGGCGGGGTCGAGGTCGAATCCGCGCCGACCGCCGAACTGCTGGCCGCACCGCGCGAGCCGTACACCCGGGCGCTGGTGGGCGCGGCGCTCCGGCTGGACTCGGTGCCGGGCACCGCCCTGCCGACGGTCGACGAGCCGGCCCCGTCGCGGACGTTCCGGCCGCGGACCGTCGAGCGCCCCGAGCGGTGGCTGGTCGAGGTGGACGACCTGTCCGTGCGCTTCCCCGGACGCCGGCGCTTCCCCGGCCTGCGGGCCGAACCGGTCCGGGCGGTCGAGGGCGTCGGCCTGCGGATCGCGCCCGGCGAGACGCTCGGGCTGGTCGGCGAGTCCGGCTCCGGCAAGTCCACCACCTCACGGGTCCTGGCCGGGCTGCAACGCCCCACCGGCGGAAGGGTGCTGTACGACGGCCAGGACGTCACCCGACCGGACCGGGAGCTGCGGAAGCGGCTCAGCCGGGAGATCCAGCTGGTCTTCCAGGACCCGTACGCCTCCCTCAACCCGCGCCGGACCGTCGCCCAGACCCTGGACACCCCGCTGCGCCTGCACACCCCGCTGGACCAGGCCGAACGGCGGGAGCGCTCCGCCGAGTTGCTGGAGCAGGTCGGCCTGGAGGCCCGGCACCTGGACCGCTACCCGCACGAGTTCTCCGGCGGGCAGCGCCAGCGGATCGGCATCGCCCGCGCGCTGGCCCCGCAGCCGCGCCTGATCATCGCCGACGAGCCGGTCTCCGCGCTCGACGTGTCGGTGCAGGCCCAGGTGCTCAACCTGCTGATGGAGCTGCGCGAACGGCTCGGTGTCGCCTTCCTGTTCGTCTCCCACGACCTCGCGGTGGTCCGGCACTTCTGCGACCGGGTGGCGGTGATGCACCGGGGCCGACTGGTCGAGTCCACCGACCGGGACCAGCTGTTCGCGGCGCCGCACACCGAGTACACGAGGGAACTGCTGGCGGCGGTGCACTGAGGTGACCGATGATCATCGAGGCCCGGCGGGTGAAGCAGCAGGTCGTTCGGCTGCGCCGGTCCGGTTCGAGGCGCTAGCGTGCAGGCCATGTGACGTAGGAGACCCGGGCAAGGAATCACCAATCGAGGGGGCACTTTTGTCGGACGACCTGCTCATCGCAAAGATCAATCACGGCTTCGATCACCTCGACGCCGACGGCGACGGGCTGCTGACCGAGCGGGACCACGTCCTGATGGGCCTCTCGGTGGCCCGCTCGCTCGGCCACCAGGAGGGCTCCGAGGCGGAGGCCGTGATAGTCCGGGCCTACCTGACGACCTGGCACGACCTGCACCTCGCCCGGCTGCCCGCCGGCACCGAGGCGATCACCCGGCAGCAGTTCGTCGCCTCGACCGGCTCGCTCGCCGACGACCCGGAGGCCGCCCAGGAGATCCTCGGCGCGCTCGCCGGGGCCTTCCTCTCCGTCGCCGACGCCGACCGCAGCGGGACGGTGGACGCCGGCGAGTTCTTCGTCTTCCAGCGCGGCCACTTCGCCGGCCTGTCCCGCGACGACGCCGACGAGGCCTTCCGCCACCTCGACACCGACGGCGACGGCGTGCTCTCCGCGGCCGAGTTCACCAACGCGATCGTCGAGTTCTGGACCAGCCGCGACCCGGACGCGCCCGGCAACTGGTGGACGGGCAAACCGCCGTACGCCTTCTGAGCCGTACGTCCTCGGTGGTCCGCCCCCGCGAGCCGGAAACGCGGGGGCGGACCACCGAGGACGTCTTCGGGCGTGCGGACGTCGTGCTCAGCTACGGGCGGACGGCCCCTTCACCGACCTGGACGGATCGACCGGATCGGCCGTTTCCGCCGGACGGGCTCGGCTCCCGGCGCTCGATGAGCGGCCCGGACGCCGGCTGACGCTCACCACCAGGCAGACGCCCGCCACCACGATCGCGCCGCCCGCGAGGGTCGGGCCGGTCAGCGGCTCGGCCAGGATCAGCCAGCCCAGCAGCACCGCGACCACCGGGTTCACGTACGCGTACGTGGCCACCAGGGTCAGCGGGGCGGAGCGCAGCAGCCAGGCGTACGCGGTGAAGGCGAGCAGCGAGCCGAACACCACCAGGTAGGCGAGGGCCAGCCAGGACCGGCCGGAGACCGCCCCGAGGTCCACCCCGTGCTGCTCGCCGCGGCCCACTCCGACCAGCAGGTCGCCGAGGCCGCCGGCCAGCATCTGGTAGGCGCTCGCGGCGAGCACGTTGCCGGGCATCGGGATCTTCTTGCTCACGAAGGAGCCGGTCGCCCAGAGCAGGGTGGCGCCGATGATCAGGATCACGCCGCCCGGCTCGATCGACCCGCCGATCGCGGGGGCCGACAGGACTCCGAGGCCGACCAGTCCGAGCAGCACCCCGGCCAGCTCGGCGGGCTTCGGGCGATCGCCGCCGAACGCCGTCAGCACCACCATCCACAGCGGGACCGCGGCCACCAGCAGGGCCGCCAGGCCGGAGGGGACGGAGGTCTCGCCCAGGACCACCAGCCCGTTGCCGCCGGTCAGCAGCAGTAGCCCGACCAGGGCGGAGGAGGCCAGCTGGCGCCGGGTCACCTTCAGACCGGCCGGGCCCTGGCGCACCAGGAGGTAGCCGGCCAGCAGCAGGCCGGCGGTGAGGAAGCGGGCGCTGGCGGAGAGGAAGGAGGGCATCGTCTCGACCGCGACCCGGATCGCCAGGTAGGTCGATCCCCAGACGATGTAGACCACGAGGAGGGCCAGCCAGACCGCGCCGCCGAGGCGGGGGACGGGGCTCGCCCCGGCCTTGGCCCCGGCCTCGGTCCTGGCTTCGGCTCCGGCCTTGGTGGTGGCGGGGGTGTCGGGGGCTGAGCCGGGGGTCGCGGCCGGTTGGGAGGGTGAAGCGGGCGGTGTCATGTGTGTCCCCCTTGGACGGTACTGGCCGAACATCCGACATGACAGCGCATGGACGGCCCGGTGCGCCAGTCGGTATCAGGAACCGGACCGCGGGACGTACCGTGAACGCTCCCCAGCGAGGAGGTCGAACCCGTGTCCGCATCCGAGGAGGCCCTGCCGTTCTTCGTGTACGGCACCCTGCGCAGCGGCGGCCGCAATCATGCCGTCCACCTGGCCGGGCGCTGCGCCGACGTCCGCCCGGCCGTGCTGGAGGGCGCCGCGCTGCACGAGGGCCCCGGCTTCCCGTACGCGGTGCCGGACCCGGCGCCCGGACGTCGGATCGTGGGTGAGCTCGTCACCGTACGCCCTGGCGCGTACGCCGGAGCCCTGGAGGCCCTGGACCGGCTGGAGGAGTGCCGGGCCGACGGGACCGGGCTGTACGTCCGGCGGCGGATGACGGTGCGGACCGCGACGGGCGAGCCGCGGGCGGCCTGGGTCTACCTCGCCGGGCCGAGGGCCGAGGCGCGCTTGCGGGAGCGGCCGGCGCTGATCGAGTCGGGGGACTGGGGAGCCGGTGGGGGACAGACCGCCAGGTAGGCTGCCCCGGCCAGTCAGATTTCCCACTCATTGGCCCATTCGAACGACGAGGAGCCACCCGGTGCCCGAGCTGCCACCCCCGATCACCGTCGTCGGGATCGGGGCCGACGGCTGGCCCGGCCTCGCCGTCGGCTCCCGGGCCGTGCTGCGGGAGGCCGAGGTCGTCGTCGGCGGCCCCCGCCAGCTGGACCTGCTCCCCCGCGACGAGGTCGCCGCCGAGCGCGTCCCCTGGCCGTCCCCGCTGCGCCCCGCCGTCCCCGGGCTGCTCGCCGCCCACGCCGGCCGCCGCACCGCCGTCCTGGCCAGCGGCGACCCGATGTTCTACGGCATCGGCCGCACCCTCGCCGAGACCGTCGGCGCCGAGCGCCTGCGCGTCCTGCCGCACCCCTCCTCCGTCTCCTACGCCTGCGCCCGGCTCGGCTGGCCGCTGGAGGCCACCGAGGTCGTCAGCCTGGTCGGCCGACCGCTGGACACCCTCTCCCTCGCCCTCCACCCCGGCCGCCGCCTGCTGGTGCTCAGCGCCGACTCCGCCACCCCGGCCGCCGTCGCCGGACTGCTCACCGCCCGCGGCTACGGCACCGCCCGCCTGCGGGTCCTCGAACAGCTCGGCGCCCCGGCCGAACGCCACCTGGACGGCCCCGCCGACGGCTGGCCGCACCCGCCCGGCGACCCGCTGAACGTCATCGCCGTCGACCTCGGCGACGGCCCCCGCACCTCCCTCGTCCCCGGCCTGCCCGACACCGCGTACGAGAGCGACGGCCAGCTCACCAAGCGCCACGTCCGCGCCGCGACCCTCGCCACGCTCGCCCCCTCCCCCGGCGAACTGCTCTGGGACGTCGGCGGCGGCTCCGGCTCGATCGCCATCGAGTGGCTGCGCGCCCACCGCGACTGCCGGGCCGTCAGCGTCGAACGCGACCCGGTGCGGGCCGAGCGGATCGCCCGCAACGCCGCCGCACTCGGCGTGCCCCGGCTCCGGGTGGCGACCGGACCCGCCCCCGCCGCGCTCGCCGGACTCCCCGCCCCCGACGCCGTGTTCATCGGCGGCGGCCTCACCGCGCCCGGCCTGCTGGAGAGTTGCTGGGCCGCGCTGCGCCCCGGCGGCCGGATCGTCGCCAACACCGTGACGCTGGAGTCCGAGGCGCTGCTCACCGAGTGGTACCGGCGCCACGGCGGGGAGCTCGTCAAGCTCGCCGTCGCCCACGCCGTCCCCGTGGGCGGCTTCACCGGCTGGCGGCAGGCCATGCCGGTCACCCAGTGGTCCGCCGTCAAGCCCGACGCCCGTGCCGCCGAGGACCGCACCGCCGAAGCCCGCACGTCCGACAACCCCCTTCAGGAGAACGCCTCGTGACCGTCCACTTCATCGGAGCCGGCCCGGGCGCCGCCGACCTGATCACCCTGCGCGGCCAGCGCATCCTGGCCCGCGCCGAGGTCTGCCTGTACGCGGGCAGCCTCGTCCCGCGCGAACTGCTGGACGAGTGCCCGCCCGGCGCCCGGCTGATCGACACCGCGCAGCTCAACCTGGACCAGATCACCGCCGAGCTGGTCGCCGCGCACGAGGCCGGCCAGGACGTGGCCCGGCTGCACTCCGGCGACCCGTCCGTCTTCTCCGCCGTCGCCGAGCAGATGCGCCGCCTGGACGCGGCCGGCGTGCCCTACGAGGTGGTCCCCGGCGTGCCCGCCTTCGCCGCCGCCGCGGCCGCGCTGAAGCGGGAGCTGACCGTCCCGACCGTCGGCCAGACCGTCATCCTCACCCGGATCGCCAAGCGCGCCACCCCGATGCCCGAGGGCGAGGACCTCGCCACCCTCGGCCGCAGCGGCGCCCTGCTGGTGCTGCACCTGGCCGCCGGGTACGTGGACGACGTGGTCGAGCAGCTGCTCCCGCACTACGGCGCCGACTGCCCGGTCGCCGTCGTCGCGATGGCCAGCCGCCCCGACGAGCTGGTGCTGCGCGGCACCGTCGGCGACATCGCCGAACAGGTCAAGGCCGCGGGCGTGGTCCGCACCGCCGTCATCATCGTCGGCCGCACCCTGGCCGCCGAGCAGTTCCGCGACAGCCACCTCTACTCGGCGGACCGCGAGCGCCCGCACGAGCCCTGCGGGGCGTGATGCGACACGTCCTGGTCCTCGGCGGGACCACCGAGGGGCGGACGCTGGCCGCCGAACTCGCCCCCACCGCCCTCCGGGTCACCAGCTCGCTGGCCGGCCGGGTCGCCCGACCCCGGCTGCCCGCCGGGGAGGTGCGGATCGGCGGCTTCGGCGGACCGGAGGGCCTGGCCGACTGGCTGCGCACGGAACGCGTGGACGCGGTGGTGGACGCCACCCACCCGTTCGCCGCCGGCATCTCGCACAACGCCGCCCTCGCGGCCGCCGCCACCGGCGTCCCCCTGCTGGTGCTGCGCCGCCCCGGCTTCACCCGCGTCGACGGGGACCACTGGCTCCCCGCCCCCTCGCTCGCCGCGGCCGCCGAACTGCTGCCCCGGCGCGGGGAACGGGTCTTCCTCACCATCGGCCGGCAGGGCGTCGCCGCCTTCGCCCACCTCGACGGCGTCCACTTCCTCGCCCGCTCGGTGGACCCGCCCGAGCCCCCGCTGCCGCCCTCGTTCGAAGTCCTGCTGGACCGCGGCCCGTTCACGATCGAGGGCGAGGAGGCGCTGCTGCGCGGGCACGACATCGACGTCCTGGTCACCAAGGACAGCGGCGGCGCCGCGACCGCCCCCAAACTGACCGCCGCCCGCGGACTGGGCCTGCCCGTCATCATCGTGGAGCGCCCACCCGTACCCGAAGGCGTCCCCGTCGCACCCGACGTCCCGGGCGCACTGCGCTGGCTGGAGCACCTGGGCTAGGAGCGGGGAAATTGGGCGGCGGGCCCGTCGGATGGCGGGCAGGATGGCCCGATGACCGATGATCAGCGCACGCAGACCCCCCGCACCGCCGACGAACGCGCCACACTGGCAGGCTTCCTGGACTACCAGCGCGACACCCTCGCAATGAAGTGCGAGGGCCTCAGCACGGAGCAGCTCCGCGCCCGCGTGCTGGAGCCGTCCGGGCTCTCCCTGCTCGGGCTGGTCCGCCACCTCGCCGAGGTGGAGCGCAGCTGGTTCCGCAACGTCCTCAACAAGGAGGACGCGCGCGGCTTCTGGGCGCACCCCGACGGCTCCTTCGCCGAGTTCGACGCCGAGACCGCCGACCCCGACGAGGCCTTCGCGATCTGGCGCCGCGAGTGCGACCACGCCAGGGAACTCGTGGCCGCCGCGGAGTCGTTGGACGTCCTGGGCCACTACGGCGAGGAGGTCTTCTCGCTGCGCTGGATCCTCACCCACATGATCGAGGAGTACGCCCGCCACAACGGCCACGCCGACCTCCTCCGCGAACACCTCGACGGCACCACCGGCGAGTAACGCCGCAGGGCACCGGACAGCGCCGGGCACTCGGAGGGAACACGTCGTCCGGGCACTGGACAACCCGGTGTTCGTGGAGTACCTGAACACCGGGTTGGAGGTTTCCGTGCTGCTGGCCGGGCTCAACGGGGGAGGCCGGCCAGCGGTGTGACGGTCGGTCAGATGTCGCGGAAGGTCTCGATCCGGGCGCCGATGGAGTTGAGGCGCTCGGCGAGGTCCTCGTAGCCGCGGTTGATGACGTAGACGTTGCGCAGGACGGAGGTGCCCTGGGCGGCGAGCATGGCGAGCAGGATGACCACGGCGGGGCGCAGGGCCGGCGGGCACATCATCTCGGCGGCGCGCCAGCGGGTGGGGCCCTGGACCAGTACGCGGTGCGGGTCGAGGAGCTTGACGTCGGCGCCGAGGCGGGTCAGCTCGGTCAGGTAGATCGCGCGGTTGTCGTACACCCAGTCGTGGATCATCGTGGTGCCGTGCGCGGCCGCGGCGATGGCGGCGAAGAACGGCACGTTGTCGATGTTGATGCCGGGGAACGGCATCGGGTGGATGGTGTCGATCGGCGCGGTGAGCTTGGAGGGGCGCACGGTGAGGTCGACCAGTCGGGTCTGACCGTTGTGGGCCCGGTACTCGGGGGTGCGGTCGTAGTCGAGGCCCATGCCCTCCAGCACCGCGAGCTCGATCTCCAGGAACTCGATCGGCACCCGGCGGATGGTCAGCTCGGAGGAGGTGACGACGGCGGCGGCCAGCAGGCTCATCGCCTCCACCGGGTCCTCGGCCGGGGTGTAGTCGACGTCGCAGGTGATCTCCGGGACGCCGTGCACGGTGAGGGTGGTGGTGCCGATGCCCTCGATCCGCACGCCCAGCTTCTCCAGGAAGAAGCAGAGGTCCTGGACCATGTAGTTGGGCGAGGCGTTGCGGATGACGCTGACGCCGTCGTGCCGGGCGGCGGCCAGCAGGGCGTTCTCGGTGACGGTGTCCCCGCGCTCGGTCAGGACGATCGGGCGGTCCTGCGGGGTGCCCGGCTCGACCGAGGCGTGGTAGGCGCCGCCGGTGGTGGCGACCTCCAGGCCGAAGCGGCGCAGCGCGGTCAGGTGCGGCTGCACGGTGCGGGTGCCGAGGTCGCAGCCGCCGGCGTACGGGATGGCGAAGCGCTGGGCGCGGTGCATCAGCGGGCCGAGGAACATCAGCACGCTGCGGGTGCGGCGGGCCGCCTCGACGTCCATCGCCGCGAGGTCGAGCTCGGCGGGCGGGGTGAGTTCGAGGTCGCGGCCCTCGTTGATCCAGCGGCTCTTGACGCCGATGCTGGTGAGCACCTCGAGGATGCGGTAGACCTCTTCGATCCGGGCGACGCTGCGGATCGTGGTGCGGCCGGTGGTCAGCAGCGAGGCGCAGAGGATCGCCACGCAGGCGTTCTTGCTGCTGCGGACGTCGATCGCGCCGGAGAGCCGGGTGCCGCCGGCGACGCGCAGGTGCATCGGGCCGGAGTAGCCGAGGGAGACGATCTCGCTGTCGAGGGCTTCGCCGATGCGGGCGATCATCTCAAGGCTGACGTTCTGCTTGCCCTGTTCGATACGGTTGACCGCGCTCTGGCTGGTTCCGAGGGCTTCGCCGAGCTGCGCCTGGGACCAGCCGCGGTGCTGGCGCGCGGTACGGATGAGGGTGCCGATGCGGGTGAGGTAGTCGCCTGTCACTCGCCAGACGATATCTCATGGTTGAGATGGTGACAGAACCGGGGGGCCGTCCTACTGCTCCATTTGTCCGATTCTTGCCCTGTTTGGGCGTCAGTTCTTCACGTCACCGGGCGATGTTGTCGCGCCGTCGTGACACCCGTGACATTGTCACGGCCCGAGCGGCTCCGCCCGGCCGACGACGGTGCCCGCGCGGTCGATGCAGATGACGTCCACCGCGACCGGCGAGCCCACCAGCACGCCGAGCGCCGTCGCCCGGGCCGCCTCGGCGACCAGGTCCCCGAGCGGCACCCCGGCCGCACGGCACAACTGCACGGCCTCCAGCGCGGTGTTGGCGCCCGCGACCGCCTCGGCCAGCGCCTCGTCCGCGCCGCCCCGGCGGGCCAGTCCGGCCAGGTAGCCCTTGTCCACCTGGGAGCGCGCCGAGTGCAGGTCGAGGTGGCCGGCCGCGAGCTTGGACAGCTTGGCGAAGCCGCCCGCGATGGTCAGCCGGGGCACCGGGTGGCGCTTGAGGTACTTGAGCACCGCACCGGCGAAGTCGCCCATGTCCAGCAGCGCGTCCTCGGGCAGCCCGTGCTCCGCGACCGCGACCTTCTCCGAGGTCGAGCCAGTGCAACCGGCCACATGGGTGCGCCCCGCCG
The DNA here is from genome assembly GCF_053598475.1 of Kitasatospora sp. NPDC001119. Classification (NCBI taxonomy): domain Bacteria; kingdom Bacillati; phylum Actinomycetota; class Actinomycetes; order Kitasatosporales; family Streptomycetaceae; genus Kitasatospora; species Kitasatospora sp. NPDC001119. The sequence goes on from NZ_JBSFKI010000001.1 coordinate 97,142, forward strand.
CGCGGGCCACGTCCACGCCGCGGCGGATCGAGTCGATCCAGGCCGAGCAGGAGTAGGGGACGACCACCCCGGTCGTACCGAGGATGGACAGGCCGCCGAGGATGCCGAGCCGGGGGTTCCAGGTGGAGCGGGCGATCTCCTCGCCGTGGTCGACCGCGATCTCGACCACCACATCCCCGCTGCCGCCGTGCGCGGCGGCCACCTCGGCGACGGCGTCCCGGATCATCTGTCGGGGCACCGGGTTGATCGCGGGTTCGCCGACGGGCAGCGGCAGGCCGGCCTTGGTGACCGTCCCCACCCCGGGGCCGGCCCGGAACACCACCCCGGTGCCGGGCTCGCCGGACCGTACGGTCGAGCGGATCAGCGCGCCGTGGGTGACGTCGGGGTCGTCGCCCGCGTCCTTGACCACCCCGGCCATGGCGGTGATCCGCCCGCCGGGGCCGGTCGGCTGCTCGGCTGCGGTGAGTTCCTCGGCCGTGGTCGGCTGCTCGGCGACGGTCAGCTGCTCGGCCGCGAGGGCGAAGGCGGGCTGCTGCCCCTTGGGGAGGGTGATGACCACCGGGTCCGGGAACTCGCCGGTGAGCAGCGCGGTGTACGCGGCCCTGGTGGCGGCGGTGGCGCAGGCGCCCGTCGTCCAGCCGGGCCGCAGGCCGCTGCTCTTCAGCTGGCCGGCCCGGCCGCCCGCTCCGGCGCCGACCCCGGCTCCCGCCTCGGATCCCGCTGCGGCCACCTGCGCCCCGTTTCCGACGGCGCCCGCGCCGTCCTTGCTCCGCTCCGGCGGCCGCACCGGACGCCGTCGCCGATTTTCCCCCACCGGCCCTGGTGGGGCCCGACCGGGGTGGCGGCGGCCGCGCCTCGCCCCGCTCGGTGGAACCCCTCGTGCACGAGTTGCGGAGGGTCGCGCCGTCCCGCGTTCCCGAAGAGTTCTCCGCACGGGCCTCGCCCGCCGCGGCTACCAGTGAGTAATCTGGCGGTCCGCCAGAAGCGGGTTCATGACAGACGTGGGCCCGGCCGGGGTCGACTGCCCCGCCGGGCCACCAGCATGTGGGGGTTTTTGTGGCAGGGATGAGTCGGCGTACGTTCCTCACCGGTACGTCGGTGGCCGCCGCCTGGTCGGCCTTGTCGTTGGGCGGCGCGCAGTTCGCCTCGGCCGCGGCGCGCGACCAGGCCCTGGCGACGACGGCCGCGCGGGCGGTCAGGGTCACCGGGACCACGCTGGAGCAGGTGGCCACGCCGGTCGGCACCGGCGGCTACAAGCGGCTGACGGCCGGGCCGGGCTGGCCGCTGGTGGTGCGCGGCGACCTGGCGTCGGCGACCACCGGGCGGGACGACCGCCGGACCGGGCTGGCCAGCTTCGTCCAGTTCAGCGACCTGCACCTGGTGGACACCGAGTCCCCGGTGCGCTTCGAGTACCTGGCCAAGCTCAACGGCAGCGCGTACCGGCCGCAGGAGGCCCTGAACGCCCGCGGTGTCTCGGCCCTCGTCGAGCGGGTCAACTCGCTCGCCGGCGGCCCCTACACCGGGATGCCGTTCAGCATGGTGATGGCCACCGGCGACAACACCGACAACCACGAGCTCGCCGAACTCGACTGGTACCTCAAGGTCATGGGCGGTGGACGGCTGGCCCAGAACACCGGTGACCTCAGCCGCTACGAGGGCGTGCAGAACTCCGGCAACGCCGCCTACTGGAACCCCGAACTCTCCTACAACGACGGCTACAAGGCGAAGGGCTTCCCGCAGATAGCCGGCTTCCTGTCCGCCGCCGGCCGCCCCTTCGACGCGCCGGGCCTGCGCACGCCCTGGTACACCACGGTCGGCAACCACGACGACAGCATCGAGGGCTCGCTGCCGGACCTCGGGCTGCTGAACGACCTGTACACCGGCCAGTACAAGCTGGAGGGCTGCGACGACGCCACGGCCGCCCAGCTGACGGACTCGCTGCGCCGCGACCCGGCGGGCGCCGTGCTGCTGCTGGCGAAGCTGATCGCCAGTGGCGACCTGGTCCGCAAGGTCACCCCGGACGAGCGCCGCCGGCCGTTCACGCTCAAGGATTTCGCCAAGGCCCACCTGAACCCGGCGGTCACCGGCGCCGGCCCGTACGGGCACGGCTTCACCTCGGACATGGCGAACAGCGGCAAGCTCTACTACACCTTCCGCATCTCGGAGAAGGTGGTCGGCATCAGCCTGGACACCACCAACCAGGCCGGGTTCGCCGACGGTTCGCTGGGCACCGCGCAACTGCGCTGGCTGGAGCAGCAGTTGCAGGCGCACAGCGGGCACTGGTACGACGCCGACGGGCGCAAGGTGACCGGCGGGAGCACGGACGAGCTGATCCTGCTCTTCAGCCACCACACCAGCGGCACGATGGGCAACCTGCTGCCGGACCCGCGCAACATCTTCGAGGGGCGGCACGACGGCAACGAGCTGGTCGCGCTGCTCCAGCGCTACCCGAACGTGGTCGCGTGGGTGAACGGGCACACCCACATGAACAAGATCACGCCGCATGGCCACGCGGTGCCGGAGCGGGCGTTCTGGGAGATCAACACCGCCTCGCACATCGACTACCCGCAGCACGGGCGGATCATCGAGATCGCGGACAACGGGGACGGCACGCTCTCGCTGTTCACCACGCTGATCGAGTCCTCCGCCCCGTACGGGACGGACTTCGGCGGCACCTCGGACGCCAACCTCGCGGCGCTCTACCGCGAGCTGTCGTACAACGACCCGAACGGCCGCCCGGCGGCGCTGCTGGGCGCGGGCGGGGACCACAACACGGAGCTGCTGCTCACCAAGCCGACCCGGTAGCGGTCGGCAGCCGGAGAACAGGGAACGGATACCAGCGAACAGAGAACAGATGACAGCGAACAGATGATGAAATCTGTTCGCTGTCATCTGTCACCTGTCACTCCTCCGGGTACCGCCGCGGCGTCCAGACGACCTCCACGCCGCCGCCCCGCTCGACCGCCCGGGTCTGCGAGGAGCCGATCAGCAGGATGGTCCGCATGTCGACCAGCGCCGGGTCCAGCTCGCCCAGTCGGACGATCCGCACCCGCTCGGTCGGGCCGCCGACGTCGCGGGCCATCACCACCGGGGTCTCCGGCGCCCGGTACTCCAGCAGCAGGTCCCGGGCGAGCCCGACCTGGGTGGTCCGGGACTTCGAGCCCGGGTTGTACAGGGCGAGCACCAGGTCCGCCTCGGCCGCGGCCCGCAGCCGCTTCGCCACCACGTCCCACGGCTTGAGCCGGTCCGAGAGCGACACCGTCGCGTAGTCGTGCCCGAGCGGGGCGCCGGCCCGGGAGGCGGCCGCGTGGGCGGCGGTCATCCCGGGGAGCACCCGCACCGGGACGTCCCGGTAGGCCTCCTCGCAGGCGACCTCCAGCACGGCGGTGGCCATCGCGAACACCCCCGGGTCACCCGAGGACACCACCGCGACGCGGTGCCCGCGCCGGGCGAGCTCCAGGGCGAACTCGGCGCGCTCCGACTCCACCTTGTTGTCCGAGCCGTGCCGCCGCTGCCCCGGCCGCTCCGGCACCCGGTCCAGGTAGGTGGTGTAGCCGACCAGGTCGGTGGCCTCGGAGAGCGCGCCGCGCGCCTCGGCGGTCAGCCAGAGCGGCCCGGCCGGCCCGGTGCCGACCACGGTCACGCTGCCGACGCCGTCCGACAGCCGGACCTCCGGCTCCAGCGGCGCGACCTTGCTCGGCAGCACCGCGACCGAGAAGTACGGCACCGTGTCGCCGTCGACCTCGGCGAGCGGCGCGATCCGCTCCCCCGCCATGAAGGCCCGCTCCACGTACTGCGCGTCCGCCAGCCGCCCGGCCCGCTCCAGGGCCCGGCGGACGGTCGGGAAGGTGCGCCCCAGCTTCATGATCACGGCCGAGTCGGCGGCCGCGATCCGCGCCGTCAGCTCCTCCTCGGGCAGCGTGCCGGGGATGACGGTGAGCGTCTCCTCGGCCTCGGTCAGCGGCTGCCCGAGCCGGGCCGCGGCCGCGCTGAGCGAGGTCACGCCCGGCACCACCTCGGTCGGGTAGCGGTGCGCGAGCCGCTTGTGCATGTGCTGGTAGGAGCCGTAGAAGAGCGGGTCGCCCTCGGCGAGGACGACCACGTCGCGCCCGGCGTCCAGGTGGGCGGCCAGCCGGGCGGCGGCCTCCTCGTAGAAGTCGTCCAACGCGCCGCGGTAGCCGCCCGGATGGTCGGTGGTCTCGACGGTGAGCGGGTAGACCAGCTTCTCCTCGATCTGACCGTCCGTCAGATACCGTTCGGCGATCGACCGTGCGATGGACCGGCCGTGCCGGGCGCTGTGGTAGGCCACCACGTCGGCCTTGCCGATGAGTTCGGCGGCGCGGACGGTCACCAGCGACGGGTCGCCCGGGCCGAGCCCGACGCCGTACAGCCGACCCGTGGTGATCTGAGGGTCCGTCACTCTTCTTCGCTCGCAATCGCGTTGATGGCGGCGGCGGCCATCGCGCTGCCGCCGCGCCGACCGCGCACCACCAGGTGCTCCAGGCCGGACGGGTGCTCGGCCAGGGCCTGCTTGGACTCGGCGGCGCCGATGAAGCCGACCGGGACGCCGATCACCGCGGCCGGTCGCGGTGCGCCCGCCTCGATCATCTCCAGCAGCCGGAACAGCGAGGTCGGGGCGTTGCCGACGGCGACCACCGCGCCCTCCAGCCGGGGCAGCCACAGCTCCATGGCCGCGGCGCTGCGGGTGTTGCCCATCGTGCGGGCGAGTTCGGGCACCGAGGGGTCGGTGAGGGTGCAGATCACCTCGTTGTCGGCCGGCAGCCGCCGACGGGTGACGCCGCTCGCGACCATGTTGACGTCGCAGAGGATGGGCGCACCCGCGTGCAGCGCGGCGCGCGCGGAGGCGACCACACCGGGCGAGTACACCAGGTCCTCGACCAGGTCGACCATCCCGCAGGCGTGGATCATCCGCACCGCGACCTGGGAGACGTACGCCGGGAGGGCGGCCAGATCGGCCTCCGCGCGGATGGTGGCAAAGGACTGGCGGTAGATGGACGCGCCGTCCTTCTCGTACTCGATCACTTCGTGGTCCTCCTGGCCTCGGCGACCGCCTCGGCCATCTCCTCGTTCGTCACAACGGCGTTCGTCACAACGGCGTTCATCTCATGGGCCTTCGCCGCATCGGGCCCCGGCACGTCGGCGTTCGCCCCGTTCACCGTCACCCGGTAGCCGCGCCCCGTGGCGAGCACGTCCACCCACCGCCCGGCCGGATGGCCGCAGCGCCGTTCACAGCCCGACCAGTGGACGGGCAGCAGACCATCGGGGCCGGCACCGGTCCTCACCGCGGCACCGGCGTCCAGCGCCCGAGCCGCGTCCGTACGGACGTCGGCCAGCGACTTGGCGCAGCCCGGCAGCCCGGTGCAGGCGGTGGCCCGCTCCCAGGCCGAGCCGGGCTCGGTGCGGAAGCCGGCCGCGGCGAGCCCTGGCAGCCGGTCGGCCGGGGCGCCGGGCAGCACCGCCCCGCGCCAGGGGGTCAGCCGCAGCTCACCGGCCGAGGCGGCGACCAGCGTCCGCCACTGCCCGGCGCTCGCCCGGCCGAACCGCAGCCCCACCGAGAGCCCGCCGCGCAGCGCGCCGACGGCGGGCGCGCTGCCGGCGAAGGCGGGCAGCGGCACCGTGCCGGCCGGCAGCAGTTCGGGGACCTCGCGCAGGTGCCAGGCCTTGCGCCCATGCGTCCGCAGCGCCGCCAGGAAGGAGCGGGCCGCGTCCAGCACGGCCGTGACCTCCCGCCCGGCCTCGACCGGGTGTCCGCGTCCGTCGCGTCCGAGGCGCAGCAGCCGCGTGCCGTCCGGGCCTGCGACCAATGTCACATCGGCGTCGAGCGCGGCGACGTCGCCCCGCCCGTCGTCCAGTGCGAACAGGAACTTGCCGGACAGCCCGGCCGCCCAGTCGGCGGCGCACAGCCGCGCGTCCAACTCCCGTACCCAGGACTGCACATCGGCGTTGCCGACGGCTCCCTCGGCAGTGGTGTCCAGTCCGGCCGTCGGCGAGGCGACGATGTTGCGGACCCGCTCGTGGGTGTCCGAGGGCAGCAGCCCGACGGCGCGCAGCCGGTCGGCGAGCTCGGCCGCGCAGTGCGGGGCCAGGCCGCGCAGCTGGACGTTGCCGCGCGAGGTGGTCTCCAGCTCGCCGTCGCCGAGGGCCTCGGCGGCCTCGGCCAGCGCGAGAGCCTGACGGTCCGTCAGCAGGCCGCCGGGCAGGCGGATCCGGGCGAGGGCGCCATCGTCGGCCGTATGCAGACGAAGCGCTCCGGGACAGGCGTCCGCACGCCCCCGGTCGGGCACCTCCCGGTCGGGTCCTGCGGCGCCCGGCGCGGTGGCGTCGGGTGTCGGTGGCATGGCGGCGAGCATACAGATGATCCGATCGCTTGCCTCCGTCCGCTGCATCACACCCCGGCCCCGCCCCCGCCGCACCTGCCGGACACCCCGAGCCCCCGTCCGCCGGACATCCGAGCCCCGTCGGCCGGACGTCCGAAAGCTCACCCTCCCCCAGGTCAGCCGCACCCCGTACGATGCTGGCGGGCGGTCCCTCACGGACCGTCCGCACGCCAGCGACGGCGCAGGGGAGGAAACCGGTGCGAACCCGGTGCGGTCCCGCCACTGTGACCGCGGTTCACCGGTAGACCGGTCGGCCGCGGGAGCCAGGAACTCCTGCCGTCCTCCACCGGCCCGGGGCGCGGACCCCGAGGAAGGCAGAAATGTTCCAGCGCTGTCGCATGCCCGCGCCCGCGTCCCCGGCCGCCACCACGGCCGTCCCGACCGCCACCGCGGCTGTCCCGACCGCCGTCATGCCCGTTCCGGCCGCCGCCACGACCACCCCGGTCGACCGTGCGACCGCCCCGGCCCGCGCCGCGACCACCCCGGTCGACCGCGCGGCCGTCCGTGCCACCCCAGCGGCCGCCCCGGCCCAGATCCCGGCCACCCCGGCCACCGACGAGGCCGGGAGGGCCTTCACATGATCCTGCTGCTGTCGACGTCCGACACCGACCTGCTCAGCGCCCGCGCCTCCGAGGGGCCGGTGCGCTACCGCCTCGGCAACCCGGCCCGGCTCACCCCCGAGGACCTGCCCGCGCTGCTGGAGGGCACCGAGCTCGTCGTGGTCCGCCTGCTCGGCGGGCGCCGCGCCTGGCAGGAGGGCCTGGACGCGCTGCTGGCCGGCCCCCGCCCGGTGGTGGTGCTGACGGGCGAGCAGGCCCCCGACGCCCAGCTGATGGAGCTGTCCACCGTCCCGGCCGGCATCGCCGCCGAGGCGCACGCCTACCTGGCCCACGGCGGCGCCGCCAACCTGGCCGAGCTGGGTGCCTTCCTCTCCGACACCGTGCTGCTGACCGGCCACGGCTTCGCCCCGCCCGCCTCCGCCCCGGCCTGGGGCCCGCTGGAGCGCGAGGCCCGTACGTCCGAGGGTCCGACGGTGGCGGTGCTCTACTACCGCGCCCACCACATGAGCGGCAACACCGCCTTCGTGGAGACGCTCTGCCGGGCCGTCGAGGACCAGGGCGCCCGGGCCAGGGCCTACTACTGCGCCTCGCTGCGCGGCGCCGAGCCCGAGCTGCTGGCCGCGCTCGGCGAGGCGGACGCGATCGTCACCACCGTGCTCGCCGCCGGCGGCACCCGCCCGGCCGACGCCCAGGCCGGCGGGGACGAGGAGGCCTGGGACGCGGGCGCGCTGGCCGCGCTCGACCGCCCGATCCTCCAGGCGCTCTGCCTCACCTGGTCGCGCGCCCAGTGGGAGGCCAGCGACGACGGCCTGTCCCCGCTGGACACCGCCACCCAGATCGCCGTCCCGGAGTTCGACGGCCGCCTGATCACCGTCCCGTTCTCCTTCAAGGAGCTGGACGAGGACGGCCTGACCGTCTACGCCGCCGACCCGGAGCGCGCCGCCCGCGTCGCCGGCACCGCCGTCAAGCACGCCCGGCTGCGGCACGTCCCGGCCGCCGAGCGCCGCCTCGCCCTGGTGCTGTCCGCGTACCCGACCAAGCACGCCCGGGTCGGCAACGCCGTCGGCCTGGACACCCCGGCCAGCGCGGTGCGGCTGCTGGAGCGGCTGCGCGCGGAGGGCATGGACCTCGGGGACGACCTCCCCGCGTTCGACGACGGCGAGGGCGGCCACGAGGGCGACCCGCTGATCCACGCCCTGATCGCGGCCGGCGGCTACGACCAGGACTGGCTCACCGAGGAGCAGCTGGCCCGCAACCCGGTCCGCATCCCCGCCGCCGACTACCGCCGCTGGTACGCCACCCTCCCGCAGGGCCTGCGCGAGCAGGTCGAGGAGCACTGGGGCCCGGCCCCCGGCGAGCTGTACGTCGACCGCTCGCAGAACCCGGACGGCGACATCGTGCTGGCCGCGATCCGCTCCGGGAACCTGCTCGTGCTGATCCAGCCGCCGCGCGGCTTCGGCGAGAACCCGGTCGCCATCTACCACGACCCCGACCTGCCGCCGAGCCACCACTACCTGGCCGCCTACCGCTGGATCCAGGCCGCCCAGGAGGACGGCGGCTTCGGCGCCCACGCGGTGATCCACCTCGGCAAGCACGGCAACCTGGAGTGGCTGCCGGGCAAGACCGCCGCGCTGTCCGCGGAGTGCGGCCCGGACGCCGTCCTCGGCGACCTGCCGCTGGTCTACCCCTTCCTGGTCAACGACCCGGGCGAGGGCACCCAGGCCAAGCGCCGCGCCCACGCCACGCTCGTCGACCACCTCGTCCCGCCGATGGCCCGCGCCGACTCCTACGGCGACATCGCGCGCCTGGAGCAGCTGCTGGACGAGCACTCCAACATCGCCGCGATGGACCCGGCCAAGCTGCCGGCGATCCGCGCCCAGATCTGGACCCTGATCCAGGCCGCCCGGCTCGACCACGACCTCGGCCTGGACGAGCGCCCCGAGGACGACGGCTTCGACGACTTCCTGCTGCACGTCGACGGCTGGCTCTGCGAGGTCAAGGACGCCCAGATCCGTGACGGTCTGCACGTCCTCGGCCAGGCGCCGACCGGCACCGACCGGGTCAACATCGTGCTCGCCATCCTGCGCGCCCGGCAGATCTGGGGCGGCGTCAGCGCCCTGCCCGGCCTGCGCGAGGCGCTCGGCCTGGACGAGGCGGCGCTGACCCTGGGCGCCACCGACGCGGCCGAGGCCCGGGCCCGCGCCCTGGTCGAGGCGATGGAGGCGGAGGACTGGGCGCCCGAGGCGGTCGAGAAGGTGACCGCCGAACTGCCGGAGGCCGTCCAGGAGGCCGTCCGCGCGGTGCTGGACTTCGCCGCCGCCCAGGTGGTGCCGCGGCTCGCGGCCACCACCGACGAGCTGGACGCCGTGCTGCACGCGCTCCAGGGCGGCTTCGTCCCGGCCGGCCCGTCCGGCTCGCCGCTGCGCGGCCTGGTCAACGTGCTGCCCACCGGCCGCAACTTCTACTCCGTCGACCCGAAGGCCGTCCCCAGCAAGCTCGCCTGGGAGACCGGCCAGGCGCTCGCCTCCTCGCTGGTCGAGCGCTACCGCTCGGACAACGACGGCGCGTACCCGCCCTCGGTCGGGCTCTCGCTCTGGGGCACCAGCGCGATGCGCACCGCCGGCGACGACATCGCCGAGGCCTTCGCCCTGCTCGGCGTCCGCCCGGTCTGGGACGACGCCTCGCGCCGGGTCACCGGCCTGGAGCCGATCCCGCTGGACGAGCTGGGCCGCCCGCGCATCGACGTCACGCTGCGCATCTCCGGCTTCTTCCGGGACGCCTTCCCGCACGTGGTCGCCCTGCTGGACGACGCGGTGCGCCTGGCCGCCGCCCAGGAGGAGGCCCCGGAGTCGAACTACGTGCGCGCCCACGTCCAGGCCGACCTCGCCGTGCACGGCGACGAGCGCAAGGCCACCGTCCGCGTCTTCGGCTCCCGCCCGGGCACCTACGGCGCGGGCCTGCTCCAGCTGATCGACAGCCGGGACTGGCGCACCGACGCCGACCTGGCCGAGGTGTACACGGTCTGGGGCGGCTACGCGTACGGCCGCGGGCTGGACGGCCGCCCGGCCCGCGAGGAGATGGAGACCGCGTACAAGCGGATCACCGTCGCCGCGAAGAACACCGACACCCGCGAGCACGACATCGCCGACTCGGACGACTACTTCCAGTACCACGGCGGCATGGTGGCCACCGTACGGGCCCTCACCGGCAAGGCGCCGACCGCCTACATCGGCGACTCGACCCGGCCGGAGACGGTCCGCACCCGCACCCTGACCGAGGAGGCCGCCCGGGTCTTCCGCGCCCGGGTGGTCAACCCGCGCTGGATCGAGGCGATGCGCCGCCACGGCTACAAGGGCGCCTTCGAGATGGCCGCGACGGTGGACTACCTGTTCGGCTACGACGCCACCACGGGCGTGGTCGCGGACTGGATGTACGAGAAGCTGACCCAGGAGTACGTCCTCGACCCGGTCAACCGGGAGTTCCTCGCGGGCGCCAACCCGTGGGCGCTGCACGGGATCAGCGAGCGGCTGCTGGAGGCGGCGAGCCGCGGGCTGTGGGAGCAGCCGGACCCGGAGCTGATCGAGCAGCTGCAGGCCGCGTTCCTGGAGACCGAGGGGGACCTGGAGGGCGGCGAGGAGTAGGCCGCGCACGGTGATCGGAGGGGCGGGCCCCCTCGGGGCCGCACTTCCTTGGGGCAGCCCTCCTCGGGGCCGCTCCTCCTTGGGGCCACCCCTCCGATCGCCCGTTCTGGCAAGGCCACTGGTACGGCCGGGACCACTGGTTCCGAACATGGGGCTCTTGTCACCCGTTCGGCTGAACGGCGTACTGGTGGTGTACGCCCGTCAAGCGGACAATACGGGTCATGTCGCGTCGCTCCGCTCCCGCCAGCCCGACCCTGCGCACGACCGCCGCCAAGGAACGGGAGCCGCACGCGCCGCACCGGTACCGCGCGCGAACCGGTGCGCTGGCGGCCGGAGCGGTTCCGGTGCTCGCCTTCCCCGCGCCCGGACAGGCCTGGCTGGCCTGGGTCGCGCTCGTCCCCGGACTGCTGCTGATGCAGCGGGCGCCGTCGGGCCGGGAGGCGGCGGTGCGCGGCTGGTGGTTCGGCGCGGGGTTCATCCTGACCGCGATGTACTGGCTGGTCCCGTCCGTCGGGCCGGGGCTGCCGGTGATCGCGGTGCTGTTCGGGGCGCTCCAGAGCGCCGTCGGGTACACCGTGCACCGGCTGCTGCACCCCCGGCTGACCGCCCGTCGGGCCCTGCTCGCACTGCTGGTCGTACCGGCCGTCTGGGTGACGACCGAGTACGCGCGGTCCTGGCCCGCGCTCGGCGGGCCGTGGGCGCTGCTCGGCGCCACCCAGTGGCAGCACCCGGCGGTCCTCGGGCTGGCCTCGGCCGGCGGGATCTGGCTGGTCAGCGCGGCGGTGGCGGCGGTGAACACCGGGGCGCTGATCGCGCTGACCGCGGTGCACCGGCGGCCGCGGGCCGTCGCGGCCGGGACCGTCGTGCTGGTCCTGGCCTCCGGTCCGCTGCTGTTCGCGCTGCGCGAGGCACCCACCGCGGACGGGGCCGTGACCGTGGCACTGGTCCAGCCCGGCATCGTGGAGGACCCCCAGGCCCGCTTCGAGGCGAGCGCGCGGATCACGGCCGGACTGGTCGGACAGCCGGTGGACCTGGTCGTGTGGGGCGAGAGCAGCACCACCGCCGACCTGGACCGCGACCCGGCCGCGCTGGACACCCTGCGCCGGCTCGCCGCGACCACCGGCGCCGAGGTCGTCGCCGGGGAGGACGCGCGCAAGGCGGACGGGCGGATCTCCAAGGACGCGGTGCTGGTCTCCCCCGCCGGCGTGGTGGACCGCTACCGCAAGATCCGGCTGGTGCCGTTCGGCGAGTACATCCCGCTGCGGCCGGTGCTCGGCTGGATCGCCGGGGTCAGCCGGGCCGCGGGCGAGAACCGGGCGCCCGGCACGTCCTTCCACGTCCTGCCCGCCACCGACCGGGCGGGCGCGCCGCTGCCGGTCGGGGCGCTGATCTGCTTCGAGTCGGCCTTCCCCGACATGGCCCGCACCGCCGCCCGGGACGGCGCCCGGGTGCTGGTCTACCAGTCCTCGACCTCGACCTTCCAGCGCACCTGGGCGCCCGAGCAACACGTCTCGCTGGCCGCGATCCGGGCCGCCGAGACCGGCCGACCGGCCGTCCAGGCCTCGCTGACCGGGGTCTCGGCCGCCTTCGACGCCCAGGGCCGGGAGCTCGCCCGGCTCGGCACCGACGGCACCGGCGTGCTGACCGTCCGACTGCCGCTCACCGCGCCCGGGACGCTGACCTGGTACGACCGGATCGGCGACGTGGTGCCGCTGGGGGCGCTGCTGGTCACGGCGGGGGCGGCGGGCGCGGGCGTCGCCGGGTGGCGGCGCTCGCGCGCCCTGCGGCGTGCCGGTCAGCCCTCGGTGCCGGCGGTGTAGACGCCGAACGCGGCGCCCTGGGGGTCGCGCAGCACCGCGATCCGCCGGCCGCCCGGCATGCCGGTAGCGGGCGTCAGCACGTCCCCGCCGAGCGCCACCGCCCGGCCGACGGTGCCGTCCACGTCGGCGGCCGCGAAGTACGGCAGCCAGTGCGGCGGCGCCTCGGACGGGAAGCGGTCGTCCATCGTCAGCATGCCGCCGAAGTCCCGTCCATCCAGGCCCCACTGGGGGTAGTGCTCGGACGGGGCGACGGACCAGCCGAAGACCTCCGGGTAGAAGGCGAGCGCGCCGGACGGGTCGCGGGTGAGCAGTTCCACCCAGCCGAGCGCACCGGGCTCGTTGAACACCCCGGCGCCCCGGAAGGCGCGGGCCTGCCAGAGGATGAACACCGCGCCGGACGGGTCGGCGGCCACCGAGAACCGGCCGAAGTCGAAGACGTCGCCGGGGTCCTTCCGGACCAGGCCGCCGCACTCCTTGATCCTCGCGGCGGTGGCGTCGGCGTCGGCGACCGCGATGCAGACCGTCCACGCGATCGGCTGCTGCGGGGCGTAGCGCGGGGTGATGGCGGCGGCCGGGACGCCCCGGACCAGCATCTGGGTGTAGTCGCCCTCCCCGGGGCGGGCCGTGTCGTCCGCCTGCCAGCCGAAGAGCTCGGTGTAGAAGGCCCGGGCGGCGGCCGGATCGGAGGTGCCCAGCTCGGTCCAGCAGGGGGCGTTGGTGGTCACGGAGGTCTGCTTCATGGCGTCTGTCCTCGCAGCTTGCTCGGGAACTCCCGGGTTTTCGGCGCCTCGGCCCCCGCACCTCCAGGCCCAGCATGCGGGGCGGGGCGGAGCTTGGCGGGCGGGGTGGGCCGAACGGGCGGCGAGGCGGGCGGGCGAACACATGACAGATGACAGCTGACAGATTTCGAAATCTGTCAGCTGTCATCTGTTATCTGTTCGCTGTTATCCGTTAGCTGTCGGCTGTCAGCCTTCGCCCGTCAGCCGCGCACGGCCCTCGCCACCGGGATCCACAGCTCCGCCTCGGCGTCGGCCGTGCCCGGAACCGGGCTGACCCGCAGGATCTCCGGACCCGGCCGGGCCTCGTACGGGTTGGACGGGAACCACTGGCCGGCCACGTCCGCCCACATCTCCTGCAGGGCCTGCGGGAACGGCCCGGAGTTGGTGAACACCGCCCAGGTGCCGGCCGGGACGTCGAGCACATCCAGGTCCGCCGGGACGGCGGCCCCGTCGCGCGCCACCACCGCGTGCCAGTAGTCGAGTTCGGAGCCCTCCTCGCGGTTCGGCGAGAAGTCGTCGCTCACCGACAGGATCCCGGCCGGGTCGTCCCCGGACAGCTCCGCGATCCGTTCGACCGTCTCCTTGCCGAGGCCCTTGATGAACTCGGCGATCCCCGGGTTGATCCCCAGGTAGATCAGGGTGACCCTGGCCTTCCTGCCGACGACCCGGAAGTCCGGCTTCTCGACGATCCGGTATTCCATACTGCTGCTTCCCTCCACGATGAGTCGGAAGGACATCCGGGGCTGGGAGACGAGCACCGCGCCGTCGCGCCGGGCCTCGCCCGGCCCGACTCCGTGCATGGCCCGGAACGCCCGGGCGAACGCCTCCCCCGAGGAGTACCCGTACCGGACCGCGATGTCGAGCAACGTCCGCTCGCCGTCCAGGACTTCGGCCCCGGCGACGGTCAGCCGCCGACGCCGGACGTACTCCGACAGCGGCATCCCGGCGAGCATCGAGAACAGCCGCCGGAAGTGGTACTCCGACGTCATCGCGATCCGCGCCAGCTCGGCCACGTCGACCTCGCGGTCCAGGTCGTGTTCGATCCGGTCCATCGCCCGGTTCAGGTGCTCCAGCACGCCAACCCCGTCCTTCCCTTGCTGACCTTCACCGTAGGAAGGACCCACCCTGCCGCACCCGACAATCGGTGCCCGCTCCGGTCGGGTGCCGGGCTCCGATCGCCGGGTGCCTGGTACCTGGTGCCTGGTGCCTGGTGCCTGACCGATCGCCGGGCGACGGCCGTCAGCGGCTCAGATCAGGCCCTGGGCCAGCATCGCGTCCGCGACCAGCTCGAAGCCGGCGATGTTCGCGCCGACCACGTAGTTGCCCGGGTGGCCGTAGCGCTCGGCGGTGGTGAAGCAGGAGTCGTGGACGTGCTTCATGATCCCGGCCAGCCGCTCCTCGGTGTGCTCGAAGGTCCAGGAGTCGCGCGAGGCGTTCTGCTGCATCTCCAGGGCGCTGGTCGCGACGCCGCCCGCGTTCGCCGCCTTGCCCGGACCGAAGGCCACCCCGGCCTCCTGGAACACCCGCACCGCCTCCGGGGTGGTGGGCATGTTCGCGCCCTCGGCGACGGCCAGCACCCCGTTGCGCACCAGCGCCAGCGCGTCGGCCTCGACCAGCTCGTTCTGGGTGGCACAGGGCAGCGCGACGTCACAGGGCACGCCCCACACGCCCGGGCCCTCGACGAACCGGACGTGGCCGCCGCGCAGTCGGGCGTAGTCGGAGACCCGGCCGCGCCGGACCTCCTTGACCTCCTTGAGCAGGTCGAGGTCGATGCCCTTCTCGTCCACCACGTAGCCGGAGGAGTCGGAGCAGGTGAGCACGGTCGCGCCGAGCTGCTGCGCCTTCTCGATGGCGTAGACGGCGACGTTGCCGGAGCCGGAGACGACCACCCGGCGCCCGTCCAGGCTCTCGCCGCGGCTGTGCAGCATCTCGGAGGTGAACATGACGCAGCCGTAGCCGGTGGCCTCGGTACGGACCTGCGCACCGCCCCAGCCGAGGCCCTTCCCGGTGAGCACGCCGCTCTCGTACCGGTTGGTGATCCGCTTGTACTGGCCGAAGAGGTAGCCGATCTCCCGGCCGCCGACGCCGATGTCCCCGGCCGGCACGTCCGTGTACTCGCCGAGGTGGCGGTACAGCTCGGTCATGAAGGACTGACAGAACCGCATGATCTCGGCGTCCGAACGGCCCTTGGGGTCGAAGTCGGAGCCGCCCTTGCCGCCGCCGATGGGCAGGCCGGTGAGCGCGTTCTTGAAGATCTGCTCGAAACCGAGGAACTTGACGATCCCGAGGTTCACCGAGGGGTGGAAGCGCAGCCCGCCCTTGTACGGGCCGAGGGCGCTGCTGAACTCCACCCGGAAGCCGCGGTTGACGTGGATGTCACCGGAGTCGTCCGTCCACGGCACCCGGAACATGAGCTGCCGCTCGGGCTCGCAGATCCGCTCGATGATCCGGGCGTCGAGGAGTTCGGGGCGGTGGGCGAGCACCGGCGCCAGGGTCTCCAGCACCTCGTGGACGGCCTGGTGGAACTCGTCCTCGCCCCGGTTGCGGCGGACCACGTCCGCGTAGAGCGCCTCTATCGCGCGCTGCTCGGCTTCGAAGGAGCCCGGGGCGGAGGTGTGGGGGGTGGCAGGGGTCGTCGACATCTTCAGGACCCTTCCGTGGTCGTCGATGGGCGTGCGCAGTGTCCCGACGGGCCTGAGGGACGTGCCCAGGAAACGGCGCCAGTCTCGCAGTGTCCACACCGCGGGTCCCGCACCATCCACATGCTGGAAGCCCTGGTGGGAACAGCCGGGGCTGATGGGGTGTTGTGCGCCCCGGTGGTCGAGCCGGGCCCCAGCGGCCGCCAGTTGTTCAAATTGGAACTACCTAGTACGGTCGACCTCCGACGCACCACGACCCGTCCGGGTCCGACCGCGTCCACCCCGGTCCGCGCCGAACCGGCCCGGCCCACCCCCGATCCACGGAGGCCCACCCATGCCGCAGCCCGGCGCCGCCACGGTGCGCTCGCGTGTGCGCATCCCGCTGACCTTCCCCGACGGCTACCGCGCCGACGCGGAGGTCTCCACCTTCCACGGCCTCACCGACGGCGCCGAGCACCTGGCGCTCGCGCTCGGCACGGTCCCCGAGGGCGGCACGCCCCTGGTGCGACTGCACTCCGAGTGCCTGACCGGCGACGTCTTCGGCTCGGACCGCTGCGACTGCGGGCCGCAGCTGCGCGAGTCGGTGGAGCGGATCAGCGAGGCCGGCGGGTACCTGCTCTACCTGCGGCAGGAGGGCCGCGGCATCGGGCTCTACAACAAGCTGGACGCCTACGCCCTCCAGAGCGCGTAACCAGACTGCCACCTCCCCGGGTGCGGGTGCGCGCCGCTGACCGGAGAGTGAGAGCATGGCGCGCACGGCAGACGATCAGGTCCGCTACCTGGACCTTCTCCTGCGGAAGTCGCAGATCGTCCGAGGGACGGCAGCCCGCGACATCCTGTCCCTGAAGTCCCAGGAGACCCGGGGCCGCGCCTGGGGTAAGCGCAACGGCTACACGATCCGCCGGATCTACCGCGAGAACCTGTCCGCCTACAAGCCGGGCGTGAAGCGGCCGGACTTCGATGATGCGGTTCACGCGCTGCTCGAAGGTGAATCGCACTGCCTCTGGGCCTACGACTCCTCGCGGTACAGCCGCAAGGGCGCGGGCGACGTGCTGAAGATCCTGGACAGCCCCGGCAAGCGGCTGGTCTTCGATATCAACGGCCTCGACACCGAGCGTCCCGAGGACCGTCGCCGGATCATTGAAGACGCCGAGCGCGACCGTGAATACAGCCGCGTCCTGTCCGAGAAGGTACGGGACACCAAGGCCGAACAGCGCGACGCGGGCAAGTGGCTCGCCACCGTGCCGTACGGGCTCAAGGTCACAAAGAAGCGGAAGCTCAAGGGCGACAAGTGGTGGCCGGTCGTTGAGCGCATCCACAACGAGGCGGCCCAAGGGAAGTCGCAGCGGAAGATCGCGGCCGGGCTGACCGCAGACGGGTTCACCGCACCTCGCGGCGGGCCCTGGCGGGCGACCACTGTTGGCAAGATCCTCCGGAATCCTGTCTACCTGGGCTGGCAAGTGGTGACCGTCAAGGGTGCGCCCGTGGTCTACCTCAACGCCAGGGGGAAGAAGGTGCGGGTCTTCGCCAAGGGCTTCGACGGCATCCCGCAGGCAGTCTGGGATAAGCACCGCCGGACAGCCGCCGGAGTCGAGCGGCCAGCGGGCTTCGGCACTGATCGGGCAGAGGACCAGGCTCCTGCCGAGAACAACCCCGTCGCCGGCCTCACCTGGTGCGCTGGGGGTGGCTTTGTCGAGAAGACGGGGCACCGTGCAACGTCTAACGGGAATGCCTTCCGGTGCGCCGCAAACCTCGCGGGGATTCCCTGCGAGGAACCGTGCACCGCTACACGCGATGGCGTGCTGCGCGTCGTGCTCGCCGCATGGAAGAAGCGCCTGGCAGCGGAGGACCCGCTGGACCCGACCATGCTGGCTGTAGGTGAGCGCTGGGTTGCGCTCTCTCACCCGACAGAGAGCAAGGCTGAGGCCGATGCTCGGGGCCAGCTCAAGGTCGCCCAGGAGGCGGTCGCCCGGCTCGACCGCTTGAACGCCGCTGGAGCCTATCCCGGTCGCGACGGCGAGACCACGTTCGTCAAGCAACGGCGGGCATCAGTGTCCGATGTGGAGACGGCGCAGAAGGAATGGGAGAAGGTGGCTCAGCCGACCGGCGACGTCTCCGTCCTCACCGACCCCGACCGCTGCGCGGAGCTGTGGGACTCCTCTGACGACACCTTCCGAGGTCAGCTCTTGCGGCTGGCCATCGACAAGGTCTTCATCCGGAAAGCCGACTACTCCGGCCAGCGCGTGACACCGCAGCGGATCGTCATCGAGTGGGCGAAGCCACGCGGGTGGAAGCCGCCAAAGAAGGAGAAGGACGAGAAGCCCGGGGCGGGCGAGTCCTGAAACGCAGAAAAGGCCCCCGGTCAGCACTGTGCGAACAGTGCCGGCCGGGGGCCTTGGCGTGGGTCGGGTAGGTGTCACCAGCCGACGGACTCGATGTCGGTGGCGAGGTCGAGCGCTACGTGCTCCGGAAGGGGGAGGACTGATCGGGTGATCTGGCCGGGCAGGGTGTGCTCGGTCTCGATGACGATGACGCGTTCGCCTGCGGGGGTGCGGGCTTCGTAGGCGCGGGCAGCCTGGTGGACGACGGCGTGGATCACGGGGAGGGTCATGCCGCTCCCTTGAGGAGGTAGTTGGCCATGGCGATTTTGGAGGCGACCCCGGCGTCCGGTCCGAGGAGTTCGGAGGCGCGCAGGAACGCGCGCTCGCGCTCTTCGGTGCCGGGCTGCGGCAGCATCACGTCCGCGAAGGTCGGCGGGTACGCCGGTATCTCGGGGACGGCCGACTGAGGGGCGGTGAGCATGTCGGCCAGGACCGGCTGCGGGAGGGCGGCGGGCGAGGTGGAGCCGCCGGCCGCGAGGTAGGGCAGTCCCGCCTGGCGGGCCTCCTCGGCCTGGCGGGCGGCCTCCATCTCACCGAGGCGCAGGGCGGCCTCGGCTTCCTCCTGGCGGACGCGCGCGATCTCCTGGGCGATCGTGCGGGACTGCGTGGCCGACTGGACCAGGGCGTTGCCCAGCGATTCGGCGACCTCCGGGTTCAGGTAGATGGAGGCGGTGGTCTCGCCGCAGTGGACGAGTAGGCCGACGTCGCCTTCGCCGTCCACGTGGGTGCGGGCGTAGTCCCGGGGGCCGTCGTACTTGCAGGGGAAGCGCTGCTCGTCCGGGCGTACGGTCTCGGTTGCGGTTGTCATCGGGGTCTCTCTCCGTCTTCTAGGTGAACAGGGCCAGGAACGCCTGGACTTCGCGGGCGGAGTGCCCGCCGTCGTAGCGGACGCTCTGGCCGTCGTGGGTGATCTCCAGGCGGTAGCCGTCGCCGTCGTCGGGGGTGACGTGCAGGGTCGCGCCGCCGCGCAGGGAGAAGGTGCCGACCGGGTTCTTCATCACGAGGGCCTTTCCGTGGGGTTCGGAAGGCTTGAGCCGGGGTGGTTAACAGTGCAGCTCACGCGGTGGCCCGGAGCTTCTTGCGGGCGCGAGACCAGGTGGCCTTGACCGTGCCGGGGGTCTTGCCCAGGGCCTCGGCTATCGCGGTGGCGTCGAGCTTCCCGGCGTCGGTGAGCATCGGGGGGTTGCCGTCGAAGCCGAAGGCGAGACGTGCGACGGCGACTTCGGTGGGCGACATGCCGGCCAGCAGTTCGGCGGCCTTGATGCGGGCGGCGGTGGTGAAGCGGGCGGAGGTCTCGGCGTCGGCGGCGTGGTCGATGATCGCTCCGGTGGCGTGCTTGCCGCGCTTGGTGCCGGTGACGCGAACGCCCTTGCAGCGCACGGCGTCTCGGGAGATCGCGAGGGGGTTGTGGGCCAGGGAGGGCTGGAGGTCGGTGCACCAGCCTTCGGTGGTCGCGGCGGCGACGACGGGCCGGCCGTCCTTGACGGCCATGTGCAGGCGGGCGGTGCGGGGGGTGGTGCCGAGATCGGTGTACTCGACCAGGCGGTCCGGGTCCTGCGCGGTGGAGGCTTCGAGCGCGCCTTCCGTGACACCGGCGATCGGCAGGGGGCGGGTGAAGGCGGCGGCGACGATGTCGGCGTGCTCGGGCGAGAGCCGGCGTTTGGCGTCCAGCCCGGTCACCACCTCCTCCTTAGCCGCGGTGAAGCATCCTCCGTTGCGCTGGAGGGCGCCCATGAACACCGTGGCGGAGTCGCGTGTCACCCCGGGGGCGATCTCGCGGGTGGCGGCGGCGCGGCCGTCGAGCTTGGCCCGCTGGAACGCGTAGGTGGTGAACTGCGCGGTGTTGTCGGCGTCGGTGTCCCACGCGTGGATGGCGCGCCAGAAGCTCAGCCGCATCTCCTGGGCGATGTCCTGGGCGGCCTGGTGGCTGTCGCCTTCCATCTGCTGGGCCCGCTTGCGGGAGACGGACCGGGCGATGCCCTCAAGTCCGTTCAGGATCTCCTCGGTGGCCACCCGGCCCCGGTCGAGCCTGCCCATGCCGGTGAGGGCGGGCAGCGGCTTGGGGGTCTGGGCCTGGCGGATCAGGGCAGGGGTGATGCAGGGCGTGGACATGGAGGTTCCTTGGCATGTACAGGACATATAGATGGGCGTGCGGTATCGCCGCGCGGCGGTCGCGCCAGGGCATGGCAAAGCCCCGGCCGGCACTGGTGGCCGCGTCGGGGCATGGAGAAGCCCCTGCCGGTTCGGGTCAGCCGAAGGGCAGGGGCCTGGAGGTGCCTGACGTCAGGTCAGGCCGGTATTCAGACTCCCGGAGCACTGCGGCGCAGGGCCGCGGGGTTCGAGAGGGCGAGGTGGCGCGTGAACAGCGCCATGCAACGTGTGATGAGGAGGTGCAGGGCCCGTCTGAAGCGAGCCCTGCCCGCCTCGGGGCTCACGGCCCGATGCGTATGCAGGGAGGCTAACGCGCGCAGCTCCACTTGCTCGATCTGGCGCAGGGGGACCTGGAAGGACAGTGGGCCGAGGTTCAGCATGTCCGCGCTGGCGACGCCGACCGCCCGCCAGAACGCCCGCAGGGTCCGGGCGGTGGCCATTTCCGCGAAGCGGCGGCGGATGCGGGCCATGCGGGCCAGGAGGCGGCGGATGCCCACGAGGGCGGTGCCGTATCGGCCCGTCATCACCACTCCTGTCCTCTGAGGGATGTACCCATATGCATAACTTTGCGTGCAGAGAGTAGAGGTTGGGCTAGTTCGTCGGCAACGGCACCATGGGGACCTTTGCCCTAGGTCGAGGGTCCCGATCATGTAAATAACCAGGCAACACTACGTAAAGTAATGGTAATGTGAGCTGGGTCTCATTTCCCGTGCTCGCGGAGGTATCGGGCGCCCTTGTCGAGGCGGGCCGAGGAGTCGCCGAAGTGGCCCAGAGCCGAGTTCTCGCCCCGGCACAGCAGCCTCCGCACGGCCTCGCCCACAGGTTTGTCGTGGTCGTGGTCGACCACCAGCCGATCCCCGACGGCAGCCTTCTGACCGCAGATCGCGCACCGCCACCGCTGGCGACGGCCCATCCGCTCATAGTCGGCCAGCGTGATGCCGTAGACCCGGCGCAGCCGGGCGTCCCGGCGCTTGCGGACCACCTGCGGGTCGCGGTTCGCCTTGTGGTTCGCGGCCTTCACACAGGCGCGGCAGACGTTCGCCCGGCCGTTCGGCGCGCGCTTGCGCCGGCCGAACCGGACCAGGGGTTGCTCGTCGTCGCACACCTCACAAAACTGGGTGAACTCGCTCTCGGGAGTACGGACTTCACGCCGCATAGGCCCACTCCTTCGGCAGGCCGTAGCCGTCGGCCCAGCTCGGACCGTAGACCTCGGCGTCGGTGTCCAGCGGCACCCCGAGAAGCGTCATCTTCATGGCGTCCGCGCACGCCCGGGCGACGTCCGCGGCCTCCCGCTTCGGGGCGGTGCCCACGACCTCGTCGTGCACCCACATCGTGAGGTAGGGGGTCAGGCCCTGCTCGTCCATCGTGATCAGCGCCTGCCCCATCGTGTCCCGCGCGGTCGACTGGCAGGCGTAGGCGACGGACTTGTACAGCTTGTCGCGGTCCAGGTGCAGCCGCCGGCCGGTCAGCGTGGTCATCGTGCATCCCTCGGCGAGGGCGAGGCGTTGCAGCTTGCGGGCCCACCTCTTGATCCCGGGGAACGCCCGGCCGTAGCGGGACAGGGTGTCGCGCATGACCTGGAC
This sequence comes from Kitasatospora sp. NPDC001119, assembly GCF_053598475.1. Taxonomy (NCBI): domain Bacteria; kingdom Bacillati; phylum Actinomycetota; class Actinomycetes; order Kitasatosporales; family Streptomycetaceae; genus Kitasatospora; species Kitasatospora sp. NPDC001119. The sequence continues at coordinate 119,094 of NZ_JBSFKI010000001.1, forward strand.
GTCCTGGCCGGTCTGCTTGGCCAGCGTCGCCGCACCGCCCTGATACGCGGTGCCGAGCCCGGCGATCTTCGCCAGCGTGCGCTGCCCCTTGTCATAGCCCCCGCCGTACATCATCTCCGCCGCGAACCCGTGCAGGTCCTTGCCCGAAGCGATGGCCCGAATCATCCGGGACTCCCCGGACAGCGCGGCCAGCACCCGGAGTTCGACGGCCTGCTGGTCCACCGAGAAGTACACGTGCCCGGGCTCCGCGACGACGCACCGACGCACCTCCCACCCATGGGAGGGCAGCTGCGCCATGGCGGGGTCGGAGTGGGAGGCCCGTCCGGTCTGCGCCCCCAGGGGGTTGATCTTCGGGTGGATGCGGTCGAAGGCGTCGCGGTTGTTCAGCATCGCCTCGGCGTAGCTGGTCGACCACTTCCCCGCGCGTTTAGCCCTCAACACGGAGTCGGCCAACTGGTTGGGTTCGCGCATCCCGAGACGCTGCCAGTCCGGGTCGAGATCCGCCAAGGGCAGCAGCACCTCCTTGGCCACCGACAGCGCGCCGCTGTCGGTCCTCTCTGTCAGCTTCTCGCCCATCCCGAGCAGCGCGCCGGCCACCTGGTCGGGCGAGTTCACCGACTCCACCCCGAACCGGGCCGCCACCGCGGAGTGCCACTTCTTCTCGTCCGCGAGGCGACCGACCAACCCCTTCGTGTACTCGGGATCGACCAGCATCCCGGTGCGCTGGAGCTTCGCGCAGACCAGGGCGAGCCGGTGTTCGTACGGCAGCAGCGCCGAACGCAGGCCCTCGGCCTTGTACCGGGCCAGCAGCTTCGGGAGCAGCCGGGCGACGAGCAAGGCGTCGAGACCGGCGTACAGCTCGTAGACGTCGTGCGAAAGGGCGATCCGCGCCCAGCCGTTCTCCTTCGTCAAGCCCATGCTGTTGAAGACCTTCGTCAGGTCGTTCTGCGTGTCGGGCGCAGCGGGGTCGACGTACCAGGCCGACAGCGGCTTCAGCGACAGGCCCACTCCGCCCTCGTAGTCGTGGCGGCTGTCCAGGAGGTGGGCGGCCACGCGGGAGTCCTGGGCGCGGGGGTAGAGGTCTTCGAGCCGGATGCCCAGCTCAGTGTCGACTTTGAGCGCGTCGAACGCGAGGTTGTGGGCGACCAGGTTCGGCAGGTTCGCCAGCGCCTCGCGGGCGGCCTCGCGGAACGGGCCACCGAGTTCGACCGGGATGACGTACGCGGTGTGGGTGTCGCCGAACTGGGCCAGCCGTATTCGGTCCGTCCAGGCCAGACCGGTGGTCTCGGTGTCGAAGCCCAGCAGGGTTCCGGCGTTCGCATGGCCGGTCCACCAGGTGCGGAACTCCCGCAGGTCGTCACCGTTCTCGGCGACCTTGATCTCGACCGGCTCTTGGGCCAGCCGGTACGGGTGTACCCGCATGTGCTCTCTTCCTAGTCGTTGGTGGTGTCGAAGACTCCCGGTCCGGCGGCAGCGGGCTCGCCCGCGAAGCGGACGCCCAGCAGCACCCGGCCCCGGGTCATGCGGTGCTGGCGGATACCGCGTTCGTCCAGCGCGCTGATGAATCCGCGGCGGGTCCACGCCTTCTCGCCCTGTGCCTCGCACCAGTCGCGGTACGCGGTGTACGCGTCCTGCGAGAGGACGTGCTGCTTGTCGTCGCCGACCTTCACCAGGACGTCCGTCAGGAACTCCGCCAGGGCGTCCGAGTTCTCCTTGAACGCGCTGGTCGCGGCCTTGATGCAGTCGGGCTCCTTCAGCCCGTCGCGGTACCACTCCACCGCGCCCGCGACGGCCCACGCGGCGATCCCCTCGGCCTCCTCGCGCAGCTCGGCGAAGATGCCGTGGTCCCGCTCCTCCGGCTTGAAGTACCGGTCGAACTTGATCAGCTTCACGCGCCGCCACAGGCCCTCGTCCTGCGAGCGGAACGCCGGGGTGTGATTGGACGCCAGCCACAGCAGGAACGTCGGCTGGTAGGTGAAGAAGTTCTCCCGCATGAACCTCGCGGTCAGCCGGTCCGACCCGGTCGCGCGCTTCAGCACCGACTCACTCATCGGCTTGCCGGCCTCGCCCTCCGAGGCCATCACCATCCGGGCCCCGCGCAGCGCGGCCAGGTCGGCGGGGATCGAGCTGCCCCGGTCCTCGAAGGTCTCGAAGCGGGTCGTCTCGGACAGCGCGCCGAACGTGTGCGAGAGGGTGTCCAGGAACACGCTCTTGCCGTTCGCGCCGATTCCGACCAGCACCGCAAACGCCTGCTCCGCCGTCGAGCCGGTGATGCCGTACCCGCACAGCCGCCGGATGTAGTCGACCATCGTCGGCTCGGAGGGGAAGACCTCCTTCAGGAAGCGCCGCCACCGCTTGGCCTTCGCCAACCGGTTGTAGTTCCACGGCAGGGACTTGGTCAGCATGTCCGCTGGGTCGTGCGGCTGGAGCCTGCCCGTGCGCAGGTCGACGGTCCCGTTGGCGAAGCTCAGCAGGTGCGGCCGGTTGTCGAAGTCGTCCACCTCGCAGTGGACCCCGCGCACCGACGCCAGCTCGCGCATCAGGTCGTCAATCCGCCTGGCCATGGTGAAGCCCTTCGCGGCCTTCGCGAGCGGCAGGGCTGCGACCTGCTTCTCGTACTCGACTTCCAGCGCGTCCCCGGCCAGCTTCAGCGCCAGAGCCTCGCGGATGACCGCCTTTTCCCGGGCCAGCGTCTCGACCATCGCCGCCCCGAGGTCGTGGGCGGCCTGGCGCACCAGCACCTCGTTGCGCACCCAGTGCGTCCCGCTCCACACGTGGAAGCCGACGCCGTCGGCGTACTTGATGCCGCCCTTGGTGTACCGCACCAGGGCGTGGGCGTTGACGATGTCCGAGGCCCCGTACCGGGACGCCGCCGCACGGTAGGCGGCCACCGCCTCGGCCGGCGGCAGGGTCAGCGACGGCTGTTCCGGCACGTAGGGGGTGGTCAGGCTGTCGATGGCATACGCCGTCATCGGGTCTCTCTCCATACTGCGTAGTCCTTGAAGCCCTCGGGCAGCGTCAACTGCCGGGCGTGCACCTCCCGTTCGTGGAGGGCGGCGAGGATGGTGCGGGTGAACTCCCGCCCAGAGCGGTCGTTGTCGCCGCACACCCGCACATCGCGGCCGGCCAACCCGCTGGCTAGGCTGTCCAGCGTCGCGGGGTCGTTGTTGAGCAGCGCGGCCCCGCGCACCCCCACCGCGTTGTAGCCGTCGGCGACGATCGCCAGCGGGTCCGACAGGCCCTCGGCGATCACCCAGGGCGCGTCGAGGTCGGGACCCGGGAACACCCCGTAACGCTGCCACTCGAACCCGTCCGGGTTGGCCAGCGAGATCCACCTCACCGGGCAGCGCCCCGACAGGTCCCGGCCCTGGGCGCCCCGGGCCACTCCCGCGAAGTCGGCCATGGGCACGACGAGGCGGGGATACCGGACGAACGAGGTCGGAACCCAGTCGGGGCACGGCTGCGGACCGGGCCACCAGCGCAGGCCCAGCCGCTCCTGCTCGGCCGTCGCCAGGCCGAAACGTTTCTGTGCGTAGGCCACGGCCGGGGCGGCGTCCAGCTCACCGGCCGCCATGGCGTCCAGCCACACCCGCAGCGCCGCCGTGAGGAACGGCGACACCGGCTCCGGCCGGGCCTCCGCGACGGCGACCAGGCCCTCGGCGTCCACGTTGAACAGCTGCCTCGGCAGCAGGTCCATCCCGGCGACGATGTCCTCGAAACGACACCCGGCACGGCAGGCCAGGCCCACCATGCCGGACGTCTTCAGGTTGAGCCACAGCGACGGCTTCCCGTCGTCGTGGGCCGGGCAGCGGGCGACCCACTCACCGGGCTGGTAGTCCCGCCACTCCTCCAGGCGGTCCAGGATCGCCGACATCCGCACAGCCCTCTCCTTCCTCTAGTAACCGGCCTCCCGCAGGGCCTTGACGATCGCCGCGTGCGTGCGGATCGAGGTGACGGCGTACCCGTCCTCGGTCTTCGCGCGGGGCTTCTTCACGTACGCGACCCCGAAGGGCTGGCCGGCGTTCTTCGCCTCGGTCTCGGCCTGGCGGACGTAGGAGGCGAGGTCGAACGACTTCTCCGCCTTGCATTCCCCTGCGAACGGGCGCACCCCGAGGTCGCCGATGTCGTTGACGCCCTCCTGGACGTTGCGACGGACGTTGTCGGGGTTGAGCGGGTCCTTCCAGCGCACCGCACGGTCGCCGTCCTTCCAGAACTCCCGGTACTGGCCGAGCTGTTCGTTCAGGTAGTCGGCCACCGCGGACTCCCAGGCGGTGCCCTTCGCCTTCGCGCGGTTGACCACTAGGCGGTCACCACCGTCAGGGCAGCGCCCCGGAACACGGCGACCGCCGCGGCCTGCCAGAAGCGCAGCCAGTCCTCGCGCTCGCGCGAGCCTGCCAGGAACACGATGGTGTCCCCGGGCCCGGCCCGGTACAGGTCGCCGATCGCCGGTGCACAGCCGGGGCCGATGCGGTAGATCATGTCTCCTCCGGGGCGCGGGGTTCGCGGAAGTCGGCGGTGTGCGCGGCGTCCGATGCCCGCAGCACCCGGGCGGCGGACGCGCCGTCGGCGGCGAGCGACCGCGCCCGGCCGTGAAGGAAGGCCCGGCGCTGCTCGGGCGGAATCCGCCACAGGGGGGTGGAGTAGTCGGTCAACGAGCCGCCCCTTCCTCGGGAAGGTGAGCCCAGGAGGTCCGCCGCGCGATGTGACGGCAGGCGCGCTCGGAGATGCCGAACGCCTCCGCGAGGGCGGAGAGGCTTGCGCCCAGGTCGGCAGCGCGACGGATGGCGTAGACCTTGCGCTCGGTGAGCCGGGCCTGCGAGTTGCGGGTGCCGGCCGACGTCGAGCGAGGAGACTCGCGAAAGGCGAGGCGCATGATCTCCTGCGCGCGGTCGGTGGCCGCCAGGGGGTTGATCAGCCGGGCCGGGATCGGCTCAGGGCCGGTCAGGGTGTGCACGGTTCTCTCTCCAGGGAAACGGGAGCGGGACCGGCCCCGAAGGGCCGGTCCCGCTGGTGGTGCTGGTGGGTGGAGCGCCGGTTAGAACGGCGGCTCCTCCTCGATGGCCTGGGCCTTGGGGTCGGTGAGCGCCAGCTCGTAGGGCTTGATCACCTTCACCGCGGCCTTCTGGTAGTCGACATCGCGGCCGGACTTGCTCGTGTACTGCACCCGCTCGTTGATGAGGTGGGCGAGCGACGGGCCGCCGGAGCGGGCCAGTGCGCCCTTCAGCGCGGGTAGTTCGGGGATCAGCGACCAGCCGCTCGACTTGTAGCGGAAGCGGCCCAGCTCCAGGGCGTGGGGCAGGGTGAAGTCGATCTCGATGCTGGGCTTCGGCCCGCGCTCGGCCTTCGCCCGGTCCTTCAGCTCGGCGATGGTGCCGGGGCAGCGGCACGGCACGCCGACGTCCTCCGGCGGCGACAGGAAGACGCGGGTGTCGCAGTGGTGGGCGAGCTTGCCGTTCACCCACTGCTTGAAGTCCAGCGAGACGGCTTCGGGGCCGTCGATGACGACTTCGACCCGGTCGGCGTTCGTCTTGACCGCCATGGCGTCCTCGGCCTCGGTCTCCCGCTCGTACGGCTCACCGCCCAGCAGCTCGGCCACGGCCTCGGCGGTGGCCGGCAGTGCGGTGGTCACCATCCACTGGTGCTGGGCGATCGGGAAGCCGCCGTCGGGGGCCGCCTCGTAGTTGCGGAAGACGCCGGCCAGGTCCGGGCGGGCCGCAGCTTCGGCGCGCTCCGCGCGCTCGGCCAGCTCGGGGTCGCTGGCGAAGATGTTGTCGAGTGCGTTGCTCAAGGTCTCTCTGTTCGCTCGGGGGTTGGGGCCGGGCGGGGCGATCCGCCGGGTTCGTGATGGTTGAGTCGGGGCGGTTAACAGCCCCGGGTCAGGCGGCGCGACGGGCCGTGCCTGTCTGGCGGCCGGCTTCGTTGGCCCAGGCGACTCGGCCGATGATCCCGGCGTCCGAGGCGCGGTCGTCGGTGAAGCGCTTGCGCAGGGTGAGGAACCGGTCGAAGACGTCGCGGTCGATCTTGACCGGGCGGAACTCGGCGCGGGCCGGGGTGATGTGCAGCACCGCTCCGGCGTCGATCTTCGGGAACGGCTGGATCTTGCGGTCCACGGTGATCAGGTCGTCCGCGTGGGCGTAGGCCGCGAGCTGCGCGGCCACGGAGGTGTAGACCGACTTGGCGGTCTTCAGGTCGCCGAGGACCGTCTTGCCGTTGATCTTCACCATGAAGTCGAACGAGCCCGCGTACTCGTGCTCGCGCGACCAGGCCACGTCCTCCGCGAACAGCAGCTCGGGCTGGTAACGGTCGAGCCAGGCTTCGATGTGCGGTACGTACGGTTCGACGTCGTGGTGCGGGTACGGCACCTCTTCACCGCGCAGGCGCAGCTCGAAGTAGTCGTGCACGAGGCTGCCGACATCGGCGCGGACCTTGGTGTACCTCTTCGCTGCGAACTTGAGGAAGTCGACGGCGGCCTGCCGGTCCCGGCTGGCGATGCGCTGGACCACCTCCAGATCGGTCACCGCGGCCTCGGCGGCCATGCCTGCCGCCCAGGTCTGGAGGAAGGGCTTGGCCTCCATGTTCAGGATGCTCGTCACCGAGGGGGCGAGGTCGCCCGACTCGGGGTGGACGTAGTAGCGGGAACCCCGCTGGTGGATCGTACGGACGCCTTCGGACATGCGGTCCTTCCATATGCGGGCACGCAAAAGCCCCGACTGTCCGAAGGGGACAACCGGGGCTGATGGAGCCTTACTTACTTACTTACTTACTTACTTACTTACTTACCTTACCGACCCGCGACGCAGCAGCTCCCACATGACTGGGCCAGTTGCGCCGACGGCGGCAGCCGTTGCGGTCGGCCAGCCGACCTGGAAGTGAAGGGATGCAGTTGTGAGCAACCCGTGCCCGTAGACCGCGACATCCCGCCAGGTGACGGGACGGTCACTACCCCCGCTAGAGGGGAGGGGGCGGCGCTGGTGTGTCATGATGGAACCTCTTCCGATGCTCTTTCCCAAGGGGCAGCGAGGAAACGCGGGCCACCTCCTGGCAGAGGTGGCCCGCACTCGCTTGCGCTTGGGGCGAGAGTACCGTCGCGCATGACATTCCATCAAACTCGCAGGTCTTCCGTGCTATTCGCGTGAAGAGGCGGTTCGGCCGGCCCTCCTCGACCCCCCGTTCGCCTGAGCTTGCTCCCGGGGACTTACCGAGTTGCAAGTAACGCTGCAGGTCAGAAGTGGAGTTGTCATGCTCACTGCTTTTCGACGAAACTACCTGCCGAAATTACTCGGGAATACATAGACTGTGCAGCAATAATCCCTGGTCACGCCCATTCCCGGCGCGACTTGAGGTTGCTTAACTCAATGACTGTGAGCATGAAATTCAGTGCAGTAGCGACGGCAGCGTTTCCACGTAGCCAGGCACCTCCGCCTCGACCCGGGCGGTCGCGGCCTGCTCGTCGGCCTCGCGCTCGTCCGGGGTGAGCAGGTCCGGCACGGGGGTGTAGACGAAGACGACGTTCTCGATCGCGGTTGCGGTGCGGTCGATCGCGTCGCAGCGGTCACGCAGGGTCATGCGGTGGCCTCCAGGGCTTCGCGGATTCGGGCGTGGAAGTCGACGAGGGTGCCGGTGTTGGCGATCACCTGGTCGGCCTGCTCGGGGCCGAGCTGTTCGCTGGGGTGCTCGCCGTCGGGGGCGCCCCGGTCGATGAACCAGACCGCGAACCCGGCCGCGCGCAGCGCGTCCACCTCGTTGTCGAAGCGCACGTCGGTGACGACCACCGGGCGCTGCGACGCGGCGGCGGCCTTCACGCGCCGGGTAATCCAGAAGTCCTCGGCGACGTGGCGGCGGACGCCTTCGGTCCCGAGGCGCTGCAAGAAGCGGCGGGCCTGCGGGAACTCGTCCTTCACCCGCTCCCAGCCGTAGCGGTCCACGGCGTCGGCGAGGCGGACGAGGGCCGGGGCGTCCACGCCCAGCAGCTCGACGCCGATCACGGGGTCGATGTCGTACGCCATCTGCTTGAGCGGGTCGGCCAGTGCGAGCCGCGCGTACCCGTACCCGGCCAGGACCTTGGCGGCCGTGTCCTTGCCGGACCTCGCCCGGCCGATCAGTGCGATGTTCTCCATGTCGGCACCCTCCTTCACAGCCGTTGAGCCGGGCCGGTTAACAACCGGCGTGCACGGGCCTCCGGAACGCGAAAAGGGCCCCGGCCCGTCCGAAGACGAGCCGGGGCCCAGGGGTTACCGCTTGCTCTTCATGCCGTCGCTCTGCGGTAGGGCGACGGGAGCGGAGTCCGCGTGGGGGCACGCGCAGCACTCGGCGAGCGCTTCGGTGCGGGCCGCGTCGGTGTTGGCGGCGTCGGTCGCGGTGGTGACGACGCGCTTGTCCGCGGAGTGGCCGGCGGCCATCGTGGCGATGACCAGCAGCAGGCCGATGACGGCCTCGTTGGTCTCGATGCCCGCGAGTTTCGGCACGACGATGCCCAGCGCGGTCAGCGCCGCGACGACGGCCGACCGTGCCTTCACGGGGTTGTCGGTGATCCAGTTCTTCAGGTCTTGGATGGTGCTCAGCCCTTCAGGCGTGCGACGACGTCGGTGATCAGCGCGGTGCCTCCGGCGAGTCCGGAGGCGACGACGCCGTAGCGCCAGCGTTCGAGGGCGCGGACGCGGTCTTCGTGGTCACGGAGGGTCTGGTCGACCGCGTCGCTGCTCTGGGCGAGCGAGCGGACGTCCTCTCTGACGCCGACGAGCTGGTCATAGATCTCGCGCGGGCCGATGACCACGCCGCCCAGGCGCTCGTTCTCGTCGGCCATCAGTAGCCCCCTGCGTTCCAGGCAATCGACTCGAACGAGCCGTATGTCGCGTTGGCGTAGCGGACTCCGGCGATGATCGAGTCCACCGGGTTCAGGATGTCGCGGTGGCCGGGCAGCGCGAAGGCGTCGAACGTGGGCTGGATGGTCTGAAGGAGGCCGTACGTCCCGCCGTAGGCGGCTTCGTTGCTGTCCCAGTGGTTCTCGGCAGCCGGGTTGCCGCCGGACTCGACCATTGCCCGGTGCTCGATCGCGGCGGCGGACGGGACGAGGTCGCCGTTCGCCCGCAGGATGTCCCGGGCCTCCTCGATCCACCCGGCGAGGTCGTTGGAGTAGCTGGTGCTCACCGTGGCCGGCGGTTCCTCGGCCAGCGGAGCCAGTGCGGGCGCGTCGGGCTCCGGCGTCGCAGCGGGGGCCGGGGTCTTCGGCGAGGCCGGGCGCGGGACGGGGGCAGAGCCGTCCGGGATCACGATGTCCTGGCCCGGGAAGATCAGGTCGGGGTTGGCGACGGTGGACGCGTTCGCGGCGATCAGCGCTTCCAGGGTGACGCGGTAGCATGCGGCGATGTCCCACAGGGTGTCGCCGGGCACGACGGTGTGGGTCGGCGGGGCGGAGGCTCCGGTGGTGGCGGTCGGCAGGCTGATGACTTGGCCAGCCTCGATCCGGTCGGGGTCGAGCAGCTGCGGGTTGGCGTTAACCACGGCGTCCAGGCCGACGTCGTAGCGGGTGGCGACGGCGGACAGGGTGTCGCCCACGGCGACGGTGTGGGTGGCCGCGCGCGGGGCCGGGGTGGGCAGCGGGTCCGGGACGGGGACGGGCTGCTCGGCTTGGTCCGGGGCCGGGGGCACCGTCGGGTCCGCGGTGGCCGCGTCGGGGGTCGACCCGGATGCCGGCGAGGCAGCGGGGACGGTGATCTGCTGGCCCTCGGTGATCCGGTCCGGGTTCTCGATCTGGGGGTTGAGGGAGAGCAGTCCGGCCACGGTGGTGCCGAGCGCCACCACGATGCCTCCCAGGGTCATGCCCCGGCGGACCGTGATCGTGCGGGTGGCCGGCGGCTGCGGCACGGGAGCGTCGCCGAACTCGGCGAGCAGGCAGGCGAGTTGCTTGGGGCCGGGGATGCCGTCGGCGCTGTCGGTGTCGCCGATCTTGATCTGGTAGACACGCATCGACTCGGTGTCAGCGCCGCCCCAGACGGGGCCCGGGCCCTCGATGTAGCGCGAGCAGCCCGCGCGGACCAGGGCACGCCCCATGGCGGTGATGTGCTCGCCGCGCGCACCGGGGCCGTACGCCTTGCCGTTGATGGTGACGGCCTGGCCGGTCGACGGGGTGGTGCCCCCGCCACCGGAGGCGTAGGCGGGGCGGCCGACGCCGAGCACAACGGAGCGCGGGCGGCTCTTGCGGGCGACGCAGCCGCCGGAGCCCTGCCCCGCGCCGGAGGTGCGGGCGGTGTTGCCCTCCACCGTCTGGACCTGCTGCCCCGGGGCGGAGTCCTCCAGGACGATGCCGACATGGTCGGCGGTCGGGCCGCCGTCCCAGGAGAAGAAGACGATGTCGCCGCGCTTGAACGCGGCGTCGCGGCCGAACCACTGGCTCTTGCTACGGAACGCCTGAACGTGCGAGGGGCAGTAGGCGAACTTGCCGACGGCTGTGGCCTCGCCGCCCTTGTCGGCGCACCAGGAGACGAACATGTCGCAGAAGGGCTCGTGGTTCAGCCCGTACCAGCGGCCGAAGGGGGTGTCGTAGTACTTGCCGCTGGGGCTCCGGCCGCCCCGGTAGTTCTGGTCGGCCCACTTCAGGGCCTCGGTGATCATTGCTTCGCGGGAGATACAAGGTCCTTAAGGGGGGTCCTAGTACTGCAACGACACTCCGTAACGTTGCGTGTCCTCGCCTCGTTGAGTGTGTTCGTGCTGGAAGAAATAACTGACGGATGGTCGGGCGAGTTTGCTGACTTCACGGCGCGGTTCGCCGGCCGCTTCGGTCGGGTGGAGCCTCGGCGGCGGATGGTGTCCTACCTGCGGGGACTGCTCGGCGAGGCCGAGCGGAAGAACGGCTGGACCCTGGCCGAGGCCGCAGGCGACGATGGCCCGCAGGGGATGCAGCGCCTGCTGAACCACTACCAGTGGGACGCCGACGCGCTGCGCGACGATGTCCGTGATGCCGTTCTGGAGAACATCGGCGATCCCCATGATGGAGTTCTCATCCTCGACGAGACAGGGTTCCTGAAGAAGGGTGTCCGGTCGGCGGGCGTGGCCCGCCAGTACTCGGGCACAGCGGGCCGGATCGAGAATTCCCAGGTGGCGGTGTTCCTGGCCTACGGATCCAACCGGGGCCGGGCGCTGATCGACCGGGAGCTGTACCTGCCGAAGGCCTGGACCTCGGACCGTGAACGCTGCCGGGCGGCGGGCATCGGAGACGACGTCGAGTTCGCCACCAAACCCGATATCGGACTGCGGATGCTGAAACGCGCGGTGGAATCCGAAGTGCCGTTCGGCTGGGTGACAGCCGATGAACTCTACGGCCAGACCGGGCGCCTGCGGCTCTGGCTGGAGGAGAACGACATCCCCCATGTGCTCGCAGTTCCGAAATCCCAGATGGTCATGACCATGGAGTTCTTCGGCCAGGCCCGCGCGCACGAGCTGATCGGCCGCCTTCCGGACGAGGCGTGGCAGCGCTTGAGCTGCGGCGACGGCGCCCACGGCCCGCGGGAGTACAACTGGGCCGCGGCCCCGATCCGGCCCTGGCGGCGCAAGGGATGGGACCACTGGCTGCTCGCCCGGCGAAGCACCTCCGATCCCACGGAAATCGCCTACTACATCTGCTTCTGCCCGACCGGGACTCCACTTGAAAAGCTCACGGAGATCGCGGGGGCGCGGTGGATGGTGGAGGAGTGCTTCCAGACCGCGAAGAACGAGGCTGGCCTCGACCACTACCAGGTCCGCGGCTACACCCCGTGGTACCGGCACATCACCCTCTCGATGGCCGCTCTCGCTTTCCTCGCTATCCTGCGGGCCGAGACAAAAAAGGGGACGAGAAAACTCGAACTGATGAAGCCCTCGTGCCCGTCAGCATGAACGAGGCACGACGGCTGTTCAACCGCGTCTCCTCTCCGATACGCCACGGAATCCGGCACGCGCTCACCTGGTCCCACTGGCGCAGAAAATCCCAAGCCCGGGCACGCGCCAGCCACTACAAGCGAAGAGGGCATGTCGAAGTGTCGTTGCAGTACTAGGAACGTTCCTAGGACCGAAGAGATGTCGGTCAGGCGTAGCCGGGTGGGATCGGCACGGGGGTCCAGGTGCCGGCTTCGGTCGCGCCGGGGGCCTGGTTGAACGGGAGGGCCATGGCGACGCCGGGGTCGACGGTGCCTCCGCCTTCCACGTCGGTGCGGGTCTGGAGGAGGACGCGCTGCCACTCGCCGGGCTGGCCGCCTCCCATCGGCAGCACCCAGTCGAGGCGGACCCAGCCGTTGTTGAGCGCACCGCCGGTGTACTGCCACTCCGCGGTGACCGCGCGGGCCCGGTCGACGTCGAACAGCCGCAGCCAGACGTTCGCGCCGGTGCGGCTGGAGACGCGGCAGTCCAGGCGGATGACGGGGTGGGCGATGCCGGCGGTGGGGATGGTGGCGGCGGCGCGCCAGGTGGTGGCGACGTCCAGGCCGGGGCGGTAGGGGGTCATGGGCAGGACCGCGCCGAGGGCGCTGGCGGTGCGTTCCATCGCGGCCAGGCGGGTGTCGATGCCCTGGAACTCGTCCGCGAGGGTGGGGCGGCCGTAGGCGGTCACGCGGCTGCCTCCAGTTCGCCCTTCACCCAGTCGTCCACGCGCTCGAAGATCGTGACGGGGACGAGGGCGAGGGTGGTCTCCTCACCGGTCCGGGAGACCTTGGTGTTGATCTCCTGGATCACGTACTCCGCGTCGATGCCGGGCCACTTCGCGGTGCGGGCACGCACGCGGATCTTGTGGCCGACGCGCAGCTCGGCGGCGGAGTACTCGCCGCGCGGGTGCAGGGTGACCTCGGGGACGACGATCGGGAACGCGCCGACGGCGATCATGCGCTCGGCCTGCGCGGTCAGGGTCTCGACGCGGACGACCGAGTTGTTCGTGGCGATGGACGCGAGGCGAGGGATGCGGCGGCCGTCCTCGGTTTCGAGCTGGCCGTTGTACCACCAGCTCTTGAGCTGGCTCCAGCCTTCGCCCGCGCCGTTGACGCCGGTCTCGGTACACATCTGGTCACCGTCGGACGTGACGCTGGTGACGGTGCAGTTCGCCCCGTGCTCCAGGACGATGCCGGTGTCCTGGCCTCCGGCCGGGTAGAGGAAGCGGAAGTGGTTGCGGATCACCCGGGCGTCCACGTCCCAGTCGTGGTCGATGCGGAAGTCGAAGCCCTTGATCACCGCGCCGAGCTGTTCGACCGCTTCACCGACCGACTTCCAGGCGAACCAGTCGTAGGTGCGCTCGCGCTTCATGGTGTCCAGGTCGGGGCCGAAGGTGAGCGCGCCGGGCCCGTTGCTGCCCCAGTACCCGTACTCGCCGGGGGCGACCGGCGAGGGGTTGTCGGCGAACTGCTGGATCAACTCCCGTGCGATGGTGGTCTGTTCGCGGGGCACCGTGCCGGTGGAGTAGCCGAGGTTGATCGTGTTCCTGCGGTAGTACTCCCACAGCCCCACGCAGTCGAGCGTCATCTCCTCGGCGGCCAGGTCCACGGACCAGGTCAGCAGCGGACCGCCCCACAGGACGCGGGAGCCGCGCTGGACGTGGGCGGTGATCCGCCACGGCGAGATCAGCGACCAGTCCAGGCCCGCAAGCGGTTCGGCGGCCAGCGGCACGGTGAAGCTCGCGGAGCCGGGGGCGTTGAGGATCGAGCGGTAGTTCAGGGCCGAGACGGGCAGCTCGGCGAGCAGAGCGCCGCCCTTGAACTCGGAGAGGATCACGCGGTAGCCGTTGTCGTCCGTCATCAGGCCGCCTGAACGACGACGGCTTCGGCGTAGGACGTCCACGCGGTGGTGAGCCGGACATTGTTGTTGTCCGAGTTGTCGGTGAAGACCATGGTGGAGACGTTGAGCGGGGTCCCGGCCGGCACTCGGACGGTGGCGCTGCCCCGGGCGTCGTGGGCGTCACCGGCCCTCACGAACTGCGGGCGGCCCGCGCGACGGCGCTCGCCGTGTCCGGAGACCACGGGCGTGATCCAGCCTTCGCCGAAGTCGCCTCGATAGCTGACCTCGAAGGAGACGGTGACCAGGCGCGGGTAGGGGGCGGCGGGGGCCGTGAACTGGTGCCACGCCAGCGTGCCCCACGCCCCGTCCCCGGCCTGGTACGAGGCGTCCAGGCGGACGGCACCAGGCAGCACGGGGGCGGTGGTGCCGGGGCCGGTGACCTTGTGCAGGGCGGTGGTGACCGAGTCGTAGACCAGAGAGCCGGCCGGAGCACCGGTGGCGGCCTGGGCGATGCCCTGGGCGCCAGCCGTACGCAGGTGCCGCAGCGGGGTGGTGTCGAGCTGCCCGGCGACGACGAACCTCACGTCCTCGATGCCGGTGATGCCGGTCTGCGCGATGGACACCAGTGCGAGGCGCACCGAGTTGGACGGCACCGGCCAGTCCCTCGCCCCGGGGGTGGACTCGGCCAGCACCGCGATGGACCAGCCCTTGGCGCCCTCCTTGGTCACCTGCGCGCCGGAGGCGGCGGTGGCGTAGGGGGTGCCGTCTGCGGCGTAGGAGACGGGCTGCATGTACTGGTCCGCGGTGGTGCGGATGTCCATCAGCAGCGGGCCCGCCGGGACGGAGTCCGGATCGGCGAAGGCCACCACCAGGTCGGTGCGCGCGGCCTCCCCCGGCTTGGGGGTGGAGCACTGGAGCTGCACGGAGGTGTCAAGGTTCGCGAAGTGCACCGCGCCCTTGTGGGAGACGGCCACGTCGTCGGGCAGCCACACCGAGCCGGCCGCCACGCTCACGCGCGGGGTGGGGTTGTCGACCTTCTCGACCAGCAGGGCGGTGGGCCCGGCGACGCCGACGTGGGCGCCCCGGGTCCCGCCGATCATCGTGCGCAGATCGAGCGCGTCGTAGCGGCCCTGCTGGACGAACAGCGGGGCGCGGAGTTCAGCGGCCAAGAGTGAGGGGTCCTTACATCCAGGCGGAGCGCCACTGCACATCCGCCGTGACCCCGTCGGGGCCTTCGAGTACGTCGAGTTGGACGGTGCTCGCCCCGGGCGGGACGGAGAACCAGGTGGAGGTCGGGTCGACCTGCCCGAAGCGCGAAGCGCCGTTGAGGGTGATGCGGCGGTGACCCATGTCGACCACCAGGGCGTCACCGCGGCCGACCCGAAGCCCCCGGGTGCTGAAGCGGGCGCGCTCGCCGTTGTGGACGAGGGTCAGCGACGGGTCGCGCACCTCCCCGGCGCGCGGGGTGAGCCGGACGACGGGCCAGGTGTCGACCGACCCGGTGTTGGTGATGTCCGGTGCGGCCCGGACAGCGGGCCCGCTGCCCATGTCGAACGGGAACGTCAGCGGGAAGATCGGCCTACCCTCGCGCGGGGCGGCCACCGCCACGGTCGCACTCGCCTCGTCGGCCGAGTACAACCGGGGGTCGGCGGCGAGGAGTTCGACGGTGACGCGGCGGCGGCCGGCGTGGAACTCGCGGTCGACGGTGACGGCGCGCTTGCGCACCCGGGCCATGATCCGCGCCCTCCCGCCGGCCACCCCCGGGAACGCGAAGGCGAACGGCCGCTCCGGCCCGCCGGGGGCGAACGCGGCCAGCACGTCCGGGAGTTCGTGGTCGTCCAGGGCCAGCATTGTCAGCGTGACGGTGCGCGCTCCCATGTAGTCGGTGCCCGGGGTGAGGCCGTCGCGCTGAAGCAGTTCGGCGTCCGAGCTGCGGACGTCGGGTGCGTCCAGGAGGCCGCTGACCTCTTCCAGGACGACCGTGGAGTCCTCGCCGAGCAGCAGTCCGCCCCACGTCGCCGTCCACGGCTGGCCGGTGTAGGGGTTGTGGGCGCTGGGCTGGGGGCCTATGTCCGGGAGCTGCGGCGCGGGCAGGTCCGGCAGCGTGCGGAAGGTGACCGGCTCGGACCAGGCGTCAAGGTCGGTGCCGGTGCAGTGGTAGCGGACCTGGTACTCGGTGTCCGGTTCCAGGGGCGGGTCGTCGCCGAGCGGGCCTTCGTCGCCGACGAGGGCTGTGCCCGGCCACTGGGGGTCTTCGGCGTCGTAGTGCGCCTTGCCCGTGGCGGTGTTGGTGGTTTCGACGTCCGTCCACGCGCCCGGCGTCTTCGTGAAGAAGACGCGGGCGGTGTGGGCCGTGACGTCGCCGATGAAGGGTGGGGAGAGAGCCCCCAAGCAGCTACCTCCCGGAGGTCTTCAGCTCCCACGCGATGGCCTTGCCGATCTCGTGGGGGTCCGCGTTGGTGCGGGCGTTGACGGTGATCTGTGCGCCGTAGCGCGCCCGGCCGGCGTCCTTGGACGCGGGCTCCGGGTGGCGCAGCCCGGCGGCGGCGCGCTGGCCGTAGCCGTAGGAGTCCAGCGAGCGAATCCCCGAGGCGACCGGCCGGAGGGCCTGCTCCAGCGGGCTCGCGTACGCGGCGGCCGGCATCGCGGTGAACGCCATCACGGGTGCTGCCAGGGCCCGGGGCGCGGCGGCCGGGGCGGCGGGCATGCTGGCCTTGAACGGGTTGAGCGAGCCGACGATGCTGGAGACGACGCCGGACACGGAGATCGACTTCATGCCGTTGACCAGGCCCTGGATCGCCGACTTGCCCTTGTCGAACAGCAAGTTGCCCAGGTCGCCGATCGCGCCGAGGATCTTGCCCGGCAGACTGGAGACGTACGAGACGACCGTGCCGATGCCGTTGGACACGCCGCTGGCGATGTTCGACCAGGCGGAGGTGACGGCGTTGTAGCAGGCGTTCCAGGCGGACGACGTCCACGACTGGACGTTGTTCCAGCCCGCCGAGACGGCGCTGCCCACGGCCGAGACCCGGGACGACACGGTGGACGTCACGGACGCCCAGGCGGACGAGGTCCACGACGTCACGGAGTTCCAGGCGCTCGACGTCCAGGAAGAGACGTTGTTCCATGCGGTCGAGACGGCAGAGGCCACCGAGGATGCCGCCGACGAGACGGCCGACGTCACGGAGGCCCAGGCGGACGCCGTCCACGAGGTCACCGACGCCCAGGCCGACGACACGGCCGAGCCCACGGCGCTGGCCGCCGACGAGACGGCCGACGTCACCGACGCCCAGGCCGAGGCCGTCCACGAGGTCACCGCGGACCAGGCCGCGGAGGTGGCGGCCGTCAGTCCGTCCCAGGCGGCTTGGACGGCGTGCCAGGCGGCCACGGCGGCGACCGCCAGGGCGTTCCAGGCGGTCATGGTGATGTCGAAGCCGACGACCAGGGCGCGCAAGCCCAGGTCGACCAGCCGCATCATCGCGGCCGTGGCCTGGGCGTTGTCCTTGAAGACCTGGAAGAACTGCTGGAGGCTGCCCGCGAACCACGAGATCGACGCGGCGATCTCGGGAGAGAACTGGACCGCCAGCGAGGCGATCCCCTGAAGGAAGACGTCGAGCAGCCCGTTCAGCGGGGGCAGCAGCGACTTGAGCCGGTCACCCCCGTTGGCCAGGACGAGGAAGAAGTCGCCGAGGCTGGCCCCGATGCCGACGAGCGCGGCCGGGAGGGCGTCGGTGAACGCCTTCATCCCCGCCGAGTTCATCGCCTCGGTGAGCTTGGGGAAGAGGACGTCGGTGAAGTCCAGGATCGACTTCACCATGGGGCGTACGAACTGCGCCCCCGAGTCGAAGAACGACTTCAGGACCGGCTCGGCCTGCTTGAACCAGCCCGTGATGTCGCGAAGCGCGCCCCCGAACTCGGCGCGCATCAGCGCCGTCGCGGGCTTCAGCGCCGCCGACGCCTTCTGCATCGCCTCCTCGGCGTTGTCGCCGAGGGTCTTCATGTCGCCGGCCGCCGCGATCGCGGCCAAGCCGATCGGCAGGACCGGCAGCGCGGCCAGCGCCAGGACGGCGATCAGCCCGGAGGCGACGACCGTCACCCACGAGGCGATGGCGGTGACCGCCACCAGCAGCGGCAGCGCCGCCGCGAGCGACTGGGCGAAACCCGCCGCCATGCCCAGGGCGCCCTGGGCGGCCGAGCTGATGCCCGACCCGATGCCCTGGAGGGCGGAGGCCGTCTGCTCGATGCTGAGCGTGAACAGCCGGCCGAAGTTCCGGGCGACCTCCGCGGCCCCGGAACCGATGTCCCGCAGGCCGGACTTGATCCGGTCGAACCCACCCCTCGCGAGGTGGACGTTGACCCCCAGCCGCCAGCGGCGGCCGGTGAACGCCCGCAGCCGGGCCTCGGCCGGAGCGGTGTCCGCGTCGGCCGAGATCCGCGCTCGTCGCTCGCGGGTGAGCGCGGCGATCCGGGCGGCGGCCTCGCCGGTGTCGGCGACGACGTTGACCCGGACCTGGCGGTCATGGGTCAGCTCCCGCAGCCGGGCGTTCACGCCCCCGGTGTCAAGATCGAGCTTGACGGAGAGCTTGGTGTACTTCTCCAACATCTCCAGGTACCGCTTCAAGCGGTCCCGGAAGCCGTCGGTGTCCGGCAGGACGCGCACGTGGACGCGTCCGGCCTCCTTGCCGCCGGGGCCGGCCACAGGCTCACCTCCTACGTGAGTCGGACCGGCGCGGGCCGAGCGGGCGCGGTGGAGCGCGCGAGCACGGCCGCCGGAAGGCGGAACGAGTCTGTGATGGGGGAAGACGGCTCGGCGAGGACCGGGCCGCCGCCCTCGCCGACCTCACGCTGGAGGGCGGCCGAGAAGGGGTTGGTGCCGGTCGGCCGGCGGGACTTCTTGGCGTACGGGCGCGGGTACGGCGATGGCTTCTCGACCGAGCGCGGGTTCTTCGAAGCCTTGGCGACCTGGACATGGGTGAGCGCCTGCACGGCGTCCACCAGGTCCGCGAGCACGTAGGTCCGGGCATCCCAGCCCAGCGCCTCACGGCCGCCGCGCAGTGCGGCCACCGTCGCGGAGTCGTCGGGGAGCGTCCCGATCAGGGCGAGGATCAAGCGGGCGGAGCACCGGCCCCGGAACCAGTCCAGGACATCCATGCCGCAGAAGCGGCGAAGGTCGGCGGTAACCTCCGCGCCGTACTTGTCCAGCAGCCTGATCAGGCCGCGGCTTCCCCCGGCGCGGCCTCCTCCATCCACGCCTCGACCACGGTCATGGTCTGCTCCAGCGGCAGCGCGTCCACGCTCTCGCGCATCGCCTTCTTGTCGGAGGCGACCGCGATCAGCAAGCCGGTCATCGCCTCGATGCGGCGTTCGTTGCTGACCTTCTTCGACTGCACCAGGTCCAGCAGGGCGAGCGCGGACTTCAGGTCGCCGCCGGGCAGGGCCTCGATCCGGCGCAGCCGGACCCGCTTGCCGTTCTTGGCGACGAACTTCAGGCCCTTGCCGGTGTGCTTGCGCTCGGCCTCGGCCTTGAGGTCGGCGAAGTCCAGGGTGGTCATGTACAAATCTCCAAAGTGCAATGTTAGGTTCCGGTTTGACGATGCCTCGCGCTTTACTCGAAGCTATTGCACAAGCAGTGGCGGGTTGGCCGCTGCGGAAGCCGCCCAGAGCAGGCGGTGAGCTCACATGGGCGACGCAGGTCTGTGCCGGTGTGCGGACCGAATACACGTGCGTTTTCCATACCTCAACAGCCTGAGGCGAGCGCAACTGGAAGGACACCCTCGTTAGGAAAAAGACCTGGAGTTCGAAATCCAGGTTCGCAACACGAGATTTCTGCACCGGCAGGCATCTCGATTCGTCTTATCGCGATTTCGCGGTAGGTCGGGTCGAGCCTGCCCAAGAACAGGTCACTCCCGATCTGCTGTCAGATCAAGGGAGTTGTAGTGCAGGTTCCTGGCTGGCTGGCGCCTGTGGTCCTCGGTGCCGCTGCGGTGGTTACGGTCCTCCGCGTGGTGCTAAGGCGCTGGATTCCGTCTCTGAGCGAGGATGCGATCATCTCGATTCGAGCGATCCGCAAGGTCCTGGCAGAGCTGCGAAAGGGCCAGGGACCGCCACAGCCGCCACTAGATCACGAGAAAGATCAGGCAGCGGGTTGAAGGCCGGCGGCCAGGTCGAACACGGGGGTGACGCTGCCGAGCGGCGTGCTCTGGTTGAGGGCCACGACGGTGGCCTTCACCGGCATCTCGCCGAGCGCGGCGGGGTCCATGGTCACCGAGTCCGCGCCGATGATCGACGTCTTCGGGTAGTGCCAGGCGACGCACTTCGCACCGTCCACGGCCGCGATCAGCAGCGCGCGATTCTGCGCGGTGGGGCTGGTCGGAATCGAGAACAGGCCCTTGGAGTCCAGACCCTTGTCGGTGCCGTAGTACAGCTTGTAGGACTCCGCGGTGAAGTCGCTGAGGTTGATCGTCACGGCGTAGGTCTTGCCGGGGTCGGTGGTCTTCAGGCTCTTGTTCTGCCAGGACCCCAATACCTCGGGCTCGTCGCCGTCGACCGACATCTCGATGCCGTTGTCGAGCGAGGTGTTGCCGATGGACTTCCAGGTCAGGCCCTCGGGGCCCCACTTGGTCGAGTCCTTCGGGTCGAAGCCCGGCTTGAGGTCGGGCAGCGCGGTGCCCGGCGGGGCGACGTAGATGTATCCGGTGCCCGGTACCAGGACCGGGGCGTCGTCAGCAGCCATGCTGACTCCTTTCCGGCCCGTCAGCGGGGCCTTGTAGCGATCATGTAGTTGGCCGAGAACCGGTAGAAGTCCGGTTGCGCCTCGGTCATCGGGTCGGTCGTCATGAACGGCCCCGTCGCCTCCCGGAACCGGGACAGGTGGCCCTCGTCGTTGCCGAACTGCTCGAAGGTCAGGCGGACCAGGCCGGCGCGGGCGCGGCGGGCGAGCAGGGAGGCGTCCGCGCGCGAGGGGGCGTAGGCCTGGACCGTGAACATGCCCTCGTCGATGAAGCGTTTGTCCTTCATCGTCCCGCCGACGCGGCGGGCGATCACCAGGCCGCCGGCCTCGCGCAGGGCGAGCTGCCAGTCGGTGGGCAGGTAGACCGCGCAGCGCACGCCGGGAAGGGCGGTGCGCAGGGCGTCCAGGACGAGGCGCTCGGAGTCGGGCATCAGGTAGGGCTCGGTCACCACAGGGCGGCCTCCATCGCGTGGATGCCGTCCACGGGGCGCCCGGCCCGCTCGTTCCATCCGCCCCAGTTCTTGTGGGCGGCCAGCGGGTCCTCGTTGACGATGGCGTAGCCCTTGGCATGCCGCTTGACCTTCAGTCCGGCGATGAACTCGCCGGTGTCGATGTGCAGCGCGGCCTTCGCGACGACGCGGGCCTTGCGCTCCTCGGCTTCGAGCCGGAGGGCGCCCATCACGCCGGGCAGACCGGCGATCACGGAGTCAAGGTCAGGACGGATCTCCGCCACTCTGGCCACCGCCTTCCACGATCACGGTCACGAAGCGCATGCGGTCGCTCGCGCCGTGGTGGGCACGCGGGGCGTCCACCACGGCCCAGCGGGTACCGGGGTCGCCGTCGTCGGCGAACTCCAGGGCGGACCACTTGTCGATTTCGATGTCCGGGCCGAACAGCACCTTGCGGCGGATCGGCGGGGACCAGCCGACCTGAGCGCCGACCGGGGCCCGCCAACCTGCGGCGTCGCCGACCGGGGCGACCCACGCCGAGTACGTGGTGCTCGGGCCGGGTGCCGGCCGACGGTCGCCGTAGCCGTCATCGACCATGACCACGGTGTGGACGGTCACGCGGGTGCGGCCGCGTTCCAGCAGGCTCACGCCGTACCCCAGGAGTCCTCGGGGTCCGGGAACGGGTAGCCGCTGCGCATCCCGCGCGAGGCGACCTCGCGGCGGGCCTGCACGGAGCGCAGACCCCCGCGGCCTGCCGTCCGCTCGATCAGGGCGACCTCGCCCCGGGTCAGGGTCAGGCCGATCGGCGTGCCGTCCGGCATGCGGTAGGAGACCTCTCCGGCCTGCTCCTGCACGTACCCCTCAGGGTTGCGGAAGCGGCGGTCGGCGACGGCCAGGGCCAGGGTGCGGATCACCGGTGGGTGCCGTTCGGGCGACCAGGCGGGGTGGCCGGTCGCGGCGATCACCCAGAAGGCGTCTTCGAGCGCGGCGTTGGCCCGCTCCCAGTCCGGGGTACCGGGTTCGGGGGCGGGCTTGCCCAGGCGCTTGAAGAGGTCGGCGACATCGAGCGCCACGCGGCCCCCTTACTTCGCGGCGGTGGCGGCCGGCTCGCCGGTGAACGTGACCTTGACGCCGCGGACCTTGACGATGTTCTTCGGGTCCTGCCAGTTGGTCTCGCCCTTCTTCAGGTCGGTGACCAGGGTGGCGCCCCAGTAGGAGGAGAGGAAGGAACGCTCCATCGCCGCGCCGCTGTTGTAGTCCTTGATCCAGCGCAGGGCGAAGCCCTCCGCGCTCTGCCGGCCGCCCTTCGCGGACTCCGGGACGGACGGCGCGCCGGAGACGAGCTGGATCGCGGAGCGGTGGAAGGCGTACACGCCCAGCGGGTTGAGCTTGTCGTTCGTGGACTCCACCAGGCGGAAGCCGTGGATACGCCCGAGGGTGCTCTCCTTCAGGGCCGCGCCGCCGTCGGCGTGCTCGTTGGCCTTGAGGATGTTCGGGTCGTTGAGGAGGTAGAACGCGGCCTCGGAGCCCAGGACGACGGTCCGGCCCTCGCTCGGGATGTTCTCCTTGTTGAGCTGGACACGCAGGCGGGCGAGGGCCTTGCGGATCATCTGGCCGGCCTGCTCGTCGCTGCCCGCCTTGGTGAGGTCGGCCGGGATCTTCGCGGCGGTGGCGACCTCGGGGAACTCGGTCATCGCGCTCGCGACCTTGTTCTCCAGGCGCTCGGTGATGGAGTCGATCTGCGGGACCATGACCTGCTCGCCGAACGACAGGAGATCCAGGGAGAGTTCGGCGTCGGAGAGGTCCACCGCGGAGTAGGCGTGGGTGTCGATCTTGACCGTGAGCAGGCCCTCGTTCAGGTTCTCCGACTGGATCCAGGTGGAGGCGTCGTTGAACTTGCGCTTGGCGTCGATGGCCTCCTCCGCGCCCTTCAGGCGGGCGGGGCGGCGGATGTTGATGACCTGGCCGGTGGCGTTGACGAACTCGGACGCGGCCCGGCGGTCGAACATGCCCGCCAGGACCACGGAGTCCTTCAGGTTGGCGAGAGCCGCCTGGACGAGCTTGTCGGGGTTCTGGAAGGCGTTGGCCCGGTTGCTGTTGAGAGAGATGGCGCTGTTCCTCGGGAAGACGGAAGGCCGCCCCGGGACGGGACGGCCTCATGCGGTGCGGGTGGGGGTCAGATGCCGTAGCGGCGGCGGCGCAGCGTCTCGGCGAGGCCCTTGTACGGGTCGGGCTCGGAGTGCGGGGTCAGCCCGCCCGCGCCCAGCAGCGGCTTCGGCGCGGCGACGGCGGCCAGCTGCTCGGCGTGCGCCCGTACGGCGGCCTCGTCACCGCCCTGGACCAGGGCTGCGAGGACCGGCGGCAGCGCGTACTCGGCGGCGATCCGGTCCCGAAGGGCCTGCTGCTGGAGCTGGGCCACCTGGGCGCGCAGCTCGTCCGCTTCGACGCCGGCCTCGGTGGAGCGCTCGCGGGTGGCGTCCAGGTCGGCCTGCATCTTCTCGTACAGCGCCCGGTAGTCCGGCTCCACCGGCCTCGGGACGGCGCTCTCCTCGCCGCCCTCCGGGGCCGGGGCCTCGGGCTGCTCGGCGACGGCGGGCAGGGTGTCCGGGTGGGCCACGCCGCCGGGGATCGCCTCGGCCGGGGTCGGGGTCGGGGTCTCGGACATATCTCTCCTAAGTTCGTGAGTCTGGCGGGCCCGTCCGACGCCCGAAAGGGTGAATAGGCGGGCGAGTCCGCCGCCGCCAGGGCCTTCTGGCCCTAGCGTCACCCTCGTCTTGTTCCAACTAAGGGAAATTGAGGGGATCATGGCCAACGACCACGTGATCGTTCACGGTGAGCGCGGCTGCAAGGGCAAGAGCCAAACCTTGCAGCCCGGCGCGTACGACACGAGCGCGCTGGATGACAACGACTTCATCAGCTCGGTGACCATCCCGAAGGGGTGGACGGTGACGCTGTACGAGGACTCGAAGTTCGCCGGCCGCAGCAAGACCCTCACTGCGACGGGTGACGTAGGCGACGACTTCGACAACATCACCTCCTCCCTGACCGTCTCCAGCCCGGACAAGGAGGCGATCGTCAAGGTCGGCGATAGCCACAAGGACGGCAAGGGCGCCACAATCACGATCGAGCAGAACGACGTGGACGTCGACGCCAAGTCCCTCCTCAAGCTGACCCAGAGGTTCCCTCCGAGGTACGAGCAGATCATGGTCCTCAGCTTCACCATGGTGATCGACGAGCCCCAGTAGGCGGCCCGAGCCGTTCACCGCAGCCCCGCTGGCCAGTCCGGCGGGGCTGCGGTAGTGCTTGTGGTATCTAGGTCTTGCTGTAGTAGGTGCGCCAGTCCGCCAGGGAGCCGCCCCCGAAGTCCTTCCACATCCGGGCGAACCTGTGGTTCTCCGAGGGGAGTTGGTAGCGGCGGGAGAAGATGGGGACCGGCTGGCAGTGGCAGTGCAGGTGCGCGCCGAACGCGGCCGTGCGCTTCGACTTGTAGATCGCGCCGCGCGAGGCCATGAGCGCGCAGAAGTAGCAGGGCGAGCTGTCGGTCTTGCGGTAGTAGCCGATCGCCCCGGGGTCGTCCTGGAGCGCGGCGTGGATCGCGTCGCGGCCGGCGTCCTGGACGAGCATCCCGCCTGCCCCGGTGCTGCCGGTGCGCAGCGTCTCCAGGAACTCCTTCTCCCAGGCGATCAGCTCGGCGTCGTCCAGCGCGGCCGAGCCCTGCCGGTCGCGCTTGGCGACGCGGTCGGCGACCTGGTGGCGGAACGCCTTGGCGGCGCGCTCGGCCTCGCGGGCGACGTCTTCGGCGGGGAAGGGGTTGCGGGTGTCCACGGGCAGAGGCGTTGACGGTCCGGAGCCGGTCCGCTTGCCCGTGAGCTTGTTGAAGTCGGCCCACAGGGAGCCGAGCGAGGCCCCCGGGCGGTAGCCGGGGCCTCCGATCACGCGGCCGGTCTCCAGCGCCCGGACCAGCCGGTAGAAGGCGATCGACAGCGCGCGGGAGGCCGCCGCGGATTCGTGGACCGCCGCTGCGTACTCGGCTTCGAGCTCGGTCAGCGAGCTGGCGATGTCGCGGGCCTCGACGGCGGCCAGGGCCTCCGCCCAGCGGGCCGCGAACCTACCGGCCAGCGCTTCCTGCGCGAGCTGGTACGCGGCCACCGCCCGCAGGATCTCGGCGGACCTTGGAATCCACACCACCGGCCGCCTCCTTCTGCTGCTTCAGGGCCTCGGCTTCGGCCTGCTCCGCCTTGCGGGCGGCCTCCTCGGCGGCCTTCACCGCCTCGTCGATGTCGGCCTGGCTGAAGCCAGGCACCTTGCGCAGCGCGACGGCGAGGGGGACGCCTTGCTGCATCAGCTTGACCATGGCGTCGGCGGCCTGCGCGAGGCTGCGGGTGGCCTTCTCGGCCCACTCGACCTGGCTCTCGTCCTGTTCGATCTCGCCCCGGCCGGCTGCGACGGCGCACAGCCGGAACACGCTCTCCCAGGACTCGCCCAGCGAGTCCTGGAGCGTGGACAGGAACCGCTTGAAGCTGGTCTCCGCTGCCGCGAGGGCGTCGGCGCTCAGGTTCACCAGGTTCGACCCGGCGAGGTAGTGCGGCGGCACGTCGGCCAGACCCATGATCTCTTCGATCGTCTGACGGCGGGAGGCCAGCAGGTCGCCGGTCGGCATCGCGGGGAGCTGCCCGAACTTGGCGTCGCTGTTGGGCGCCATCAGCAGAGTGGAGGGGTCCAGCGAGGGAACGTCGTACACCGGCTCGCCGGTCTCCGGGTCGCGCAGCGGGTCACCGGTCTCGGGGTCCAGGCGCTCGGAGGGGGCGAGGCCGGTGGCGAAGCGGATCGCGTGGGCGCCCCAGTGCTCGGTGAGCAGCAGGGACAGCGTCTGCTGGTTGAGGCGGTCCTGCGGCGTGATCAGGGGTTCCACCAGGCCCCTCGTTCGGCCCCGGAGGTCCACGGCCGGGGAGAAGCGCACCACCGGGCACACGTTCATGCCGTGCGGCTCGAAGCCGAGCACCGCGGCCTCCGGCTCGGCCTCCAGGTCGACGGTGTACCGGCCCACGTCGTCCCACAGCCAGGCGAGCGTGCGGTGCTCGTCCGGCTGGTGCTCGGGTACGTGCAGCGCGTACACCGGGAACTCGTCCCACGCCGGGTCGGTGTACACGGCGACGGTGTTGATCCCGTCGTATGCGCGGATCGCGGGTTCACGGCGGCCCTTGCGCGGGTCCGGGGTGACCACCACGTAAGCCGCGCCGCTGGTGAGCGCGGCGCGGTGGACGGCGTTCTGGCGCTCGTCCAGCCGGTTGTTCTGCCAGTACTTCCACTCGTACGCGTTCTCGCCGCTGCCCGGCTTGCGGAAGCCCTGCACGCGCAGGGCGTTCAGCGGGGCCTCCACCGCCAGGGCGGAGACGTTCACGATCGAGCGCTTCACGAGGTCCTTGAACTCCGCGTTGGCCTTGGCCGGCATCCACGGCGCGCGGTGCAGGCCGCGGGCGTAGCGGTCGACCAGGTTCAGGCGTTCGGCGTCGCGGTCGATCAGGCCTTTCGCGTGCCGGGCACGCGTCAGGACGGCGGGGAGGGACATCAGAACCCTCCTCGGGTCTGTAGCGTTCCGGGCTGCTTAGGGGGCTTGAGCTTGCCGCTCTCCATGAGGCGGCGCAGGGCGATCCAGGCGATCACCATCGTGGCGTAGAGGTCGACCTTCAGTTTCGACTCGCGGGACTCCTTGCCGAACCCGATGCCGAACTTGTTCGGGCGCTTGCGGGCGTTCATGGTGTGCCGGGTCAGCGAGTAGTCGCGCACGTGCGGGAGGGCCTGGGCCTCGATCGCGCCGACCATCGCCATGTGTTCGACCGTGATCTCGCGTTGGTTGGCGCGCATGTCGAACCCGACCGACGACTTCCCGGACGCCTTGATCAGCAGGTGCTTGCCGTAGGTCTCCGACCAGTCGGCGATGCGGCCCTCCCAGCCGTTCACGTCAGCGAAGAACGCCACGACGGTGTACTTCTGGAAGACGTGGTCGACCATGTCGTTGACCTCGGCCCCGTCCACTTCCCAGTTCTTGCCGGCCGGGCCGTCCGGCTTCTCCCACAGCGCGAGCGGCTGCACCAGCCGGTCCCGAACGCGCATGCCCAGCAGGGCAGTCGAGTCGTCGGTCTTGCCGCCGTCGAAAGCCAGGACGATCCGCTCGCCGGGCTTGATGCCGTCGGCCGGCTCCACCGTGGCCAGGTCCCAGGTGTCCCGGTCGACCAGCGCATCGTCGTGCGAGCTGAGCTGGTTCAGGTACTTCCGGCGGGACTCGTCCTCGGACGTGCTGGCCGACCAGATGTCCTTCATCACCCGGGCCGGGTTGATCCAGACCGAGTCGCCGCGGGCGCACAGGATCGCGGCGCGCAGCTGGTCCTCGTCGGCGAGGTCGACGCCGGGCGGGGCCTCCACCGAGTCGTAGTAGATGCCCGCGTCGCGGTTGATGCCGTCGCGCTGCTTCTCCCAGGCGTACCACGTGCCCTCGGCCACCGACTCCTCGCCGATCACCGGGGCGTTGGTGATCTCCATCGTCCGCCCACCCACCTTCGTGGCGTTCGGGCGGATCGTCGCGGCGAGGCGGGGGCCGTGGTTGCCCTCCACCCAGTGCCACGTCTCATTCAGCAGCGCGAACGACGGGCGCCCGCCCTCCGCAGCGCGGAACGACGACGCCTTCGCCTCCAGACGGCACTGCCGGCCGTCGGTGTCGGTCTGCGAGGCGTAGCAGACCTCCTGGCCCAGCTTGATCGCGTACCGGTCGATGGCGGCCTGGGAGAAGATCGTGCTCAGCGCTGACATCGTGTTGACGTTCTGGCCGGCCGCCGTCGCGAAGATCTGCACCCAGCTCTCCTGCGGCGGGCCGCCGACCGGCGAGCCGTCTTCGCGGAAGCCCACCAGGCGGCAGGGGCCGACGAACTCCATCGCGCAGACCGAGGCCATCGCGGGGTCCTTGCCCCAGCCCTTCAGGCGGCGCAGGGTGCCGGACTCGTGCCGGAATCCGCGGCCCCAGGTCTCGGGGTCGTTCGGGTCCTCGGGCACGGCGTCGTCGCGCAGCTCGTACCAGCGCGCCAAGATCCTGACCTGCTCCGGGGTGTACTTCCAGTCCGGCCGGAACGCGCGGGCGCTCCAGCGCAGCAGCTCACCCGCCAGCGTGCGGTGCGGGTGAGGAACGGTGTCCGGGATCGTGCGGAGCGGCTCGTAGGTGATGGTCAGGACGGCCACCTCCTACGGCTGGACTGCCTCCCGGCGGGCGCGGTCCTCCAACAGCCGGGCCGCCTCCATGGAGACGTGCTCACCGGCCGCGAAGGGCGAGTTCATGTCGTGGGCCCACAGCTCGCGGGCGACAGCGTGCGGGACCTCGGAGTCCAGGCACGCCTCGTAGTAGACGATGGTCCGCGCGATGCGCAGGGACTCGTCCGAGGGGCCGGCGGCCCGTGCTGCCTTGCGGCGTGCCACGGCGGGCTCCTCTCAGACTCGGTTGCCCCAGCGGGCGCCCACGGCGTCGCGGGCGTTGTGGCCACGGCGGTTGCCGTCGCCCTCCCCGCGGATCTTGGCGAGGTGGCCGGCGGCCTGCGTGCGGTTGAGCTGGGCCTGCGCGATGCCGGGATGGAGAACCATCATGTCCTTCCGGTTCCCACCCTCGATCATCTGGCCCTCGCGCTTCACCACGGCGTCGAGCTGGGCCGCGCGGGCGAGCATCGGCGCGGCGACGTCGATCAGCGCGAGGTCGGTCGGCTCAAGGTCGAGTTCGGTTTCGTACAGCTCGACCAGCGCGGCGCGGATCACCGCCGGGTTCTTCTCGGTCGGGTCGACGTTCAGCGGACCTCCCCGGGGTGTGGTCGGCGTGTTCGGGCGGGCTGCCAGCGATCCGCGGCGGCCCTCTTGCGGGCGCGGCCGGCGTCGGCCGCGTCCTTGCGGAGCACGTGCCAGTCGCACAGGGCGCGGAGGTTGGCGGGGTCGTCGGAGCCGCCTTCGGAGGCGGGAACGATGTGGTCGCAGTGGCGCGCGGGCTCGGCGCACGGATCGCCGGTGTCGTAGCGGACGTGCTGGCAGCGCCAGGCGTCGCGGTTCATCACCGCGCGGCGAAGGCGGGCCCAGTGCGGGGGAAGAGGAGTCGTCCGGCGCGAACTCGCGGCCACGGCAGCCTCCTTGAAGCGCAGGGCCCCGCCAGGTGCTCGACCTCGACCGGGGAGAGAGGGCCGGTCGGGGAGCGTTGCCCTGGCGGGGCTACGGGCGGAGGCCGGCCGGGGTGCCGCTGCAACGGGGTGCGCGCACGCGCGCGAAGCCGCCTCCACATGTATTAAGCGGGGGCGGTTAACACGCGGCCGACGCCCGCGGCCTCACTCTCCGCATTCAGTGCGTGGCAATGAGTTTATCCCCACTGGTCACACTGCGTGAATCAGCTGGAAGAAGGGGTCGGCCGGCGTTCGTATCGGATCTCGACTGCTATGACGCTCCGGGCAATAAAAGGAAACGCGCGGGAGTCACCCCCCGGGGTGCATTTCGATAAACACGAGACGCACGTCACACCGGCTGAACTTGCGCTCTGAGCTGCATGTTTGCTTCATTGGAATTGCTCGGCCGGTCCGCCGAAGTGCAGCGAAGCGAAATGCCGCCGCCACGGACGAATTCACCGCCGAAGCGATCGGATTGAAATCCCCCTGAATGGCGGCGCGCAATGGCCGCGCCCCTCGGCCCTGAAAGTTGTCACTGTGCGTAAGAATCTCGCTCCCGCCGCCCTTGCTCTGGCCATGTTCCTGGCCGGGTCGCCGTGGCAGACCCACAACTGGGGCGGAACGGCCGCAGCAGCCCTGCTGACCGGCCTGCTGGCCCACGGGGGCAGGCAGGTGCCCGGTCTGGTCAAGCGGGCCATCCAGAGCCCGGCTGTGGCTGCTGTGGAGCCGGAGCCGGTGACCGTCGCCCCCGCCCCGGTGAACGCCTACGACCGCGACCGCGCCGACGTCCCCACCCGCCGGGGCAAGCGCAAGCGCAACGCCCGCTGACCACCCCGGCTCAACCCTTCGGAGAACCCACGATGAACCGCCGCCGCACCCTCGCCGTGATCGCCCTGTCCGCCGCAACTGCCTTCGGTGGGTGGCTGGTTGGCCACACGACCACCGCACCGGCCAACAGCGACCCCGCACAGGTGACCGCCTTCAACGACGGGTGGGCTGAAGCCATGGTCGACGCCTGCGAGCAGGGCAGCGCGTACGCCTGCGACTGGCTCACCACCATCACCCGCTGACCCGCCCCGAGCCGCACCACCGCAAGGAACACGATCATGAGCACCACCCTGACCGCCGAACTCCTCGCCGCCACCGAACACCACTGCCACGCATGGGACTTCATGAACCGCATGGAAGCGGAAGCGGACGCCTACGGCTGGGCCAGCCTCGGCATGGTCATGGACGGCGCAGGCAGCCCCCTGGAGGACGGGGAAGGCTGGCACCAACACGAGTCGGACGCCGTCCGCGCACAGTCCAACTGGCAAGCCGCATGCCGGATCATGGGCGACGCCGCCGGGGAGCGCGGAACCCTGTGGGACACCTGCGGCGAAGGCATCATCTACGACGCCGACTCGTTCCTGGCCAGCGATGCGGCGCGCCGGATCGCGGACAGCCTGGCCGGGTACCCGCTGCTGGACGACGACGACCACACCGAGCGGGAACACGCCGCGATGGTGGAAGAGATCGAGGGCTCACCCCTCACCCTGCCGGATGGGGTCGACGGGGAGGAAGTGCTCCGCAAGCTGTCGTGCCCCTCGCTCGGAGAGATCACCATGTCCATAGTCGAAGACGTCCTGTCCGGCATGGGATACACCGCCTGCTCCGACTGCGACGAGTGGCTGACCCCCACGGACGCCCGGCGCGGTGAGCCGCTGTGCCGCGACTGCGCGCTCAACGAGACGTCCCACCCCGACACCGGCAAGCCCCTGACCGCCGTCCTGACGCCCTACCTCACCGGCTACGCCACCCAGCACGGGGCCGCGTACCGCGAAGACGTCCGCGCCATCGTCCGGGGCTCCGCGCAGGGATACCGCGCCGTGTACGGCCGCGCCGCCTGACAACAGGCCCCACCCCCTCCAACTCCCCAGCACAGAACGGAAAGCACCACCATGACCCGCGCCACCGCCCTTGCCCTGTCCGGCTACTGGCCCCGCCTCGCCAAGCTCGGCATGGACCACCCGGAGAACGTCAGCGCGATGTTCGACGCGTTCCGCGACATGCGCCACGACCCGGAGTACGCCCGGGGTCTCGACCTCCTGCTGGACGAGCTGTTCGACGCCCCCGACACCGTCTGACGCCCGGCCCCACCCAACGCCCCGCACCGACCCGAGAGAGACCCCACCGTGAGCCGCACCGCCGACTACCTGACCGAGCTTGCCGAAGATGCCGGAGTCGTCGCCGAGCTGGAAGCCCTCACCGCCTACGCCGCGTACGTGGG
Organism: Kitasatospora sp. NPDC001119; assembly: GCF_053598475.1. NCBI lineage: Bacteria > Bacillati > Actinomycetota > Actinomycetes > Kitasatosporales > Streptomycetaceae > Kitasatospora > Kitasatospora sp. NPDC001119. The sequence continues at coordinate 150,456 of NZ_JBSFKI010000001.1, forward strand.
CAACGCCGAGTACGCCGTAGCCACCTTCGAAGACGCCTACGAGGGCGAGTGGGACAGCCTGGAGGACTTCGCCCACGACCAGCTCATGGAGACGGACGACGAGTACCGCGCGGCCGTCGAAGGATGCCGGGGATGGCGTCCCCAGCTGGACCTGATCGCCTGGCAGTGCGACTACGCCCACACCGCCAGCGGGCACCTCTTCCGGTCCCTCTGAGCTGTGCGCCCCTGGTGAGGGCCCAGCCCCCACGCCGGGCCCCCGCCAAGGGTGCACAGACACCAGGCCCCACCCCCCAACCGCCACCACGGAGGCACAGCCATGCCCGCAACCCTGACCACCCCCACCACCCCGGAACTGCGCTGCCCGTGCGGCGGAACGTTCACGATCACCGTCCCCGCGTTCCTGCACGTCGTCCAGGACGAAGACGGCAGCGTGGAACTCATCGGCACCGGCCTCGACGTGGAGAACGCCAAAACCGAGTGCGACTCCTGCGACCAGGCCGCGCCCGCCCACCTGGACGACACGATCAGCAACGCCGTGTGCAGCGCCGACAACGAGTTGTGCGGCATCTACCTCTAACCCCCACCCCCCTCACCCCGGACCGGAGCCCCCGTGACCACCGCCGCCCGACTGCGTGCCGTCCTCGCCGCCCACACCACCTTCGAGAACGAGTGGGAGCAGGCGTTCCACGCCATCCCCTCCTACAACCCCGACCCGGCCGAAGGCGAGTTCCACACCAGCGACGACGACTGCGACCACTACGACGACCTGTGCGCCGCCCGCGAACGCGCCTCCCGCGACCAGCTGTTCGCCACCGCCGAAGCCCTGGACGCCCTCCTGCGCGACCTCGAAGCCGCCACCGCCTGACACCAGGCCCCACCCCCCGAAGGAACAGCGCCATGACCACCATGCAGCTCCAGGCCCTTGTCGACCGCGTCCGGGAGAACGAAGCCGACTGGGAAACCCTCTTCTACGACCGCATCCCGACCTACGACCCCCACCACCCCGACCAGCCCGCCGAAGACCGGTACATGGGTGCCTACGACGAGGCGAACGCCGACCGCGCCCACCAGTGCCGGGAACTGCTGCTCGACCTCACCGCCGAACTCGAAGCGCTCATCCGTGGGACGGAGAGCGGCCGGTGATCCGGGCCGCCGACGTCGAACCGGACCCCGCCGAGCTGGACGAACTGCGCGCCCGCGTCACGGCAGTCACCGCCGCGAACACCGCGCTGCGGGCAGAACTCGCGGACCTCCGGGCGGCCGTCCTCCGCCTCCTCCAGCGCCACTGACACCAGGCCCCACCCCCGCACCACCGAAGGAACAGCACCACCATGAACACCCCCGGCACCTACGACTACGACACCCTTGTCGGCCAGCTCGGCGACCACGCCGCAGGGAACGGCGCGATGGCGTACGGCACCGAAGCCGACAGCCCGAGCACCAGCCCCCACCTCCTGACGCAGCGCCTCGCCCGCCACGCCGTCCACCACGGCGCGACCCTCACCCCCGAAGCCGGTGGAGCCGTCGCCGTCGAATGGCCCCGCCCCGACCGCACCGTCCGCGTCGTGTGGCGGCCGGTGATCCGGGCGGGGTGGGTCGACCTGTCGGAGGAACTGCCCGAGTGGACCGCCGACAGCCGGGCCTACGGCAAGGGCGCCCTGGACGCGAGCAGGCTGCGCGGCTGGCGGCTCAGCCGTGAAGGGTTCCGCGCCTGGGCCGAAGCCACCGGCGGGACGGGCGACGACGGCGAGTGGTTCGCCTACGCGACCGGCCAGACGGACTGGTGGATCTCCTACGACGGCCGCTGACACCAGGCCCCACCCCCGGCCGGCGTCACCCGCCCCGATGCCGGCCGGGCCCCACTGCCCTGCCACCACACCCCACCTATAGGAGACAGCTGTGCCCCGCTTCGCCGTCTACATCGACAACACCGAGACTTTCCGCTTCGTGGTGGAGGCCGACGACTACGACGCGGCCGAAGCCGCCGCCATGTCGGTGTTCGAGAGCGACGCCCGCGCCGACGCCTACAGCCACGGCCACGAACCGACCGTCCACGACCCCGAGCCCCTGGACGCGCTCCTGGCCGCCGCGTGACCCTCCGCCGCTGACACCAGGCCCCACCCCCTCCCGCACCACCGAAGGAACAGCGCCACCGTGACCGCCCCCGCCGCCCTCACCACCACGCTTCGCCTGCCCTACCAGCACGAGGAGAAGGGCCAGTTCACGACGAAGCACCGCACCGTGGCCGTCACCACCCCGGCCGACCAGCGCGGCGCACAGACGAAGCACACGAAGGCTGTGCAGCTCGCCCTGGACCTGCCCAAGGTCAGCAGCCCCGGCAGCGCGGTGAAGATCGGGCCCGACCCCCGCCCCGCCACGAAGCCCAGCCGGACCCGCACGAAGGGGGCGGGGTGGCAGCGCTGGACCGAGCCCGACGGCACCGTGCGCTACGGCGTCGCCAGCGACACCCACCCCCGCGAGCTCGGACTCGCCTGCCCGCCCGTCGCCAAGACCCGAGCCCGGTACCGCGTCGTCGTCCCCGCCGACGGCGGAGAACCCTTCGCCATCGTCACCGCCCCCGGCCACCCGTGGATGCGCGACCGCGACACCGAGATGATCCCCGCCCTCCTCCAGGACTGCCTGCCCGGCCTGCTCGTCAACGGCACCGAACTGGCGGCCTGACCCGCCCCGGTGCGGCCCGGAGCACACGTCCGGACCGCGCCGACGCCCGGCCAGACCCCAGGCCCCACCCCCGAGCAGCACCGGAGAACAAGCAGCATGCCGAAGTACATCGTTGCCGTGGACATCATCGACGTGCACGTGGTGCCCGTCCTCGCCGACAGCCCCGAAGCCGCCCAGGACGCGGCCGAACGCATCCTCCAGGCCGACCGGACGACGTGGTACGACCATACCGAGCCCCTGGTCGTCGGCGACGCCCTCACCGAAGCCGAGTGGGACGCCGAGCAGGAAGCCGACAACCGCCGCCGCAGCACCTGGCACCAGGCCCCTCCCCGGGCCCGCCGGCCGAAGCAGGACACCCCTGCGGCCAAGTTCAAGGCGCCCCGTACCGACCACCACGCCGACGGCACCGAATGCCCGCCCACCCACAAGCACACCAGCTCGGGCAAGCCCCTGACCGAGGGCTGCCCCGGCCGGGCCTACTCGAAGGCCGTGTGCACCTGCGGGTGGGAGACGAAGAACGCAGGCAAGGGCTACACCGACGAGACCCGCCGCCGGCACCTCGCCACCGAACACCGCTGAACCCCCGCTGACACCAGGCCCCACCCGCCCCCGGAGAACCCCGTGCACGACACCCCCGAGCCGCTGCGGGTCATGGACCTGCCACGCCATCTGACCTTCGGCTACGCCCGCCCCGGCACCCCACCGCACGCCACCCTCGTGGACGGACCCGACCGCCGAGCGCTGTGCAGCCCCGACACCCCGCTCACCCCGGACTGGGCCCTCAACGGTGACCCGCTCTGCCCGGCCTGCGCGCCCCTCGTCCACCCCTGACCCCGCACCCCCCGGAGACACCAGTGCCAGCCCCCACCCGATACACCCTGACCTACCCGACCGCCCACCCCGAGCAGCCGCCGATGGCCGTCCGGCTCACCGTCGCCCCCGACGCCACCGGCACCTGGACCGTCGAGAGGCAGCCGTACGGAGCGGCCGGCCGAATGCCCACCGGCGACCAGCCCCGCCAGTACTACGGAGACGACGCCCAGGCCCGCGCCGAAGCCGCCTACCGGGGACTCGTCGTCCGGGAGTGCCTGCACCTCGGGCAGCTCCTCGACGTCACCCTGGAGCCCCGGGACATCCGCTTCCACGACGGCCACCCCACCATCGACGGCATGGACGCCGGCCAATGGCTCGAAGCCCTCGGCACCGACTGACCCACCCCGCCGACACCAGGCCCCGCCCCCGCCTCCGGGTGAGGGTGGGGTGTGCCGAAGTGCCGTATGTCGGAGCCCGATTCAGGTTGGTTCCCACCGTTGTAGTGCTGTTTATATATTTTTTTTAAATGTCATAAAAAATGACATAACGACATAGACCCTTACGCTGTCCACTCACTCCATCGCCCAGCGTGACCACAGGCCCCACCCCTTGGAGACCCCAGTGACCACCCCCACCCGCGCCCCCTGGATACCCGGGGGCGGAACCGCCCTGGAGTGGGGCCTGCGCGACACCTGCCCCGTCGGCGTCGGCCCCGGCGGCCACCGGAGCGAAGGCGGCAAGGTGTGGTGCCTGTCCTGCGGCGACCGGTACACCGGGCGCCCCGCCCAGGTCGGCGACGACCACCACCACCGCGACGACGCCCACCACGCCGCCCGCCTCCACGCCGACGACCACGAAGCCGAGATCCGCCGGTACATCACCGCCGAGCGCACCCGCGAGACCCGCGAGAAGTCCGGGTGGACGACGCGGGTGTACGCCCTCGTCTCGGCGGCGACCCGGGAGGACCCCGACGGCGGGGTGTGGTGGGACGGCACCGGCTACCGCCTCGTCCCCGCCGGAGCCCGCCACGACGCCAAGGGCCGCCGCGTGCGCCGCCGCGTGGTCGAGCTGGCCCTCGCGGCCGGCTTCCTCCGCCAGGACGAGCGCGGCGACGTCGTCGCCACCCCGGACGGCCGCGCCATGCTCACCATCTGGCAGCACCACCGCACCGACCTCGCCGAGCCCTGGCCCGCCCGCCACGAGCCCCAGGCCCTACCCCCGCTCCCCGGCGGCCACGAAGCCGCACGCCGCCGCGAGAAGGCCCGCCAGCGCATGCTGGAGCTGGAACGCCAGGCCGCCCAGAGCCGGGCCGAGTTCCTGCGGCGTCGCGAGGAGGCCGAGCGGCAGCACCAGGCCGAGCTGGCCGCCGCACGCCAGCGCCGAGCCGACGCCCAGGCCGAACGCGAGCGCGCCCAGCGGGCCCGCACCGGAGCGGACATCGACCTGACGTGGTCCGCGGTGGGTGCCGGCCGCTGGAGCGTCACCGGCAGCGGCCACGCCCGCCGGCTCGACGTCACCCTCAACGACCGCGACTTCGCTACCGACATGTACGAGATCCGCGAGAACGGCCACTTCCACTCCCGCCACCCCTACCCCCACCAGACCGAGGCCGCCGTCCGGCAACTGCTCGCCGACGGAGTCGAGATCGGCCTCTGGACACCAGGCCCCACCCCCGCGGCTTCCACCCGGTCGTGCTCCACCGGCTCCGCCGGCCGCTGGCACCAGGTCCCACCCCGACCCACCCGAACGGAAGGACACACCCCTGATTCCCCACCCCGCCAACCTGCTGCCCGACGGCCAATGGGACGACCGGGTCTTCGACCTCACCTACGAGGGACGCCGAGGCCGCTTCCGGGTCGTCCGGGGCCTGGGCGAACAGATCGGCACCGTCGAACTCCGTGGGCGCGTGTGGATACCGAAGACCACCGAGGGCGCCCCGCCGGGCACCCTCCCGCCCGGCTACGGCTACCAGCTCCGAGCCGTGGCCGGCATCGAACTGTCCATCGCCGTCCCGCTCCCGCCGCCGGAGGAAGAGGAGACGTACCGGGTGGTGCCAGGCCCCACCCCGTCGTCGTGACTCGATGACGAGGGCCGGGAACGGCAAACACCCCTGCCTCCGGCGGAGGCAGGGGTGTCCTGGGCAGAGTGTATGGAGAGATGCTTCTACAGGCCGAGCCGTGTGCGGATGGCGGTCATCCCGTCCGCCATGGCGACGAACTCCGCAATAGTGTGCCGGACTCCGAGGATCTCGGGGTTCTGACTGTCGCCCTGAAAGACCCCGATCAACCGCCCGTCCTCACCTAGGATCGGCGCGAACGTCGCGCAGGCACCGTTCGCCTCGCTGAACGGCGACTTGAAGCGATCCTCCATGGGCGGAGTAACGTCGTACAGTTCCTGCTTTTCCATGGTTAGAGGAATTCCTTACTTGCGGATCTGATCAGCTCTAGCGATTCAGTAGAACTGAACGCCTTCCCACACAGGTAGTCAAACCTACGCCGCCGTGCCCGGACCTCCTTCGGGTCGTCCAGGATGGCGACGCCCGTCCCGGTGTCCATGGTCGCGACACCGGGGTCGTTCGGGGTGGGAAAGTCGATGATCGTGAGGTTCAGCTGCGAGGCGGCAGCACCACCAGCGGCGAAGGGGATGACCCTCACCGTGATGTTAGGCAAGTCTGCCATCTCGATCAGGCGATCCAGCTGCTCACGCATTGCAGCCGGACCACCTACGTGGGGGCGGAGAGCAGCCTCGGAGACCAGAGCATCCACGATCACCGGCCGGTCGGCTCGGGTAACGATCTCCTGGCGCTTCACTCGAACAGCGTGTTGAGTGGTCAGTCGTTCCGCGCCGACCTCGACTGAAGCGAACTCGTCCACGCCCTGCATGTACTTCTCGGTCTGGAACGGCCAAGGGATCAGTCCGCCAGAGGCAATACTGACCTTCGTCGCTACGTCCTCCAGCTCGATCAGCTTGACCAAGCTTCGCGGGAGATCAGCGACATACTTGGTCCACCACTCCGACTCCGCCGCCCGCGCTTCGCGGATCTCGGCCATCAGATCGAGACGAATGGCCTGGTCAACCTCATAGAGATCAAGCATCTTACGGAGCTGCTGATCAGTGGGGAGCTGGGCCCCCTTCTCGATCCGGGATACAAAGTCCTGACTCTTGCCCAGGGCCTTGCCAACAGTGACCTGGGTGAGGCGCGGTCGCACGTCCAACCGAAGGGCGCTCAGTCGCCGGCCGACGCTCGCCGCAGCACGGGCTGCTTGCGGCCTGGTACCCACGCCTATCACCTCTTCATCCAGCTGCATCGTCTTTGGATGAGCGTAGCGCGTCCTGAGGGCAGCATGCCTCCCAGGAGTGAACTTTGAAGGCTCGTCAGGCTGGGGGTTGCGTACGCAGTTAAGTACGCGGAACACTATTCGGGCACCACCCGCTACGAGCCATCTGCGGAGTGTAGTGCGTCCGCGATGACGCACGGCTCCCTCCGGCCGACCTGTGGAGGAGCTGTGCAAGCCGTGTTCGATCACGCCCACCTGAGCACCATCGTTCGTCTCTTTCGATCGGAATCCTTCGAACCTGACCCCACCTCGGTTCGCAGCGTCCGGCGGCTCATCACGGAGTCGTGCCAGGCCATCGGGAGCGACCCCGATGACCCGGTGCTCGTCGCCTGCGAGCTGGCGACGAACGCGCTCCGGCACGCCGAGACGCCGTACCAGGTGACCTTTGTGGCGCTCTGGAACAGGCTGCCCTGGATCGAGGTTCTGGACCGCTCGATGGACCTGCCGAAGCCGCGCGCCGCCGGGCCGGACGAGACCGGCGGCAGGGGCTTTGAGCTGGTCACGCAGTTGACCGTGCGGTGGCACTACGACCTCAACCCGGTCGACCGCTACAAGATCGTCTGCGCCACTCTCAAGGGGGACTTCGATGAGGCCGGCGGACAGCATGTCCATACAGCCTTACCCGCAGGACAGCTCTCCGCTCCGCCGGGGCCGGATCTCCGTCGAAGAACTCGGCCCGTCGCGGTTGGAACGCCTCGGTCAGCCTGACTGCCCCATCCTGCTGACCCTGAGCGGGATCGGCCTCGACGCCACCGAGAGCCACCCCCCTCCCCCGATCGAACTCCGCCTCACCCGCAAGACCGTGGTGCGGCTGGAGAACAAGATCCGAACGGTCCTCCGCCCCACGGTCGGGACCGCGCCTTCGAACCCCCAGACCAGCACCGCGCCGCGACGAGGGCGGATCTCCGTCGAGGAGATCCCGCCGGCGCAGTTGCAGCTCCTCGATCGTCCGACGCAGTCGTTCCGGATGACGCTCAGCGGTATCGAGCCGGACCCCTCCGGGGAGTGCCCCCCTCCCGTGATCGAACTCCGACTCAACCGGTCGATGCTGGAAGACCTGCAAGCCAAGATCCGGGCCGTCCGGCTCGCATCGGTCGTGAACGCGGGCCGGGCCGCGAACACGGAGCCCCCCTTGGTCCGGCGTGCTCCCGGCCAGGCGCTCCAGGAGCACTTCGGCACCGAGCAGATCGAACAGCTCCACCAGGACCACAGCCACCAGGCGCCGCCGGCCGATCTCATGCAACGGCTACTCGACGGCTTAAGACGGATGGAGGTGACATGACTACCACTGCCGAACCCCCCGTCCAGGTCGAGCTGGACGTCCCCCTCACAAGCTTCACCGCGGAGTACCCCTACGTACCCGAGTCGGCCGCGCTGGCCCGCTGGCTCGTGGACGCCGCCCTGGCCGGCTGGGAGCTGTTCGACCTGATCGACAGCGCCGTGCTGGTGGTGAGCGAGTTGGTCACGAACGCCATCGAGACGGCGTGCTGCCGCAAGCTCGGGCTCTCGATCCAGCGCCTAGGCGAGTGCACGGTCCGGATCACGGTCAGCGACGGCTCCTGCTCGCTGCCGGTCTTCGTGGACGCCGGCCTCCCGGCCGGCCCCGACCACGTACCCCTGCGCGGGCGGGGGCTCCTGGTCGTCAACCGCCTGGCACACCGCTGGGGAGTCAACCTGTACGCCTGCGGCAAGGACGTGTGGGCCGAACTCCGACTCCGTCCGCAGTCCCGCGCCCGCTAGCCAGCGGCCACCAGGCACCCAGCTCGCTCGAACCGCTCACCCTTCTCTTGAGAAATGAGTATTCAGGTATGCACACGGAATGGCTCTGGGAACGCGCGCACCTCATGCACGCCCAGTTGAAGGCGCGCTCCGAGAACGCGCCGGACCTCCTGAGCCTGCTGATGTTCAGCTTGCAGGAGTGCATGGGCAACGCGGCGCTGAACATGCTGAAGCTGCGAAAGATGCGGCCCAGTCAGAAGGCTGTCGCCACCAGGGACCTCCACTCGGCCTTGGCCGTGATCGCGATGACGGCCCTGGTGGCACTCGTGGAGTGCTCCGACGACGCGCCCGAGGTCTTCCGATCGGAGGTGGGGCCCCGAAATTAGAGCCTCGGGGCGACCCGCGCCGGGCTGTCATCTATTGGCAGCCCGGCACCCATCTATCACCCTATCTCACTTGTCGAAATAGGGGGCTTAGTCATGCCCAAAGGCAGAAACTCCGGAATGCGAAGTTCCCTATAAATAGTACCGCCGAAAGCGCTTTAGTGGATCTCCGATGTCGGCTATGTTAATGACACCTTCGAGAGCACATCCCGCGTCGGGGTGATCGTCTCGAAGATTCCTTCCGGCATCCGCTGGAAGGAAGCTCGGGAAAGGAGAGCACATGTCGTTCGACATCTCGGCGGTCATCGGGGCCGACCCGGAGATCAGCGACGCCCTCACCGGCGTCACCGACGTCACCACCCAGGGGAACGCGACCTTCTCGGCCGGCAGCGTCGTCACCGACGACGACCAGATCGCCGTCGACCTCGTGGACTCGGCGTCCGAGAACGCCGGCCTGGTCGAGCTGCTGGGCGTCCGGCGCACGGCCCTGCTGATCGCGGCCTGATCCCGTGGGAACCGTCATCACGGCCGTCGTTCTGACGGCGTGGTTCATCGTGTCGGCTGTCGGCCAGTTGACGGTTCCGCGGCGACTGCTGGACCGGCTGAGGGCCTGGGATATCTTCGGGATTGTTCCGAATTACAGATTCTTCGCGCCCCGACCGGTCCAGCACGACTATCACCTCCTCATGCGGACGGCCGGGCCATCCGGAGAATTCGGCCCCTGGCATCAGGTCGCCGGCCCCCCGGAACGCTGCTGGTGGCACATCGCCTGGAATCCGGACCGCCGTGCATTCAAGGGCTTGTCCGACGTGATGTCCGTCGCCCACCGCTTTGATGTGCAGAGGCCGCGCGCCGTGCAGGTTTCCCTGCCGTACCTCGCGATTCTGACCTACGTCACCGCCGTTGCAGCGAGAGATCCAGGCGCCCGCGAGGTTCAATTCGTCCTGGCGATTTCTCATGGCGTTCTCAGTGACGAGAGCCCGGACGTTATCTTCAAATCTAGCCGCCACCGCCTTGGAGAATCCCGGTGATTCCGCCCTCCGCTATCCGCCTCACGGAGATCATCGCCGGGATCGGCGTACTCATCTCCTCTCTTGAGGTCCTGGCTCGGCCTCGAAGCACCGACGACGGCTCGTGGAACAGTTGGCGCGTTCTGCGGCTGCGCCGGCGCTGGACTTCGACGGGACGCACCGGGGCCGTGGCCGACGGCCTGTTGGGGTACCCGCGCGACCTGATCGGCGTGGCGGTGCGATCGGCGGCCGCCGCCGCGCTGGTCCTGGCCGCCCCCTCTGGGGCCTGGCAAGCCCTTCTGCTGTGGCTGGTGACGGCGTCGCTGGCGATGCGCGGCCTGCGTGCCCCCTACGGCGGCGAGGGCTCCGATCAGGTGCTCCTGATCGTCTTCGGCGCGCTGGCGATGGCGCAGACCTTCGGCGGTCAGCGGATCGCCCTGTGGTTCATCGTCGCGGAGGCGTGCTTGGCGTACTTCTCGTCAGGGTTCGCGAAGGTGCTCCACTCGGAGTGGCGCGACGGGAGCGGCCTCCTAGGGGTCCTCCGAACGCGTTCATGGGGCAACGCCTGGGCGGCGCGCCGACTGTCCGGGCGGCCCGCTCTGTGCCGCTGGCTGTCGCTGGCCCTGGTCAGCGCGGAGACGGCGTTCCCGCTCGTGCTGCTGACGCCGCCTCCGCTCCTTCCGCTGCTGATCGGGCTGGCCCTGGCCTTCCACATGATCATTGCGATCACCATGGGATTGAATTGCTTCGTGTGGGCGTTCGCGTCCTGCTACCCGGCCGTGGCGTACGTCGTCCTGGGAAGCGTCCGGTGACCAGCCGGTCAGCTCAGCCGGTCCAGCTCGCCTTCGATCGTGCCCAGCACCCGGTCTTCGACCTCGGGGATGTCGATCTTCGCGATGATCTCCCGGAAGAAGCCGCGCAGGACCAGGTGCCGCGCCTCGTTCTCGTCGATACCTCGGGACATCAGGTAGAACAGCTGGTCATCCTCGAATCGCCCGGTCGCACTCGCGTGGCCAGCGCCGACGATGTCACCGATCTCGATCTCCAGGTTCGGGACCGCATCGGCACGGGCGCCAGCCGACAGCAAGATGTTCCGGTTGGCCACGTAGGTGTCGGTGCCCTTAGCCGCGGAACGGATGAAGGCATTGCCGATCCACACACTTCGGCTATCCCGGCCGTGCACAGCGCACTTGTAGTTGACCCGGGACGTGCAGTTCGGCCCGGTGTGGTCGGCGACGGGCCGGTGCTCGATGTGCTGCCCAGCCTTGGCGAAGACCAGGCCGGACAGCTCAGCGTCCGCTCCGGGCGCTTCGAAGGTCAGGGTGGGGCTGACGCGGACCGCCGCGCCACCGAGGCTGACGGTGGTCAGCTTCAGCTTGGCGTGGTGTCCGAGGCTCGTGTGGTGTGCCGAGACGTGGACGGCATCCGGACTCCACTCGTGGAGGACCACCACGGCCAGGTCGGCGCTCTCCTCGACAACCAGCTCGACGTTGTCCGCGAAGGTCCCCGAGCCGGTGTAGGTCACCACGACGGTGGCCTTGCTGAACCTGCCGGCCCGGATCGTCACGTGGCCGTACGCCGCGGTGCCCTCTCCCGGGCCGGTGACTCCGACCATGACGGGCTCCGTCGCGATCGTGTCCGGTGGCACGGTCACCAGCAGTGCGTGGGTGTGGCTGCGCCAGGCTTGAGCTGCAACACGGTCGGCCGGCGCGACGGCCGAACCGATGCGGGGATCCTCCCCTCCGGCCCCGGAGGCGACGACCTCAACGCGGACTCCACTCTCCAGCCGCGCAGGGCCGGAGTAGAGGCCGTTGTCGCGATGTACGGCAGTCCCGTCGTGCAGCCCGTTCAGCCGCCACAGCGGGGTGAACCGCCAGTCCTCTTCTCGGCCCTTCGGAATTTCGAAGGCGTCAACATCGAGGGAGGTGAAGCGGTGGATCGTGGACAACGCCAGAACATCGCCGCCGGCATGGCCGGCCGCCAGTCGTTCGTCAGGAAGCTCCATCCTGGCAGCCTACAGCCAACTTGCCGCTACCAGAGGCCAGTTGGTTTATGTGATCGATTCGCCTCCGGCCTCACTCCGTGTACGACCTCAGCACCGCACGGGGCGGGGCTTCTTCATACGAACCTATGAACGGAAGACCCATGCCACCCAAGATCCCCGAACCCACCGGCAAGACCCGCGACGACCTGATCACCGCCTACGCGACTGGCACCCCCGGGTACAAGCTCGCCCAGGGCTACGGGGTGTCCCAGGGCACCATGTCCAAATGGCTCCGGAACTGGGAGGCCCCTAGGCACCGGCCCAGCGCGGACACGGACCCCCGCGTGGACCGCAAGGAGGCGACCCGGCTCTACAACAACGGAACGATCCCCGCAGCGCTCGCGCGACGCTACGGCGTCACTACCTACCGCATGAGGTCACTTCTCAGCGCGTGGGAGGTCCCCCGACGCACCCTCCGTCAAGCCGCCCACCTCCGCCACGACATCGCCCGGTACTCGGCCGGCACCGTCCCCCGGATGGACCGCGAGGAGGCGACCCGGCTCTACAACGAAGGCATGTCTCCGAAGAAGCTCGGGCAGCGCTATGGCATCCCCACCTCCCGCATGAAGTACCTGCTCCGCACCTGGGAAGTCCCCCTGCGCAACCAGCAGCAGGCCGCGCGGGTCCGCGCGGAAGCCGAAAAGCGGGCGCTCGATGCTTACCGGCTGTTCCCGTGACGGGAGGAGCGCGGACCTCACCACCTCACCCTGTTTCCGCAGGTCGGGAACAAGGTGGAGGGGTGTACCGTTACCCCAGGACTCCGGCCTGGACACGTACGACGCCAACACCGCGCTCGGCCTGCCCGAGGACGGCCGCGACTACACCGCGGCCGCCCAGATGCTCGCCGCGCTCGACGCCACGGGCATCGACCTGCTGAGCAACAACCCGGACAAGGCGGCGCAGCTGGCCGACCTGGGGATCGTCGTGCGGCACCGGGTGCCGACGGGGGTGCACCTGTCGGCCAGCAACGTCCGCTACCTGCGGGCGAAGGTGGAGCGGACGGGGCACTCGATCGAGCTGTCCCGGCTGGTCGGCTGAGCTGCCGCACAGGCGGCTGGTGACAGATGACAGCTGACAGATTTCAAAATCTGTCAGCTGTCATCTGTTATCTGTTCGCTGTCATCTGTTCGCTGTCATCTGTTCGCTGTGATCTGTCAGCTGTCAGCCGTTCGCTGTCACCCGCGCCCCGCGCGCCCCCGGACTGTCCGCAGTACCCCGTAGGCCGCCAGCGGCAGCGCCACCAGCAGCGCGGCCCAGAAGGCCCCGTGCCCCCACAGCCCGGCGATCGCCCGGAACAGCCCCTCGAACACCGGGATCCGCAGCGCCTCGACCGGGCCCAGCGGACCCGGCCAGGCGCCCAGGAACAGCGTGGCCGGGACCCAGAGCACGAACAGCCCCTTGGCGGTGGCCGGCGTCCCGAGGGTGCTGACCAGCGACACCACCGCCAGCAGCAGGACGAACCCGGCCTGGTAGTCCGCACCGCCCTGCCCCGTCCCCCAGGAGTCGGGCGTCGGGTGCGCCCCGGTGGCCGCCAGCCGGACCTCGACCGCCGCCCACAGCAGCAGCACCAGCACCGCCGTCGTCCCGAGCGCGAACCGCAGCCGGTCGCGCGCACCGGCGCCGCCCGTCCGCCACCGCCCGGACGGCGCGCTCCCCGCCCGCTCGGCGGTGCCGGCCCCGGACGGCCCCGCGCCCCGCACACCCCGCACGCCCCGCTCCCGCCAGGCCTCCCGGGCCTGCCGTCGGGCCTCCTGAGCCGGCTTCAGCAGCCGGTTGGCGGCCCGCTCGATCAGGACGAGCGAGACCACGGTCGCCACCACCGCCGCGATGCCGGCCCAACTCCCCATCCCGCCCTCGAACACCACGACCCGGTCGGCCACCGACGGCGGCGTCTCCAGCACCGTCATCGGCGGCCCGAGCCGCAGGTAGCCGATGGCGAGGGCTCCGGCGCCGGTCAGCAGCGCCGTGCCGATGCCCACCCGCGCGGGGAAGAAGGCGATCACGGCGGCCGCAACGAGCCCCGCGCCGAGCTGTCCGGCCACCTGCCGGGCCGCGTGCTCGCCGGCGTTCCGCAGGGGGCCGCCGAAGGCGCCGGCGGGCGAGAGGTCGAGCTTCTCCCCCGCCTCGACCGGGTAGCGGAGCACCGCACCCGCCCACAGCAGCAGCCCGAAGGCGAGGAGCAGCAGCAGGACCGCCCCGGCCCGGCGCGGCAGCGCGGTGCGGGCGTGCGGCCACCAGGCCGCCAGCTGCTCCCGCCGCTCCTCCCAGCCCGTCGACGGCCGGCGGCGCCGGTTGAGCCAGAGCCGGGCCACCCGCCCCTCCTGTCGCACCCCGGCCTCCGGTTCGGGCCGCTCGGGCCGTCCCCGGCCGCGCCGCCGCAGTGCCTCCGCCGCGACCAGGGCCGCCCGGCCGGCCGGCTGCGCCGGGTCGGCGCTCACCGCCCGTCGGCGCAGCGCGGACCAGTGGCGCCGGACCACGTCCCGGGGAGTGGCCGCCGCCGGGTCGGGCGCCGGCTTGCGGGCCACGGTCCGTACGGCGGTGCGGGCGCCCGCGCCCATGGCCAGCGCGCCGTCCACCACCGTGGCGGCCACCGCGGCGGCGAGCTCCGAGACCCGCTCGGGCAGCGGCAGTCGGTGCAGTGCGGCGGGCAGCGGCGAGAGCCGGCCGAGCAGCCGCGCGCGTTCCTCGGGCCGGATGCTCAGCCAGACCGCCTGCCGGTGCGCCTCCTCGCGTTCCTCCGGGCTGAGCCCGTCGCCGCCGCGCCGGCCGCCGCCGACGGTGCGGGCCAGCCGGTCCACCTCGGCCAGCACCTCCGGCAGTGCGGCCAGTGCTAGCAGCCGCGAGCAGTGCTCGCCGGCGCACTCGGGGTGGAAGCAGTCGTAGCGGGCGACCACGGCCGGCACCCCGCCCCGGACGAGTTCGTCGATCAGCTCGGCGCCGTCCGGTGCGGTGACGACGCGTTCCAGCCCGGTGGTGTCGATCGGCCGGTCGCGGTAGTGCGGGACGGCGCCCGGGACGAAGGCGGCCCCCAGGGCGAGCACCGCCACCGCGGCCACGGACTCGCGCCGGGAGCCGGGCGCCTTGGCCACGTCGGAGAGGTAGTGCAGGTCGAAGACGGTGTCCTCGACCTCGTCCCGCAGCCAGTCGCGCACCCGTTCCGCTCCCCCGGTGGCCAGCCAGCGGGCCGCCGCGCCGGAGTTCTTGAGCAGCGCCTCGGTGAGCCGGACCGGGTCGGTGAACGGGTTGCCGAGGAAGGTGACCGGCCGGTGGGCCCTGGCCTGCGCCTGCGGTCGGCGGCGGATCACCTCGGGGGTGCCGCCGGCCAGCCAGCTGCGGACCTGCGGGGCGGTCCAGCGGTCCTCCGGCATCTTCGTGAACAGCCCCTGGAGGAGCAGCAGTTGGCGCGGGTCGCGGACGGCGCTGAGGTCGACCTCCTCGCCCATGACCAGTTCCAGTTCCAGCTCCTGGTCGTCCGGGCGCTCGCCGTCCGCGCCGACGAAGCGGGGGCGGCCGACGAACAGTTCGTACAGCACGTTGCCGAGCCCCCACCAGGGCCCGGCCTGGTGGTTCTTGCCGGCCAGCTGCTCGGGGGCCATGTAGGCGACGGTGACCATCATCTCGGAGGTGAACCGGCGGCTGTCGGTGAGCCGGTCGACGCCGCCGAAGTCGGCGATCACGAACTCCCCGGACCCGCTGCCGGGGCGCACCAGGATGTTGGCGGGCTTGAAGTCCAGCGGGTTGCGCTGGATCCGCTGCTGCCAGAAGTCGAGCAGGGCGACCAGCTCGTAGACGATCTGCTCGGTGGTCCGCCGGTCGCCGTGCCCGCCCGACTGCCACAGCCCGGCGACGTGGGCGGCGAGGGTGACCGGCAGGTACTCCATGGCCACCCAGTCGACCTGGGCGCCGTGGTGGCGGACCCGGCCGAAGTCGATCAGCTGCGGGACGTGCCGGCGGAAGCCGTCGTGGCCCAGGTGGGAGAGCAGGTCGTGGTCCATCGGCTGGCCCGCGACGGCCACCTTGACGGCCGCGTCACCGCCGCCGTCGGTGCGCCGGACGTACCAGACGGTGCCCTCGGAGCCGGCTCCGGCCCGACCCAGCGGGATGAAGCGGCTCCGCAGGGCGTCCGGGAAGACGCCCTCGAACGGACCGCCGGTGTCCGGGGCCCCGCCGAACCCGTCCTCGGGGCCGGCCGGGCTCCCGCCCGCACTCCCGCCACCGACTCCCCCGGCCGGGGCGGGGCCGCCGGGCCCGATGCCGTCCTGCCAGGAGGACGAGCCGGCCCCCGAGCCCGACCGGGGCCGGACGACCTCGGTCACCGCCTCCGAGTCGGCACCCGGCGAACGTCCCGAGTGCCCCGAGCCCCCCGAACTGCCCGAGCCCCCCGGCCGGTTCGGCCGGAGCTCGGTCGGAGCGTGCGGGTCGAACCTCGGCCCGGTGTCCGGCCTGCGGCGGGTGGCCGCCTCCGGGTCGTACCGCGGCTGGTTGCCGGACACCCGACGCGTCGCGGCCTCCGGATCGAAGCGCGGCGGGGCGGCGGGCACCCGACGGGTCGCGGCCTGCGGGTCCACCCGGGCCCGCGGGTTCGCGCCGAGCCGGGACGACCGGTCCGGGGCGTCCTCGGAGGCACGCCAGCGCCCCCGCGACCACCGCTCCACCCTGCTCCCCGGCGGATTCCCCGGCTCGGCTCCGGCGGCCGACCGGGGCCTCGGCCCGCGCCGACCGCCCTCGGCCGGGTCCGCGTCCTCCGTCGTGCCCATGCGACGCTCCCCTCCCCCGCAGCCCGGACCGGCGCGGGGCCGTGACCATGGGCGCACCGGTTCCGGGGTGGATTGTGACGCGTCATCATCCCTCATGGCGGGCGCGGGTGTCGGCCGCTTTCGCGGATCAGGACCGACCCATCGCAGGACCGGTACGCAAGCGCGATCCCCGACGGGGAACCGGCCGCTGTCGACGCCTCGGCCGGCACTGCCCGTACGGCGGTCGGGCCGGCACCGCGACCGCCGGAGCGGAGCAGGACCGGGCGGGAACGGACCGGCCCCCGAGCGGAACTCGAGTCGGCGTCCAGCCGGCCCGCCTCAGCGCTCCTCGACCGGGCGCCCCAGCGGTTCCTCCACGATCCGCCGGGCGATCTCCTCGGGCCGCACCGGGCGTCCGAAGTGCCAGCCCTGCGCCCAGTCGCAGCCCATGGTCCGCAGCCGTTCGGCGTCCCGGTGGGTCTCCACGCCCTCGGCGGTGACGTTCAGCCCGAGCGCGTGCGCCATCGATACCAGTCCGCTGACGATCCGCCACCCGGTGGACTCGTCCTTCCCCGGTTCGTGCAGGTCGCCGACGAAGGAGCCGGCGATCTTCAGCCCGGAGACCGGCAGGTCGCGCAGGTAGGCGAGGTTGGACCAGCCGGTGCCGAAGTCGTCCACGGCCAGCGACACCCCGAGGTCGACCAGCCCGTGCAGGGTGCGCAGCGCCTCGTCCTCGGGCCCGACCACGGTCGACTCGGTGATCTCCAGCTGCAACCGGGCCGGGTCCAGGCCGGTGCTGTCGAGGATCCGGGCGAGGTCGGTGACCAGGGCGGCGCTGCGGGCCTGCCGGACCGCCAGGTTGACGTTGAGCTGCGGGGCCGCGTCGCCGTACCGCTTGATCCAGTCCGCGGCCTGGCCGCAGGCCTGCTCCAGCACCCAGCGGCCGAGCGGCATGATCAGCCCGGTCTCCTCGGCGGTGGTGACGAACTCGTCCGGGCCGAGCACGCCGAGCTGCGGGTGGCGCCAGCGCACCAGCGCCTCCACGGCGGCCAGCCGGCCGTCCGCGAGGCGGTAGAGCGGCTGGTAGTCGATGAAGAACTCGCCGCGGTCGAGGGCCGCCGGCATCCGCACCGACACCGCGTAGCGGCTGACCGCGCGGGCGTTCTCCTTGGGGTCGAAGAGCGTCCAGCGGCCGCGGCCGGCCTCCTTGGCGCGGTACAGCGTGAGGTCGGCGGCCCGGACGGCGGCGCCCGGGGTGGTGGTGGACACCCGCCGCTCCAGCACGCCGACGCTGGCGCCGACGGCGAGCTTGTGGTCGCCGATCAGCACCGGCCCGGCCAGCGCCTTGAGCACGGTCTTCGCGGCGGCCACCGCCTCCTGCTCGCCCCGGCACTTCTCCAGCAGGACGACGAACTCGTCGCCGCCGAGCCGGGCCACCAGGTGGCCGAGCGGGGTGAGGGCGGCCTTCAGCCGGGCGGCGACGGCGGCCAGCAGCTGGTCGCCCATGTCGTGGCCGAGGCTGTCGTTGACCACCTTGAAACCGTCGAGGTCGACGTAGCAGAGGCCGAAGCGGGCGCCCGGCTCGGGCTCCTCGAACAGCTTCTCCAGCCGCTCGAAGAAGGCCGCGCGGTTGGGCAGGCCGGTGAGCGGGTCGTGGGTGGCCTGGTGGCGCAGCCGCTCCTGGAGCCGGTAGCGGTCGGTGACGTCCTCCAGCATCGCGACCTGGTACTGCGGGATGCCGTCGTCGTCGCGGATCAGCGAGACGGTCAGGTGGGTCCAGATCACCTCGCCGTCCTGGCGGTAGTACGGCTTGTCGAACTGGAAGTAGTCCCGCTTGCCGCTGATCAGCTCCTCGTACGCCTCCCACACGCCGGGGGCGTCCTCGGGGTGCACCAGGTCGCCGACCCGGCGGCCGATCATGTCCTCGGGGCCCGCGCCGAACAGCTCCTGGAGGGCCTTGTTGACCGCCATGATGTTGCCGTCGGTGTCACCGATGCCGATGCCGATGGCGGCGCTCTCGAACAGCGCCCGGAACCGGGCCTCGGAGGCGCGCAGCGCCCGCTCGGCCTCCTTGCGGGCGCTGTCGGCGGCGGTGCGGATCGCCTCCTGCTCGGTCAGCGTGCGCTCGCGCAGGGCGGCCGCCCAGCCGGCCGCGAAGGCGCCGGTCAGGGCCGGGCCGCGGTCGTCCTGGACGGGCTGCGCCTGGAGCAGCTCGACCGCCCGGGCCAGCAGCACCGGGTCGGTGAAGTGCGCGTCGACCAGGTCGGCGCCGGCCTGCGCGGCCAGCCGCGGCTCGAACGGCTCGTCCTCCTGGGCGCGGTGCAGCAGCGCGGCGGTGCGCGCGACCAGCCGGCCGAGCAGGCCGGGGTGGACGGCGGTGCCGTGGTCGGCGGAGAGCAGCCGGGCCCACTCCTCGTGGAACCGCTCCGCGTTGCCGCGCACCGGGGTGGTACTCATCTGCTGAACCTGGTTCCTCTGGTGTACGCGCCGGTTCCGGCGGGCCCGGCAGGCCTTGCGGGCCGAGCGGGCCGGGCAGGCCTCGCGACGGCCGCCGCGCGGGGCGTGCGGCCGTCGGTGCCTCGTCCGTCGCGTCCGCTCAAGGGCGGATCCCCACGCCCGCCACCCCGGCGATCCGCTCGGGGTGCTCACCGACCGTACCCGGCTGGTCCGGACGCCACAGCGGCAGGTGCACCACGCCCGGCTCGACCAGCTCGAAGCCGGAGAACATCGCGGTGATCTGCTCGTGGGTGCGCATGGTCAGCGGGGTCGGCGTCCGCTGGTAGAGCTTCTGGTGGTCCTCGGCCTGGTCGGGGCGGCTCTCCAGGGCGGCGTGCGAGAGCACCAGCGCGCTGCCGGGCGGGAGGGCGTCGCGGATCGTTCCGATCAGCCGCCACGGGTCGTCCTCGTCGCCGACGAAGTGCGCGACGGCGACCAGCAGCACGGCCACGGGCTCGCCGGCCGCCAGCAGCTCGGTGACCTCGGGGCGGGCCAGCAGGTCGTCGACGTCGCGCAGGTCGGCCTGGGCGACGGCGCAGTCGTGGTCGTCCTCCAGCAGCAGGCGGCTGTGCGCGACGGCGACCGGGTCGCGGTCCACGTAGACGACCTTGGCCTCGGGGCGGATCGCCCGGGCGATCTCGTGCACGGCGCCGAAGGTCGGGATGCCGGAGCCGATGTCCAGGAAGCGGGTGACGCCCTGCTCGGCGAGGAAGGTCACGGCGCGGCGCAGGAAGGCGCGGTTGGAGCGCATGATCTGCGGCAGCTCCGGCCACATGGCGATCGCCTTGCGGGCCATCTCCCGGTCGACCTCGAAGTTGTGCGAGCCCCCCAGGTAGTAGTCGTAGACCCGCGCGGCGTTCGGTTTGTCCAGGTCCGTGCCCTCCGGTACCCAGCTCGGTCGCCGCATGCCTGTGACTCCTTCACTCCGGTTTCTGGGGTCGCAGCGCCCAGGGGATGCTGCCGTGACTGATGAGACTACAAGCACAGAAGATCCTCCCCCGCACCCCGAACGGGTGCAAGCGGAGTGCTTCCTTCCTCCCGGACGGGCGCTTCCGGAAGATTCACCTCCGGTTACCGGCCGTGCCACGGACCAACTCGGCAACGGTCCAACGGCGTTCACCCCTCGGAGCGACCGGCCCGGACTAGGGTGGGGCCGTGGACCCCAACCACTACCGATTCCGGGGCGTCTGGCGGCTCGCGGCTCCGGCGACCGCCGTGTACGCGGCCCTCGAGGACGTGCGGAGCTATCCGCTGTGGTGGCCGGAGATCCGCGAGGTCCGACCGACCGGCGAGGACTCCGGGGACGTGGTGGTGCGCGCGCTGCTGCCGTACCGGTTGGTGATCGGGCTGGCGGCGAGGCGGCGCGACCCGGCCGCCGGGGTGCTGGAGGTGGCCATGCGGGGCGACCTGGCCGGGTGGTCGCGGTTCACGGTGACGCCGGACCTGGCGGGCGGGGCCGGCGGACCGCACGAGGCCCGCGGGCCGGGCGGTCCGGGCAGCCGGGTGCTGTTCGAGGAGGAGACCCGGCCCGGCAAACCCCTGCTGCGCCGGCTCGCCCTGCCGCTGCACCCGCTGTTCCGGGCCAACCACGCGGTGATGATGCGCCGGGGACGGCGGGGGCTCGCGGCGTACCTGGCGGGGGGGCGGCGGGGTGACGGGCGTCGGGCGGGGCAACGGGCGTCGGAGGACGGATGGCGGCGAACAGATGACAGACGACAACTTTCAGCGAACAGATGACAGCTTTCGAAATCTGTCATCTGTTCGCGACAGCCCCGGCCCCGCGCCCACCGACGTCCCCGCCCCCGACTTCGGCTTCGACGCCCCCTTCGACCGCACCGGCACCGGCAGCAGCAAGTGGGCCCACGCGGACGCCCCGGGGACGATCGCGATGGGCCTCGCCGACATGGACCTGCCCGGACCGCCCGCCGTCGCCGAGGCACTGGAGCGGCGCGCCCGGCACCGCGCGTACGGCTACACGGTCTGCGACCCGGCCGGCCGCGCGCTGGTGGCCGACTGGTACCGCACCCGGCACGGCGCCGCGGTCGACCCGGACTGGGTCCTGCTGCTGCCCTGCGGCCCGCGCACCGCGCTGCGCGTCCTCCTGGAGACCGTACGGCCGCAGGCCCCCGTCCTCTTCCCCACCCCCGAGTGGGGAGGCTTCGCCCAGCTCTGCCGCGCGGCCGGCCTCCCGTACCGCGAGCTGCCGCTGCACCCGGCGCACCCGCCGCAAGTACTGCACCTGGGCCCGAGCGGCTACCGGCTCCCGTCGGGCCCGCTCCCCCGCCCCGTCGGCGCCGTACTGCTGAGCAACCCGCACAACCCCTCCGGCACGGTGTGGCCGGCCGACGCCGTGCGCGCTCTCGCCGCCCGGGCGGCCGAGAGCGGTGCGCTGCTGGTCTCGGACGAGGTGCACGGCGACCTCACCCACCCCGACCGCGCCCACCCCGTCGCCGTCACCACCGCCGACCCGGCGCACCGGCCCCTCGTCGTCACCCTCAACTCCGTCGGCAAGACCTTCAACTGCTCCGGCATCCCCAGCAGTTTCGCCCTCGTCCCCGACCCCGGGCTGCGCGCCCGGTTCACCGAGGCGCTGGCCGGCTACGGCCTCTGGGAGGGCGGCCTGCTGGAGCAGACCGTGCAGCAGGCGGCGCTGCGCGAGGGCGGGCCCTGGCTGGACGCGCTGCTCGCCCACCTGGTCGCCGCCCGCACCCGGCTGACCGACCGGCTCGGGCCCGCCGTCCGCGCCACCCCGCGGGCCTCCTACCTGCTCTGGCTGGACGCCGCCGCGCTCGGCCTGCCGCCCGCCGACGCCCGCCGGGCACTGCTGGAGCGCTGCGGTCTGGAGGCCTCCGACGGCGCCGACTTCGGGCCCGGCGGCCGGGGTTCGCTGCGCCTGAACTACGCCCTGCCGGGGCCGGTGCTGGCGAGCGCCCTGGAGCGGCTGGAGCGCCTGTGACCCCGGCACGTGCCCCGGCCGGGTACGGACCGCTCCCTGCCCGCCGATCGGCCTGACAGCCCCGAACTCACCCGTTCGCCACAGCTCTGACCTGCGAAAACGAACGTTCACACGATTTTTGCGGGGCATCCCCGCATGCTCCGTAGCAGACTGGGCAAAGTAGACCGGGCCGCAATCGTGATCCCGAGGATGGTGAGTCCGGTGATACCGGTATCCCGCACCACTCCGCCCGACCGGCAGAGCACGCCAACACCCCCGCCGGGGGTGACCCCGTTGACCGAATCGGGGGCGCGCAGCCACGTGTCGGGCGTCTGCTTCAAGATCGGACCGCCCCGCCTGGTGGGGGTGGAGGTCGAATGGTTCGTCCATGACGATCGATGTCCGTCCCGCCCCGTACGGCCGGAACTGCTCCACGCCGCACTGGAGTCGCTGCCACTCGGCGGACCGGACGGCGTCTCCCTCCCCTCCGGTTCGCGCCTCACGCTCGAACCCGGCGGACAGGTCGAGCTCAGCTCCCCGCCCGCCACCGGCCTCCTGGCCTGCGTCGAGGACACCCGACGCGATCTGACCGCCCTGCGGGCCGCCTTCGCGGCACAGGGCCTGCGACTCACCGGCACCGGGACGGACCCTTACGCCCGCCCCCGACGGATGGTGCTGGACCACCCCCGCTACCTCGCGATGGAGCGCTTCTTCGACTCCGCCGGGCCCTGGGGCCGCATCATGATGACCGGCACCGCGTCGGTGCAGGTCTGCCTGGACGCCGGCGAGGCGGACGGGCCGCACGCGGTGGAGCGCCGCTGGCGACTGGCCCACCAGCTGGGCCCGGTGCTGGTCGCCGCCTTCGCCAACTCCCCGACACTGGACGGTAGTTCGACCGGCCATCGGTCCACCCGGCAGGCCGTCTGGTCCCGGATGGACCCGACCCGCACGCTCGCCCCGGAGCCGGACCACGGCGACCCGCGCGAGGCCTGGGCACAGTACGTGCTGGACGCCCGAGTCCTTTGCGTGCGAAGGCCCGAGGGCCTGCCCTGGACAGCCCCGACCGGGCTGACCTTCCGCGACTGGATCCGCGGCGCGGGCGAACGCCAGCCCACGCTCGACGACTTGGACTACCACCGCACCACCCTCTTCCCACCGGTGCGCCCGCGCGGCCACCTGGAGCTGCGGATGATCGACGCCCAGCCCGGAGACGGCTGGGTGGTGGTCGCGGCGCTGGTCACCGCGCTGCTGGACGACCCGGTGGCCGCCGATGCCGCGCTGGCCGCGCTGGAGCCGCTGGAACGCACCGACGGCCCGCGCCCGCCGCGCAGCGAGGTCTGGCGCCGGGCCGCCACCCTGGCCATGGCCGACCCGGAGCTGCGCCGGGCCACCCTCACCTGCTTCGCCGCCGCCGACGCCGCACTGGGCCGCCTGCCCGGCGCCGGTCAACTGCGCACCGTCGTCGCCGAGTTCGCCGAGCGCTACCCCGCGCGCGGCCGCTGCCCGGCCGACGACCAGCTGGACGCCCTGCGCTCCGGCACCCGACCCGCTCCCCCGGAGGAGGCCGCACCATGACCGACATCCGACCCCACGGGGGCACCGAGGCGGTCGGCGCGGACCGCAGCACCGGCCCGACCGCCGCCACCGCCGCCCCTGACGCCGCCGCCATCGGCACCGAGGCGCTGCGCGAGAGCATCGCCACCGAGCTGCTGGCCGCCCGCGCCCGCACCGCCGCACTGACCGAATGCGTCGGGGACGGCGACCTCACCGCCCAGCACTCCCCGCTGATGTCCCCGCTGGTCTGGGACCTCGCGCACATCGGCAACCAGGAGGAGCTCTGGCTGCTGCGCAACGTCGGCGGCCGCGACCCGATGCACCCCGAGATCGATCCGCTCTACGACGCCTTCCAGCACCCCCGCGCCGAGCGCCCCAGCCTGCCGCTGCTGCCGCCCGCCGAGGCCCGCGCCTACGCCCACGAGGTGCGCGGCCGGGTGCTGGACCTGCTGGCGGCGAGCCCGCTGGAGGGCGCGCCGCTGCTGGACGCCGGGTTCGCGTTCGGGATGATCGCCCAGCACGAGCAGCAGCACGACGAGACGATGCTGATCACCCACCAGCTCCGCCAGGGCGAGCCGGCCCTGGCCGCCCCACCGCCACCGCCCGCGCCCGCCGACGCGGCCACCCTGCCCGCCGAAGTCCTGATCCCCGCGGGCCCGTTCACCATGGGGACGGACACCGAGCCGTGGGCGCTGGACAACGAGCGCCCGGCGCACACCGTCGACCTGCCGGCCTTCCTGCTGGACACCACCCCGGTCACCAACGCCGCCTACCAGCGGTTCATCGCGGACGGCGGCTACGACGACCCGCGCTGGTGGACGCCGGAGGGCTGGGAGCACCGCCGCCGCGCCGACCTGACCGCCCCGCTGTTCTGGCGCCACCAGGACGGCCAGTGGCTCCGCCGGCGCTTCGGCACGGTGGCGCCGGTCGAGCCGGACGAGCCCGTCCTGCACGTCAGTTGGTACGAGGCGGACGCGTACGCCCGGTGGGCCGGCCGGCGGCTGCCGACCGAGGCCGAGTGGGAGAAGGCGGCCCGGCACGACCCGGCCACCGGCCGCTCCCGCCGCTACCCCTGGGGCGACGGCCCGCCCGGCCCCGAGCACGCCAACCTCGGCCAGCGCCACCTGCGCCCGGCCGGGGCGGGCAGCTACCCGAAGGGCCGGTCCCCGTACGGGGTGGGCCAGTTGATCGGCGACGTGTGGGAGTGGACGGCCAGCGACTTCCGCCCCTACCCGGGCTTCCGGGCCTGGCCGTACCGGGAGTACTCGGAGGTGTTCTTCGGCCCCGAGCACAAGGTGCTGCGCGGCGGCTGCTTCGCGGTGGCGCCGGTCGCCTGCCGGGGCACCTTCCGCAACTGGGACTACCCGGTCCGGCGGCAGATCTTCGCCGGGTTCCGCACCGCCCGCGACCTGGAGGCGGACTGATGTGCCGTCACATCGCCTACCTGGGCGAGCCGGTGGCGCCCCGGGAGCTGCTGGTGCACCCGCCGTACGGGCTGTACCGGCAGTCCTGGGCGCCCCGGGTCCAGCAGTACGGCACGGTCAACGCGGACGGCTTCGGCCTCGGCTGGTACGCGGACGGCGACGAGGTGCCCGCCCGCTACCGCCGGACCGGGCCGATCTGGGCGGACGAGGCCTTCGCCGACCTCGCCCGGGTGGTCCGCACCCGGGCGCTGCTGGCCGCCGTCCGGTCCGCCACCGAGGGCTGCGCGCCGGGCGAGGGCGCGGCCGCGCCGTTCGCCGCCGAGCGCTGGCTGTTCAGCCACAACGGCGCGGTGGCCGGCTGGCCCGGCAAGCTGGACGCGCTGGCCGCCCTGCTGCCCCCGGCCGAGCTCCTGGGCCTGGAGGCGCGCACCGACTCGGCGCTGCTGTGGGCGCTCACCCTGCACCGGCTGCGGGACGGCGCCGGGCCGGGCGAGGCCCTGGCGGGCACCGTCGCGGACGTCACCGCGCACACCACCGGGCGGCTCAACCTGCTGCTCACCGACGGCGCCTCGATCGCCGCGACCACCTGGGGCGACACCCTGTACCACCGCACCCTGCCGGGCCTCGGCACGGTGGTGGCCTCCGAACCGTACGACGACGCGCCGGGCTGGACGTCCGTCCCCGACGGTTCGCTGCTGCTGGCGGACTCGCGCGGCGTCACCGTACGCCGCCTCCCCGGCCGCGACTGATCCCCACTCTTCCTTCACCTTCTGAACAGAGGAACCACCCTGTCATGGACACCTTCGAACTCACCCGACTGCTGCCCGCCGACCACTTCAGCACCGCGCTGCGCCACGACGTGCAGCACGGACTGACCGCGCGGCCCAAGTGGCTGCCGCCGAAGTGGTTCTACGACGCGCGGGGCAGCGAGCTGTTCGAGGAGATCACCCGGCTGCCCGAGTACTACCCGACCCGGGCGGAGCGGGCCATCCTGACCGCCCGGGCCGGCGAGATCGCCGCCGCCACCGGGGCCCGCACCCTGGTGGAGCTGGGCTCCGGCTCCTCCGAGAAGACCCGGCTGCTGCTGGACGCCCTGCGCGCGCTCGGCACCCTGGAGACGTACGTCCCGGTGGACGTCAGCGAGAGCGCGCTGACCGCGGCCGGCGCCGCCATCTCCGCCGAGTACCCCGGGCTCGCGGTGCACGGCGTGCTCGCCGACTTCACCGCCGGGCTCGGCCTGCCCCCGGAGGGCGGCCCGCGCCTGGTCGCCTTCCTCGGCGGCACCCTCGGCAACCTGCTGCCCCTTGAGCGCGCGGCCTTCCTGCACGGCCTGCGCACCGCCCTCGACCCGGGCGACTTCCTGCTGCTCGGCACCGACCTGGTCAAGGACCCGGCGGTGCTGGTCGCCGCCTACGACGACTCCGCCGGGGTGACCGCCGAGTTCAACCGGAACGTGCTGAACGTGCTCAACCGCGAGCTGGGCGCCGACTTCGACCCGGACGCCTTCGAGCACGTCGCGCTCTGGGACGCCGAGCAGGAGTGGATCGAGATGCGGCTGCGCTCGCTGCGCGCGCAGTCCGTGAAGATCCCGGCCCTGGACCTGCCGGTGCACTTCGCCCGGGGCGAGGAGCTGCGCACCGAGGTGTCGGCGAAGTTCCGCCGGGAGCGGGTGGCCGGGGAACTGGCGGCGGCCGGGCTGCGGCTGAGCCACTGGTGGACCGACCCGGAGGGCCGGTTCGGGCTCTCGCTCGCCTCGCCGGCCTGACCGCCTTGCCCGGACGGCCCAATTTGCTTGTTCACCTTACGAATTCTCAGAGCGAAACTTGAGGTTCCCGGTGTACAAGACTTAAACGAATAGGGGTTACGATCTCGGCTACCGAGCTCAGCGTTGAGTACCAGGAGTCAGATCGTGAGCGTCACCCAGAAGCCCTCCGGGGCGGTCGAGGCCCCCGCGCCCGGCCGCCTCGGCTTCGTCGTCTTCATCACCGCGGCAGCGGCCCTCGGCGGCTTCCTGTTCGGCTACGACAGCTCCGTGATCAACGGCGCCGTCTCCGGCATCCAGGAGAAGTTCGGCGTCGGCAGCGGCGTGACCGGTCTGATCGTCTCCTCGGCCCTGCTGGGCTCGGCGGTCGGCGCCGCGGTCGCCGGACGGTTCGCCGACCGGTACGGCCGCATCAAGGTCATGAAGGCGGGCGCCCTGCTGTTCGCGATCAGCGCGGTCGGCTCGATGCTGCCGTTCTCCGCCTGGGACCTCGCCCTCTGGCGCGTCCTCGGCGGCGCGGCCATCGGCATCGCCTCGGTGATCGCCCCGACCTACATCGCCGAGGTCGCGCCGACCAAGTACCGGGGCCGGCTGGCCTCCTTCCAGCAGGCCGCGATCGTGCTCGGCATCGCGATATCCCAGCTGGTCAACTGGGTGCTGGCGCAGGCGGCCGGCGGCGACACCCGCGGCCGGCTGCTCGGCCTGGAGGCCTGGCAGTGGATGCTCGGCATCTGCGTCGTCCCGGCCGCGGTCTACTTCGTGCTCGCCTCGGTGATCCCCGAGTCCCCGCGCTACCTGATCCAGGCCGAGCGCCTGGACGACGCCCGCAAGGTGCTCGCCGAGGTCGAGGGCGAGGGCGTGGACACCGACGCCCGGATCGCCGAGGTCCAGGCGCTGATCGCCTCCGACCACCGCCCGCGCTTCCGCGACCTGCTCGGCGGCCGCTTCGGCCTGCTCCCGATCGTCTGGGTCGGCATCGGCCTGTCGGTCTTCCAGCAGCTGGTCGGCATCAACGTGATCTTCTACTACTCGTCGATCCTGTGGCAGTCGGTCGGCATCGACCAGGGCAACTCGCTGCTGATCAGCTTCGTCGGCTCGGTGATCAACATCCTCGGCACCGTGATCGCGATCGTGCTGGTCGACCGGGTCGGCCGCAAGCCGCTCGCCCTGATCGGCTCGGCCGGCATGGCGGTCGCGCTCGGCACCGCCGGCTGGGCCTTCTCCTCGGCCACCGGCAGCGGGGACAACCTCACCCTGCCCGACTTCCAGGGCACCGTCGCGCTGGTCGCCGCCAACGCCTTCGTGCTGTTCTTCGCGATGTCCTGGGGCGTCGTCGTCTGGGTGATGCTCGGCGAGATGTTCCCGAACCGGATCCGCGCCGCCGCGCTCTCCGTCGCCGCCTCCGCGCAGTGGATCGCGAACTGGGTGATCACCGTCTCGTTCCCGTCCATGTCGCGCTGGAACCTGTCGGCGACCTACCTGATCTACGCCGCCTTCGCGGCGCTCTCCATCCTCTTCGTGGCGAAGTTCATGAAGGAGACCAAGGGCGTCCGGCTGGAGGACATGGGCTGACCCGCCCGTCGGCCCGCCGACCTCTCGGCCCCCGTACCCCCGGCGCGATCAGCGCGGGGTGCGGGGGCCGAATCGTTTCCGCTCGACCGGGCCCCTCCAGCCTCGTCTCAGGGCCGCTCGGCGAGCCGGGCGTAGCGCAGGGCGAGCCCGTCGAGCAGCGCCTCCAGCCCGGTCTCGAAGGCGCCCTCGTCCACCGTCCCGCGGTGCCCGGCCAGCCGGTGCGCCTCGCCGAGGTGCGGGTAGTCGGCCGCGTCGTAGACCTCGGCGTCGGCGGGGAAGCCGGCCGCGAAGGAGGCGAGCGCCGAGCCGGTGACGAAGTAGCGCATCAACGCGCCGATCCTGGTCGCCTGGCCGCGCGGCCACCCGGACTCGACCAGGTGGCCGAAGACGGCGTCGGCCAGCCGCAGGGCGTTCGGCCGGCGCCCGGGGCCCTGGGCGAGCACCGGGACGATGTTGGGGTGGGCGGCCAGCGCGGCCCGGTAGGAGCGGGCCCAGTCGCGCAGCGCCTCCGGCCAGGAACCCCCACCGGCTCCGGCAGCCCCGGCGGTGCCGAACATCGACAGGTCGACCTCGCCGATGACGCTGTCCACCACCGCGTCCAGCAGCTCGTCCTTGGTGGCGAAGTGGTTGTAGAGCGAGGGCCCGCTGACCGACAGCTCGCTGGCGAGCCGGCGGGTGGAGAGGGCGTCCAGCCCCTCGTCGTCGATCAGCCGCAGCGCGGCGGCGACGATGCGCTCGCGGCTGAGCAGCGGGGTGCGTGGACGGGCCATCGCGGCGGGTGCCTCCGGTTCCTCCGGTCGGGTGTGCTGGGGACCGATTCTGGCAGGTGCCCCTTCCCAGCGCGGGCGGGGCGGGGCTACAGTCCCCCCATAAAACTTGCAGCGCTAGTTTAATGGGTCCGGCCCTGGGGCCGGGGCCCTGGACACCGGATTCGGGAGCCGCCGTGAACCTGGAGTTGTCCGAGGAGCAGAGCGCCGTCCGGGACCTCGCCGCCTCCTTCACCGACCGCGAGGTCGTGCCGCACGCCGCCGAGTGGGACCGCGCCGAGTCCGTCGACCGCGCGATCATCGGCAAGCTGGCGAAGGTCGGCTTCCTCGGGCTGACCATCCCGGAGGAGTACGGCGGCAGCGGCGGCGACCACCTGGCGTACTGCCTCGTCCTGGAGGAACTCGGGCGCGGCGACTCGGCCGTGCGCGGGATCGTCTCGGTCTCGCTCGGCCTGGTCGGCAAGTCGGTCAACGCCTTCGGCACCGAGGAGCAGAAGCGGCACTGGCTGCCCCGGCTCACCTCGGGCGAGGCGCTCGCCTGCTTCGCGCTCACCGAGCCGGGCACCGGATCGGACGCCGCCAACCTCACCACCCGCGCCGTCCGGGACGGCGGGGACTGGCTGATCAGCGGCGCCAAGACCTTCATCACCAACGGCACCTGGGCCGACGTCGCCCTGGTCTTCGCCCGCACCGGCGGCGACGCGCCCGAGCAGCGGGGCCACCGGGGCATCACCGCCTTCCTGGTCCCCACCGACCTGCCCGGCTTCACCCGCGCCGAGATCCACGGCAAGCTCGGCCTGCGCGGCCAGGCCACCGCCGGCCTCTCCTTCGAGGACGTCCGGGTGCCGGACAGCGCCCGGCTCGGCGAGGTCGGCAAGGGGTTCACGGTGGCGATGGCCGCGCTGGCCAAGGGCCGGATGTCGGTGGCGGCCGGCTGCGTCGGCATCGCCCGGGCCTGCCTGGAGACCGCCGTCCGCTACGCGGGCGAGCGCGAACAGTTCGGCAAGCCGATCGCCTCGCACCAGCTCGTCCAGGAGCTGCTGGCCGGCATCGCCGTCGACGTCGAGGCGGCCCGGCTGCTCACCTGGAAGGTCGCCGACCACATCGACCGCGGCCTGCCGTTCGCCACCGAGTCCTCCGTCGCCAAGCTGTACGCCAGCGAGGCCGCCGTCCGGGCCGCCAACAACGCGCTCCAGGTCTTCGGCGGCTACGGGTTCATCGACGAGTACCCCGTCGGCAAGTACCTGCGCGACGCGCGGGTGATGACGCTCTACGAGGGCACCAGCCAGATCCACCAGCTGCTCATCGGACGCGCCCTCACCGGCGTCAACGCCTTCTGACGCCGGCCCGCCGCCTGCCCCGCTCCCGTCCCCTGCCACCCGTTTCCCGACAAGGAGCCCGACGACGTGCGTCCCGTCTACTTCGCCGCCGCCCGCCGCACACCCATCGGCCGACTGCGCGGCGCGCTCGCCACGGTCCGCCCGGACGACCTCTCGGCCACCGTGCTGCGCGCCCTGCTCGCCGACGTCCCCGCACTCGACCCGGCCCGGATCGACGACGTCTACTGGGGCGCCGCCAACCAGGCCGGCGAGGACAACCGCAACGCCGCCCGGATGGCCGTGCTGCTGGCCGGCCTGCCGGAGACCGTCCCCGGGGCCACCGTCAACCGGCTCTGCGCCTCCGGCCTGGAGGCCGTCACCCTCGCCGCCCGGGCCATCGGCTCCGGCGAGGCGGACGTGGTGCTGGCCGGCGGCTGCGAGTCGATGACCCGCGCCCCCTTCGTCCTCCCCCGCCCCGACGAGGCGCTGCCGCACCGGATGGAGACCTTCGACACCCGGCTCGGCTGGCGGCTCACCAACCCGCGGATGGCCGAACTGCACGGCGTGCTCAGCATGGGCGAGACCGCCGAGGAGGTGGCCGCCCGGTACGGCATCGGCCGGGAGCGCCAGGACGCCTTCGCGCTGCGCAGCCACCAGCGGGCCGGCGCCGCCCGCGAGGACGGGCACTTCGACGCGGAACTCGTCCCGGTCGAACGGCCGGACGGGGTGACGGTGGGCCGCGACGAGGGCATCCGCGAGGACACCAGCCTGGCGAAGCTCGCCGGCCTCAAGCCGGTGTTCCGGCCCGGAGGCACGGTCACCGCCGGGAACGCCTCGCCGATGAACGACGGCGCGGCCGGGCTGCTCCTGGTCGGCGAGGAGGCGCTGCACGACCTCGGGCTGCGGCCGCTCGGCCGGTACGTGGCCGGCGCCTCGGCCGGGGTGCACCCGGACGTCATGGGCATCGGCCCGGTCCCGGCCACGGCGAAGGTGCTCGCGCGGGCCGGCTGGTCGCTCGCCGACCTGGACACCGCCGAGCTGAACGAGGCCTTCGCGGCCCAGGCGCTCGCCTCCGCCGACGGCATCGGGTTCAGCCCCGAGCGGGCCGAGGAGGTGGTCAACCCCAGCGGCGGCGCGATCGCGCTCGGCCACCCCCTGGGCGGCTCCGGCGCCCGCATCCTCACCACCCTGCTGCACCGGATGCGCCGTACCGGTGCCCGGCGCGGTCTGGCCACCATGTGCGTGGGCGTGGGGCAGGGTACGGCCGTGCTCGTCGAGAACGTCTGACGACCGGCGCTCCCCGTCCGTCGATCCACACCTCTGTCGATCCACAACTCTGTTGGTCCACACCTCCGTCGGTCCGAGCCTCCAGGGCCCGGACCGACCTTCAACCTCCAGACTTCCGAGGAGTTCACATGACGCGGTTCGCGGGGAAGGTCGCCGTGGTGACCGGCGCGGCCCAGGGCATCGGGGCGGCCACCGCCCGCCTGCTGGCGGAGGAGGGCGCGGCGGTCGCCGTGGTCGACCTCACCGCCGAGCGGGCGGCCGGGACGGTCGCCGAGATCACCGCCAAGGGCGGCACCGCCCGGGCGTACGGCTGCGACGTGGCCGACTACGACGCCGTGGAGGCGGTGTTCGCGCAGGTCGCGGCGGACCTCGGCGGGGTGCACATCCTGGTCAACAACGCCGGGATCACCCGGGACAACCTGTTCTTCAGGATGCCGAAGGCCGACTGGGACGCGGTGCTGACGGTCAACCTGACCAGCGCGTACAACTGCAGCCACGTCGCGCAGAAGTACATGGTGGCGCAGAAGTACGGGAAGATCGTCTCGCTCAGCTCGCGCTCCGCCCTCGGCAACCGCGGCCAGGCCAACTACGCGGCCGCCAAGGCCGGCATCCAGGGCCTCACCGCGACCCTGGCGATCGAGCTCGGGCCGTTCAACGTCAACGTCAACGCCGTCGCGCCCGGGTACATCGCCACCGCGATGACCGCGGCCACCGCCGAGCGGGTCGGCAGCAGCGCCGAGGAGCACCAGACCGAGGTCGCCGCCCGGACGCCGCTGCGCCGGGTCGGGCAGCCGGAGGAGGTCGCCTCGGTCGTCGCCTTCCTGGCCAGCGAGGAGGCCTCGTACGTCAGCGGGCAGACGCTGTACGTCAACGGCGGAGCACGCTAGGCGGTCGTCTGACGTATCGTCATGTCGCCGTCCCGGGTGGGAGGTTACTTTCCCCTGGGACGGCCTTTACCTTTTCGCGTGGCCGAGTATGACCATGTCCTTGATCACATGGCCCCACCAAATGACTATGGCATGATCATGCAGCTCTCGATGGGATGGCCGCACCGACCCGACCGAACCAGGTCGGGCCCTGCGCCCCAAGGAGTCCCATGGGCAGCCCCGCCACCCTCCGCCGCGCCCTGGCCCTGCTCGCCGTGGGGGCCACCGCCCTCACGGCCGGTACCGTCGCCGTACCGGCCGCCGGCACCGCGATCGCCGCCCCCGCGCACGATCTCACGGGCGTCCACGTCCGCCCCGCCTCCTTCGGGCACCACAACGCCCAGGGCCGCCCCGCCCCGCTGAGCACCACCCAGTGCGTCAGCCAGGTCGGTATCCACTGCTACTCGCCGCTGCAGTACCGGACCGCCTACAACCTGGACCCGCTGTACCAGGAGGGCATCACCGGCAAGGGCCGCACCATCGTCATCGTCGACTCCTTCGGCTCGCCGACCATCCAGCACGACCTGGAGGTCTTCGACAAGCAGTGGGGCATCCCGGACACCAACGTCGAGGTGGTCAAGTGGGGCAACGTCCCCACCTGGGACCCGAAGAACCCCGACCACACCGGCTGGGCCGGCGAGACCACCCTGGACGTCGAGTACGCCCACGCGATCGCCCCCGACGCGCACATCATCCTGGTCGAGACCGGCGTCGCCGAGACCGAGGGCACCACCGGCCTGCCCGAGATGATGGACGCCGAGAAGGCCCTCATCAAGGCCGGCCGCGCCGACGTCATCTCGCAGAGCTTCGGCGCCACCGAGAACACCTTCCCGGGGTACGACAAGGGCGACTTCAAGTCGCTCACCGACCTGCGCTACGCCTTCCAGGCCGCCGCCGACCACAACGTGACGGTGCTCGCCGCCTCCGGCGACAACGGCGCCACCGACGCCCAGGAGAACGGCACCGACCTGTACCCGTACAAGGTCAACTCCTGGCCGTCCTCGGACCCGCTGGTCACCTCCATCGGCGGCACCCAGCTCACCCTGGACGACAAGGGCAACCGCACCGCGCCCGACAAGGTGTGGCACGACAAGTCCGGCGCCGGCGGCGGTGGCGTCTCGGGCATCTTCGAGCGTCCGTGGTACCAGGCCGGCGTCGCCAACGTCACCGGCAACCACCGCGGCACCCCGGACATCAGCATGAGCGCGGCCGTGGACGGCGCCGCCTGGACCTACGAGTCCTACGACCCGACCTCGGTCGGCTGGCACCTCACCGGCGGCACCAGCGAGGCCACCCCGCTGTTCTCGGGCGTCGTCGCGCTCGCCGACCAGCTCGCCGGCCACCGCCTCGGCCAGCTCAACTGGCGCCTGTACGGCATGAACCTGCTGCCGAGCAAGTGGAGCGGCATCGTGGACGTGAAGCAGGGCGACAACGGCTGGAACGGCGTCACCGGCTACAACGCGACCGAGGGCTACGACCTCGCCAGCGGCCTGGGCACCATCGACGGTGCGAAGTTCGTGCACGCGGTCGCCGGTCGGTGAACCGGCGGGTCACCGGGTGACGGGTGACAGGTAACAGATAACAGACGACAGCGGACAGATTTTGAAATCTGTCCGCTGTTCGCTGTTATCCGTCAGCTGTCGCCCGCCGACCGCCGGTTGTCAGCCGGTCGCGGCCAACTGGGCGAGGTAGCGCTCGGCGGCGCGGAGCTTGCGGCCGTCCGGGCCCGGGAGGTAGGCGCGCAGTTCGATGATCTCCGGGGCGATCCGGATGGCCTCCGCACGGTCGGCGATCGCGCGCCAGCAGGCCTCGGCGTTGGTGGCCGCCCGCTGGGTCTCCACGTGGTCCGGGCCCTGCGAACGGAGCAGGGTCAGCGCCACCTCGCGGTAGATGTCCGCGGCCTCGGCCGACCGGCCCGCGAGCCGGCAGACGTGCGCCCGGACCTGCCGGACCTGCAGCACCGGCTCGGAGACGGCACCGTGCTCGGCGATCGCCTCCAGTTCGAGGGCGAAGGCCAGGTCGGTGGCGGCGGCGTGGTCCCCGGCCTCGGCGCTACGGACGATCCGTCCGATGACCTCGCGGTAGTCCGCGCGGGGCGTAGCGGCCGCAGCGGCCGCAGCGGCTTCGTCGGCCGGTGCGTCGGCAGGGGCGTCACTCGGGGCGGGCGGCGCGTCGGCGGGAGCGTCCTCGGCCGGCGCTTCGTCCTGCGGCACGGCGTCGGCCGGCACCTCGTCAGAAGGTGTCCCGTCCACCGGAACGACGTCGGCGGGAGCCTGCTCGGCGGACTCCTGCTCGGCGGGCGCCTCGTCCGTCGGCACGGACTCCACCGGGACGGCGTCCCTGGGCTCCTCCGCGGCCTCGGGTGCCTCCTCGACGACCTCCCCGGCAGCGCCCTCGGCTGCCTCCTCGCTCGTCTCCTCCGCCGTCTCCTCCACTGCCTCCTCGGCCACCGGCTCGACCACGGCCTCGACCGCCTCCGCCGCGGCTTCGGCGGCCACCGCGGCTTCCTCCTGCGGGAGTTCGGGCTCGGCGACGGCACCGTCCACCGGCTCCGGCCGGGACTTCAGGAGCGTGACGCCCGCCGGGGACGCGCTGTCCTCAGGCACGGTGTCGGCCGGGGCGGGCTTGCGCAGGGTCACGCCCGGTGCCTCGACGCTCCCGCCCGCCTTCTGCAGGCTGACCGGGCGGGCCGGCCGCGGCGGGGTGGGCGGTACGCCCGGCTTGACCAGGCTGACCGGACCGCCCGCGGCCACCGGAGACCCGGCGAACGCAGCGGACCCGACCGCCCCCGCCGACCCGGCCGACGACGCGGGCGCCCCGGCCGGGGCCGCTACCGGCCACTCGGGAGCGGCGTCCCGGGGCTCCGCCGGACGCGGCAGCGGCGCCGTCGGCGCCACCGGGGGCGGCGGCGCGTCGGAGGGCGCCGTACCGGCGGTCGGCAGCGGTGCCACCTCGGCCGGCAGGCCCTCGCCGCGACGGGCGGTGTTGCGGAAGAACGGCCGGTCCGGGGCGTGCGTGGCCAGGATGACCACATCCGGCCGCAGCACCGAGTACACCTGCTGACGCAGCTGCTCCGGCGCGAGCACCTCGCCCGCGCCGGGCCGCCCGCCGTGCAGCGCCTCGATCAGGGCGCGGGTGAAGGTGCCGATCTGTTCCGGGTCCGGGCTGACCACCGCCCAGAGCGGGATCCCCTCGCTGAGCGGCGAGACGGTGCCCTGGAGGTATGGCCAGGCGTTCTGGTCGGCGCTCAGGTCGGCGATGACGAGGGTCTGCCACTCGGCCGGACGGTGGCTCAGCTCGGCGGCGACGGCCTGCCAGGGGAGGCCGTCCTGCTTGGCGTCGCGCAGGGTCAGCTGGAGCTGCCCGCCGCGCTTGTCGGCGACGACGTGGCCGCCCAGGTGGATCAGCAGCGGTCCGGGGTGCCGGGAGGCGGCGCGCAGGTGGGCGAGGACGGTGTGCGGGTCCCCGGCGCCGGGGAGGTGGACGGCGTCCACCGCGTCCGCGGCGAGCAGTACCTGCGGCGAGACGGCGGCGAGCATCGCCGAGAGTACGGGTGCCTGGGTCGGTCCGCCGCGGCCCCAGGTGCGGCGGCCGGACGTTCCGTACCCGCCCTCGATGACCAGGATCCGTCCGCGCGGCGCGGCACCGAGCCCGCCCGCGCCGACGGCGGCGGCGCTCGGCGCCGCGCTCTGGACCGGGAACGGCGGCGGGGTCGCCGTGGACGCGGCCCCGGCGGCGGGCAGCCCGGTGAGGGTCCATCCGGTGGGCGGGACGGGCGGTGCGGGCGGCGGCGCGACCGGTGGTGCGGCCGGGGGCGCCGGCGGCGGCTCGTACAGCGCGGCGGGGCCCGGCGGGTGCTCCTCGGCCGGGAGGCGCGGGGGCGGCGGTACGGCGTCCCAGGGACCCGAGCCCCCGGCCGGGTCGGGACCTCCGGAAACCGCTGTCGTCTCCGCCATCTCCTGGTCACCGCCCCGCCCCGCCGCTCCCGCGGCGTCTGATGCCCTCGACTGCGTGGTGCCTGCCACCACACTCCGTGCGCGCCACCCTACGAGATCCCGGCTCACCCGTTCCAGGCCGGGTGGCCGATCGGCGCGCCACACCACCCGCGCCGCCCGCTAAGGTGCCGTCATGATCGATACCGATCGCCCGTTGCTCTTCCTCGACGTGGACGGTCCGCTGATCCCCTTCGGGGGCCCGCCGCCGGGCGGCTACCCCGTCCACCGCAGCCCGCACGTCCCGGCCGGTACGACGCCGGGCGGGAACCCGCTGATCGCCCGAGTGGACCCGGAGTTGGGCCCTCGGCTGCTCCGCCTGCCGGCCGAGCCGGTGTGGGCCACCACCTGGCTGGAGGACGCCAACGAGTGCCTCGCGCCCTGGCTCGGCCTGCCCCGACTGCCCGTCGTGGACTGGCCGGTGGACGACTCCGACGACGCGGAGGACGCGGACACCGCGGACGCCACGTACCCGCCGGAGGGCCTGCACTGGAAGACCCGCACGCTGGTCGCCTGGGCTGGCGGGCGGCCGTTCGCCTGGGTGGACGACGAGATCACCGGGGCCGACCGCCGCTGGGTCGCCGCCCACTCCCCCGCCCGCGCCCTGCTCCACCGGGTCGATCCCCGACGCGGGCTCACCGACGCGGACTTCGCCGCGCTGGACGCCTGGCTGCGGACGACCTGACTGCACTGCCCCGCCATGGAACCCCTCGCCGGAACACCGTCCCGCTGGCATCTGGCCCTGCACGGCGGGGCATTGGTCGAGCTGTGGGCGGACGGGTACGGCGTCGAGGGCGGGACGTACGTGTTCAGCTCGCTCGTCCGGGCGACGGCGGAGGAGCAGGAGCAGGTCGAGGTGGTCGCGCGGACCCCGGCGGACGACCGGCGGGTCCTGGTGGCCGTGGCACGGGTTCAGGAGGCCGTCGTCCAGGACGTCCACTCGGCCGCCGAGCCGGCGCGCGACGGCACCTGTGCCTGCCGGCCCTTCTCCTGGGAGGAGTGACCGCTCCCGGAAACCCGTCCGGCCACCCCTGGAACAGGAGTGGCCGGACGGGCGGTCGCGGCGTCAGGAGCCCGCGAGCAGGTCCCGCAGCAGGGCGACGGTGTCGGCGTCCAGGTCCCGGCCGGTCCGGCGGCTGAGGGCGTCCAACCGGTTGACGGCGCGCAGGAGTTGGTCCCGTGCGCCGGCCGAGGCGTAGGCGTAGAAGAGGTCCCGGTGCAGCAGTTCGACGTCCGGGGCGACGGCGAGGCCGCGGAAGACGGCGGCCTCGGCGCTGCGGTGGTCGCCGTACTGCAGGCGGCGGGCGGCCAGTTCGTGGGCCGTGTCGACGATCGCCGCGATCATGTCCTGCCGCTCGGCCTCGGCCCAGCCGTACGAGGCCGGCGGGGCCTCGGCGAACGGCGCGCCGCGGACCAGGGCCAGGGCGTGGGCGAGGGCCG
The DNA here is from genome assembly GCF_053598475.1 of Kitasatospora sp. NPDC001119. Classification (NCBI taxonomy): domain Bacteria; kingdom Bacillati; phylum Actinomycetota; class Actinomycetes; order Kitasatosporales; family Streptomycetaceae; genus Kitasatospora; species Kitasatospora sp. NPDC001119. The sequence goes on from NZ_JBSFKI010000001.1 coordinate 188,655, forward strand.
CGTCGGCGGTGGCGCTGGTGCTGCGCATGCCGCGCCGGTAGAGGCCGCGGAACTCGTCCCAGTCGCAGGTGACCGCCGGGGCGAAGGAGTAGCCCTCGGTGCCCTCGGTGGGCAGGAAGACCCGGCCCTCCGGCGAGGTGCCGAACCAGGCGGCCAGGTCGGCGAGTTTGGCCGGCAGCGGGCTCTCGGAGCCGGCCGCGGTGGGGTGCGGGTCGAGGTGCGCCGCGCCGGGGTGCAGGTCGTGGTCGAGCGCGTGGCGGTCGGACCCGGGGCGCAGCGCCAGGTAGACGGCCAGTTCGGTGAGCCGGGGCAGCGCGCCGGGTGCGGCGGCGCCGAGGACTCCCGCGACGTCCACCGGGCCGAGCAGCCGGATCCGGGGGGCGTTGCGGGGGGCGTGCGCCTCCGGGGAGCGGAGGATGGCGAGCAGGTCGTCGCTGTCGCTGCGGCCGGGCGTCGTCCGGGCGACCGGGGCGACGGCGGCGGGGCCGGGCTGCTCCGCACCGACGGCCTCGGCGGCTTCGACGGCCTCCGCGGTCTCCGCGGTCCCGGCCGGTCCGGTCCCGAGGGCGACGGCGGCCTCGGGAGCGGCAGCGGGAGCGGGCTCGGTCGACGGCACAAGGCCCTCGGCCGTCTTCGACGCGGTCGGCTCCGCCACGACGGGCTGCGGCACGACCGGCTGGACGGCAAGCACGACCGTCGCCGTGGACTCCGAGCCGGTGTCCCCCGGCCCGGCCGTCCCCTCGTCCTCCGCCAGGCCCGGCCGCCGCAGGTCGCGGGTGGTCTCGTCGGTCGCCGCCTGCCCGTTGACGGCGAACCGCGCGGGGCCGGCCGGGGCAGGCGCCGGAGCCGGAGCCGGACTCGACGCCGCGGGCGGCAGCGCGGCAGGGGTCGGAGCGGGCGCCACCGGATCGGTGCCCGCGAACGGGCTGGCACCGGTGCCGATGACCCGGGCGAGCAGCCGGGGCCCGGCGGCCGCGCCCTCCTCCGCTCCGCCTGCCGAAGCCCCGCCGACGGAAGTCCTGCCGGCGGAGGCCCCACCGACGGAGGCCCCGCCGGTCGAAGCCCCACCGACCGGAGCCGCGGCAGCCGGACCTCCGATGGCCGGGACCGCCACGGCGGCCGAGGCCCCGACGGCGGCCAGCACCGGTACGGCGGCGGGCAGTTCGGTGGTGTCGGTGTCGTCCTCCGGCCCGTCCAGCGTCCAGGCCGGGGCCGGGTGCTGGGTGGTGTCGTCGGCGACCCGGAGCAGCTCGGCGACCTGGTCGTACTGCCGGTCGCTGAGCCGCTGCAGCTCGACCGTGAGGTGCAGGCCCGGGATCGCGGCCTGGCCGGAGGCCGGCAGGGTCCAGCGGGCGACCGGGCCGGTGCCGCGCTCGGGGGCGCGGGTGATGACGGCGACGCAGGTGCGCGGACGGGCGTCGAGCAGGCGTCCGAGCTCGGCCGGGACGTCCCCGCCGGGCTGGTGGGCGCAGAGCACGATCTCGGGCGTCCAGGACTCGTCGGCCTGGCCCCGGCTGCGGGCCTCGCGCGGGCTGGTGGCCTCGGCGGCGACCAGGGTGGCGCGGGCCTTGGCGGTGCGCGGGCCGAGGGCGGCGAGCGCGGCCTCCAGGGTGGGGTGGCGGTGCACGCGCTCGGCGGCCGGGCCGCTGATCGGCACCTCCTCGGCGAGGTCCACCAGGTGCAGGTGGAGCCGGTCGGCGAGCGGGCTGTGGGCCAGTTCGACGGCGAGGGTGCGCAGCACGTCGCGGGCGTCGTCCGGGTGGCCGGACAAGTGGAGCAGCCGGACGGCCTCCAGGTCGGCGAGGACCACCGAGCCGTCCGGCGAGGTGCCGAGGGTGACCAGCGCGGGGTAGGGCGCGGCGGTCTTCCGGGCCTGGCCGGGGCTGAGCAGGTCGCCCGAGTCGGCGCTGCACCACCACACGTTGGCGGCGTGCGCGGCGCGGAACGGCGCGATCGGGGTGGCCGGTCCGGACAGGTGCAGTTCGATGGTCCGGCCCGGGGTGATCCGGGCGGCGACGATGGCGGGCAGCCGCTTGCCGCCGCGCACGGTGTTGCGGGCCAGGGTGCGCAGGGAGCGGTCCAGCAGGTCCAGTCCGGCCTGGTCCTGCCGGGCCATCAGCTCGTTCTCGAAGGCGGCGGCCTCGGCCTCGGGCATCGCGATGCGGTGCCGGGGGCGGCGGGCGCGCTGCTGGGTGCCGCGCTTGTGGGCGACGGCGCCGACCATGACGGCCGCGAGCAGGACGCCGACGGTGGAGGCCGAGAGGGCGACGGTGTAGTCGTCGCTGGGGGCCGGGTCGGCGTGCGCGGCGTGGGCCGGCGCGTGCGTGGGCGCGGGCGCCGGGGCCGACTGCGGCGCGCCCGGCGCGGGAGCGCCCGGCGCCGGAGCCTGGTCGGCGGGGGCCGGCGCTGGGGCCGGGGCCTGGTCGGCCGGAGTCTGATCGGCGGGAGCCGGTGCGGGCGCCGGTGCGGCACCCCCCGCCCCCGGAACGGTGAGCACCATCCCCGGCACCACCACGTCCGGGTCGGTCAGCTGCGTCCCGTCCGGGGCCTGCGCCCCCTTGTTCGCCTCGAACAGCTTCGGCCACTGCTCCCCGTCCCCCAGCTCCCGCTGGGCGATGGCCGACAGGCTCTCCCCGGTCTGGACGGTGACGGTCCGCTGGCCGCCGGAGCCGGCCGCACCGCCCGCGCCACCGGGCCCACCGGCCTCCGTCCCGGACTGCGGAGCGCTCTGCGGCGTCTCCTGCGGCGCGCCCTGCGCCGGGTCGCCCGAGGGGGCCGGGGCGGGCGGCGCCGGCGTCCTCGCCTCGTCCGGCTTGGCGTCCGCCGGCATCAGCAGCTCCCAGCCGGGCTGGATCGGCCGGTCGGCGTCGAAGCGGATGCCCGAATCGCCCATCATCCGGCCGTCGTTGAGCTTGGCGATCTCCACCCAGCGTTCCCCCGAGCCCAGTTGGCGCTCGGCGATGGACCACAGGCTGTCGGCCGGCCGGGCGTCCCGGACGGTGTACGTGCTCTGCTGCTCGGCGGCCGGGGTCAGGGCCGGCGCGGCCTGCGCGGCGGGCAGTGCGGCGCGCTGCACGCCCGGCGTCAACTGCGCCTGGACGACCGGGCTGTGGTTCGGCTCGGGGACGGCCGCGAAGGCCGAGCCGGCCACCGGGAGCAGGGCGAGCACCGAGCCGACCAGCCCGGCGGCGAGCCGCTGGCTCCAGCCGAAGGCCGGGATGCGGCGGGCGATCCGGCCGCGCAGCTGGGCCGGGATCTCCAGCAGGACGGAGAGCGCGAAGCAGGCCCAGGCGATCCAGCCGACCACCACCAGCGCCCAGAGGAACAGGCTTCCGTCGTCCGGACTGGTGAGCGCCTCGCCCACCCCGCCCGAGGCGACCTCGCCCATCCCGGCGACCGCGTCGGTGCCGTACAGCAGCAGCGCGGGGACGCCGAACAGCAGCGCGAGCAGGGCGACCAGCGCGCCGAGCGCGGTGATCACGGCGCGGCCGCGGCCGCGGGGTGGTCGGGGCGCCGGGGCGGCGGGCCTTCGGGCACCGCCGGCCCGATGGGACGTCCCGGCCCGGCCGTTGGGGGCCTGGCCGTTTCGGGCCTGGGCGGTACGGGCCTGGTCCTTGGCACGTGGCGCGGCCATCAGTCGGTCTCCGCTTTCTCTACTCCGTGGACGAGGGTCGCACTGCCCTTGCCCGTAACCTTCCGCTCCCCGAGGGCGCCCAGCAGGACCGGGCGGTAGTCGGCCTGCACGGTGACGGTGACGACCCTGCCGTCACCGGAGAACTCGATGCCGCCCGCCCGCAGGCCGTACAGGCCCAGGTAGGCGTCGGCGGCGTCCCGCACGTACTTCTCCTGGACCTTGAAACCCTTGCCCTGGAGGACGGCCGCCCGGTCGAGCTGCTGGCCGCCGACCCGCGCGGCCTCCAGGGCGTAGGCGTCGGTCCGCTCGGCGACCCGCAGCCGGCCGCCGGCGTCGATCACCAGGGCGATGACGAGCACGACGTAGGCCGCGCAGATCGCCACGAAGAGGGCCACCGCGCCCCGGTCGGACCGGCGCGCCGACAGCCGTCGCCGCAGACGGCTCACCACTTCCGTCCCCTCCCCCCACTTCGCACGACGCTCTCCCCACCGGCCCCCACCGGGCGCCGCTCGGTACCGTTCCGCCATCCCCCGAGCGCTCTCCGCTTGCGTCTCCCCCGCACGGGCCGTCTCCAATCCCCTGTCTTCCCGGTGACGGCGCCGCGCGCTGTCATGTGCCCCGGTAACGGTCCACCACCGAGGTGAACTCGCCGACGAGGTGCTTCGTCACGGGTATCCCGGACGGTCCGCCGAGCAGGTCGGCCAGCTCCACGTCGCAGACCACCGTGACGGTGACGGTCGTGACCGGTCCGCCGGGCAGGTTCAGCTCCCCCTTGCCGACCCGCACGTCCCCGTCGCGGCACCACACGCCCTGCTGGCGCAGCGTCGCGAGGGCGGAGTCCCTGGCCGGCTGGTCCATCCCGTCCACGCTGCGCTGCAGGGAGGCGGTCCGGGCCCCGGCCCGGGCGGCGGCCTCCACGGTGCCGGCCGTGGTCTGCACCCGTCCGGCGGCGACGGCCAGCAGGACCAGCCCGACCACCCCCGGCACGACGATCGCCGCCTCGATCGCGATCCCGCCCCGGTCCGGCCTGCGCGGTCGCGACCGGAGCCCCGACCACCGCCGCCGCCATGGGCCCGGTGTCCGCAGCGCGTCCGTCACGGTGTCACCGCCGGCGGTACGAAGCGCTCGCGGGGCGCCTCGGCGAACTGGGTGATGTCGGGCGCCTTGAGCCCGGGTATCAGCAGCGGCGGGGTCAGCCGCACGGTGACCCGGATGGTCTGCGCCGTGCTGCCGTCGGTCCGCACCGTGTACCCGTGCACGCCCTGCCGGTCGAGGAAGTCGCGGGCCTGCCGCTGGGCGGCCTCGTTCTTCTCGCCGTCCGTCGCGCTGCCCTGCACCCGTCCGGCGTCCACGCCCTCGCGGGCGGCCGTGAGCGCGACCTGCCGGTCGTACCACCACAGCGCGGCCTGGACGACGAGCAGGACGAGCAGCAGGACGACCGGGAAGACGATGGCGAGACTCACGCTCATCGACCCCCGGTCGCCCCTGCGGCGGAGAGCGGCACGCATCACGGGGTGGCGCCGCCCGCGCCGCCCGCTCCGCCCGCACCCGGCATGTTCGGGTCCTGCTCGACCTTCTTGACGACCTTGTCCTTCAGCAGGTAGAGCGCGGTCGCCACGGCACCCGCGACGAAGACCAACGCGATGATGGCGAGGGCGAGTTCGATGCTGATCGCACCCCGGTCGCCGCGCGCGCGGGCGGCCCGCAGCCGGCCGAGCCGCAGGGTGAACAGCAGGAGTGCGAACTGGACCGGTAGCAGGACGGGGCGCAGCACCCGGTCTGCCAGTTGGACGAGTCGTACGGTCATCGGGTCTCTCCGGAGGGACGTGGCGGTGTGGTGTGGTGTCGACTGCTCTGGGACGGCTGTCAGTTGAGCATCTGGTGCAGCGCGGGGAAGACGATCAGGACGGTCATCAGCAGGGTCAGGGCGGCCCCGGGCGCGACCATCCGCTCGCTGTCGGCGTTCGCGCGGGCGAGGTCCTCGGCGAGCAGTTCCCCGCGCAGGCCCTTGGCCCGGGCCCGCAGGGTGTCGTACACGGCGGCGCCGTCGTTGCCGGACAGCCGCATGATGTCGGCCACGTCCTGGAGCGGGCTGAGCCCCAACTCCTCGGCCAGCGCGTCGAGTCCGGCCCACGGCGGGAGCCGGTCGGTGGCCGCGCGCTCCAGCGCGTCGCGGATCCGCCGGAACACCGCGCCCCGCCCGACCCCGGCGGCCCGGCGCAGCGCCTCGGCGGGGCCGCAGTCGGCGGCCCGCTCCATCGCGACGAGCTCCAGGTAGGCGGCGATGCCGTGCAGGTACTCGGTGCGCGCCTCCTTGGCCTCGCCGCGCACGACGGCGTCCGGGACGAACCAGAGCAGTCCGGCCAGCAGCGGCCCGGCGACCAGCGGCAGGGCGAACGGCAGGCCGACGCCCATCAGCACGGCCATCGCGCCCAGGTAGGCGGGCAGCAGCAGGCCGAGCGCGGAGAACAGCAGCTTGTGCACCATGAACCGGGCCGGGGTGCGGCCGATCAGGGCGAGTTCGCGGCGCGGGACGGAGACCCCGCGCAGGTGGACGGACCGCTCGCCGATCCGGTCGTACCAGCGGGGCCGCTCGTCCGGGTCCTGCTCGCGGTCGGCGGGGGTGGCGTGCAGCCGGTCCAGCGCCTGGCGCAGGTCCGGTGGCGCCGGCCGCAGTTCGGCGACCAGGAGGGCGAGGCCGCCGGCCGCGGCGGCGCCGGCCAGCACGGACCAGGGGGAGATCATCGGACCTCCCCGAGCTGCTCGGCCGGCTCCGGCCCGGTCGGCGCGGCGCTGGTCCGCCGTCCGCTCCTGCTGCGCCGGTCGGGCGTCAGCAGCCGGGGCACCGGCGGGTGGGAGGCCAGCGCCCGCATCCAGGCGATGATCGCCACGAACAGGGCGGCAACCACGGCGAGCACCACCTGGCCGAGGAAGGTCCCGTACGGCCGGGTGTACTCGGTGTTGAAGGAGCCGACGGTGACGACCAGCACGATGATGCCGACCAGCCAGCGGATGGTGGTCCGGTGCTTGGCCCGGTCGGCCTCGATGGCGCGGCGCTGGCGGACCTCCTCGCGCACCGAGTCGGCCATGTCGGAGAGCGTGCGGGCCAGGCCGGGGCCGCTGTCCCCGGCCCGCAGCACGAGCGCGGCGAGCACCTTGTCGGCGGTGGCGTCGGCGAGGCTGTCGGCGAAGGCGCGCAGCGCCTCCTCGGGCCGCCAGCGGGCCTGCAGCCGGGCGGCCAGCTCGCCGATCTCGTCCTCCAGGGCGGCCGGGGCGGTGCGCCGGCTGGTGACGATGGCCTGGTTGAGGCCGACCCCGAGCAGCAGCACGTCGGCGATCCGCTGGGTCCACTCGGAGAGCGCCTCCAGCCGCTCGATCCGGTGGGTGTCCGGGCGGGTGGTGTCGAACAGCCAGGGCAGGCCGAAGACGGCCAGCGGCACCAGCAGCGCGGTCAGCGGGATGCCGGTGAACAGCCAGGCCAGCGGCGCGCCGGCGAGCGCCAGCGGCAGCTGGACGCGGCGCAGCCGCACCATCCGGTGCCCGGCCGTCCCGGGCGCGCCGTACCAGAACACGTGGAGCCGGCCGGCCAGCGGGTTGACCGCCCGCTCGGCCTCGTCCTCCTCGACGGGCTCACTGCCGCGGGCCCAGAGCGCCAGGGCGACCATGCCGCCCGCGACCGCCAGCCCGCACAGGGCGAAGAGCAGCATCACCGGGTGCCACCGCCGATCCGCAGCTGCAGCGGGGTGGCCCAACTCCCGTACCGGGAACCGAGCAGCGAGGCGTCGAAGCCGGCCCGGCGCAGGTCGTCCAGGCACTGCGGCGGGGTGTGCGGGACGGCCCGCGGCTCGCCGAGGTCCGGCCGGGGGCCGAAGACGGTGTTCAGCGCGGGCCGGCCGCTCTCCCCGAGGCCGGTGACCTCCAGGACGTGGGAGACGAAGCGGTGCCGGCGGCCGCCGACGGCGGTCTCGTCGACCATGGTGACGTGCACGATGAGGTCCAGGGCGTTGGCGGTGAGCCGGTAGGCGAGTGAGTCGGTCATGTGCGAGCCGTACTCCAGGCAGAGTTCGGCGATGCGGTCGACGACCATGTGCGGGCCGCGGGCGTGCAGGGTGCACATCGAGCCGCCCTCGCCGTTGGTCATCACCCGCAGCATCGGGACGACCTCGCCGGAGCGGACCTCCCCGACGATGATCCGGGAGAGCGTCATCCGCAGCGCGGCCGGGATGAGGTCGCCGAGGGTCAACTCCCCGGCCAGGCGCCCCTCGACGCGCTCGCCGTTGCCCTCGCGGGCCTCCATCGGGACGACCTGGCGCAGGTGGCCGAGGGTGTGCAGCCAGAGTTCGAACTCCGACTCCAGGGTGCCGATCCGCTCGTCCGGCGGGATCTCGGCGGCCATCGCGCGCAGCAGGCTGGTCTTGCCGACGCCCTGGGTGCCGGTGATCATCACGTTCTTCCGGGCCCGGATCGCGGCGGCCAGGAAGGCGGCCAAGGTGGCGTCCAGGGTGCCGAGTTCGACCATCTCGGGGAGCGTCGCGGAGGCCACCCGGTGGCGCCGGATCGCCACGTACGGGCGGGGCGTCACCTCGGTGAGCGCCTGGAGGCGCATGCCGCCCTCCAGTCGCAGCGCGAGGGTCGGGCTGGCGGTGGACAGGCTGCGCTCGCCGCCGCCGTGCTGGCGGGCCAGGTCCTGGAGCAGTTCGACGAGTTCGGCGTCGCTGTCGGCCACCGGCGGTACCTGGCGCAGGGGTTGGTGCACCTTGGAGACCCAGACGTCGTCGCAGCCGTTGATCAGGATGTTCTCGATCTCCGGGTCGTCCAGGTAGGGCTGGAGCCGGCCGGCCCTGAACAGCAGGTCGAAGACGGCCTCGGCGAGGGCGCGGTCCTGATCCCGGGTGGGCGGGATGCCGTGGGTCTGGGCGTACGCGTCGGACCACCGGGCGACGGCCTCCTCGATCAGCGCCCGGCCGCGCTGGCGGCGGGTGGCGCGGTCCGGCTCGGAGCCGGAGGAGAGCGTCAACCGGGTGATCTGCTGGTGCAGTTCGGCCGCGACCTGACGCTTGAGCTCGCGGGCGACCTGCGGGTCCACGGCGGGCCGGGTGGCGGAGCCGCGCAGGTCCAGCGAGGGCAGCTGGGAGGGCACGGCGGTGGGCCCGGCGGCCGCGCCGGGCGGGACGGGCTGCGGCGCGACGGGCTGCGCCGGGCCGGGCTGGGGCGCGACCGGGCCGGGCTGGTACCCGTGCGCCGGGGCGACCGGACCGGTCACCGGCGCGGGCCCGGGCACCGGCCCCGCCCAGGGCAGCGCGGCCGGATCGGCGCTGGGACGCTGGTGCAGGGGGCTACCGCGCACGGAGCACCTCCCCGGGGTCGTGCGGGTACGGCCCGTTCACGTTGTCCTGACTGTCTGTCACAAACGGCTGCTGGAGCGGGTACTGGTCGTCCGGATCGCCGTACGGGGCGGACTGGACGTGCGCCGGGAACGGCGCCGGCGCGGCCGGCTGCGGCGCCAGCCCGGCCAGCGGCGCCACCGGTCCGGTGGTGATCACCGGTGGGACGGGCTGCGGCGGGGCGTACGAAGGCTGCTCGCCCTCGGCCGTCCCGTAGCCGGAGCGGCCGGGCCCGGAGCGGCCGTGGGCCGCCGCACCGTACGGGCCCGGCGGGTACGGGCCCTGCCCATGCGGGGTCTGCGGGTACGGGCCCTGGGCCTGCGGGCCCGGCGCGTACGGGGTCTGCGGGTACGGGCCCTGGGCCTGCGGGCCCGGCGCGTACGGGGTCTGGCCGTGACCGCCCTGCCCGTACCCCGGCCGGCCGCCCGGACCGTACGCCGACTGCCCGTACGGGCCCGGCGCGGGCGCGGGCATCGACGGCTGCGGCGCCATCGGCACGGGCGGGGTCGGTATCGGCGGGGCCGGGGCCTGGGCCGCCGGCATCGGAGCGGCCGGGACCGGCGGCGTCGGCACCGCCGCCGCGACCGGGCCCGCGACCGGGCCGCCCGCCGTCAGCTGGGCCGGCGCCGCGCCCGGCGCGAGCCGCTGGCGCCGGCGGCGGACCAGCAGCTGCACCTCGTCCGCCGCCGAGCGCGCCGTGCGCATCAGCTCCGAGCGGATGAACCGCCGGTCGGTGGTGTCCCCGCCGTCGGAGAGCACCTTCGCCGTCCGGGGGGCGTGCGGCAGCACCCCGAGCACCGGCAGCCCGAGCTCCCGGGTCACCTCCGCCCGGGCGTACGGCCCCTCGGCGACCAGCAGCAGCCCGAGCGCGTCCGCGCCGGTGCCGGCGGCGGCCAGGTCCTCGGTCAGGGCGGCGAGCCGGGGCCGGACCGCGCTCAGCCCGCGCAGCGTGGTGCGCACGGTCGCCACCACCGCGTCGGCGCGGCGGGCCAGCACCGCGCTGTGGCCGGTGGCGCCGGAGCGGCCGAGGTCCACGATCACGTCGTAGCCCTGCTGTTCCACGCCGTGCAGCAGTTCGGCGAGCGGCTCCCAGGTGTAGGCGAGGCCGGGCGCCTGGGTGGGGTCGGTCAGCCCGGGCAGCAGCAGCCGTTCGGCGTTGCCCTCGGGAGAGAGGTCGATCAGCTGCTCCCAGATGGTCTGCGCGAGCAGCCCGCGCCGGTCGGCGACGGCCAGGTTGCGCAGCCCGTACACCGCCTCGACCCGGCCCTCCAGGGCGCCGGCGAGCACCGCGCCGCCGTCCGGGTCGGCCTCGACCAGCAGGATCCGCCGACCGGGCGGCAGCGGCCAGGACAGCAGCAGTGCCAGGGCCGTGGTGGTGGCTCCCGGTGCGCCCGGGCCGCCGACCACCGCGATCACGGCCATCAGGCGCCGCCCGTCGCGGCCGGTCCCCCGGACGTGGCGGCACCCGGCGTGGTCGCCCCGGGGGTAGGAGCGGCGGGGGCGGGGGCGGCCGAGGGCGCACCGCTCGGCGCCGGGTTCGGCGCGGCGCCGCCCGCCGCCCCGCCGCGCGGCGCGAGCAGCACCTGGATCCGCCCGCTCGCCACCCACTGCGCCAGCCGGGGCCCGTCCGCGGTGCCGACCGCCACGTCGATCACCTGGCTGCCGTCGGTGTCCACCCGGCCGACGGTGATCACCGTGGCGGGCAGCGAGTCGGCCCGGCCGTTGTCGGGGGTGAAGACGACGACCAGCTGCACGCCGGGCTGGAGCCGGCTGGCGGGCAGCTGGCTGCGCTTGGCCGACACCCCGACCACGATCTGCCCGGGCTGCACCGACAGCCCCTGCGCGAGGTCGGCCCCGGTGAGCATCGCGCCGCGCTTGAGGTCGGTGGCGGCCCGCATGCCGACGGCCTTCGTCCGGTCCTGGGCCGCCAGCGGGTGCAGCGCCGGGTCCCCCGCGATCCGGGCGACCACCAGGTCGTCCTCGGTGATCACCTGCCCCCACGGCACGTCCCGGGCCAGCGCCAGCACCGCGACCCGCTGGCCGGTGCTGTTGTAGAGGACGGCCCCGCCCAGCCCACCGGCCGCGATCAGCGCGACCGCCATCGCCAGCACCGCCGGGCGCCGCCGCCGCGCCCGCATGGTCCGTCCGGGCGCGTGCGGCAGACCCCGGCCCTTGCCCGGGCCGCCCTGCTCCGGCTGCTCCGGGAGTGCCACGGACGCCGCCGCGCCCGCGGAGGTGCCGGATCCCGGCGTCGCGAACGTACGGTTCTCCACCGGGTTCCGCCCTTCCCTCGTTCGTCTCTGGCTCGTCCGGCTCGTCCGGCCGGTCTGGCTCTTCTAGCTGGTCAGTGCGCGGATCGCCGCGCCGGAGCGCTCAGTTGAGCACCTGCATCTCGGCGACCTTGAGCTCGAAGGGCTTGCTGCTCTGGTTGATGCCCGGAATGGTGAACTTCCGCGGGTTCGGCCCGCCGGTGACCACCACGGCGGCCTCCCAGTGCATCGTCACCGTGGCGCTGAAGACGCCGTTCTTCTCACGGGCCGAGCTGGTCCTGAACTCATAGCCGCAGTCCGGGGACTTCGCGTCGCCGTACGCGGGGACGTACGGCGTGCCGGGCGTGGTGCAGGAGGTCTGGAGGTGGTCGCCGAAGCTCCAGTCCGCCTTCACCAACCGGGGCGTGACGATGACCGAGATGCCCGCGACCGACGCGTTGCCCGGTGCGGGCAGCGCGGCGTCGTCCGCCCAGAGCCAGACCGGGGCGTTGACCACCGCCGTTTTCTGGGGCGCGGCCCGGCCCACCGGGGGCCGGAAGCGGACCCGGTCGTAGGCGGTCTGGATGGCCGTGGCCTCCGCGTTGACGTTCTGCCCGTCCGGCGAGGTGGGCTCGAAGACGACCTCGGCGCCGCCCAGGCCCCCGTCGGTCTGCGGGCAGACCTTCGTGTAGAGCGATCCGTCCTTCGGGTCGTGGCCGCCCCAGGCCGGGTCGCCGGCGGCCGGCGGGTTGTCCAGCGGGCGGAAGTAGCAGCCCTTGTCGCTGCTGAACCAGCCCAACTGGGGGTCGTGGCAGGCCCAGGGGACGTCGTGGTAGCTGCACAGCTGCGGGCCGGTGCCCGAACCGCCGCCACCGCCGGGCTTCGATCCGCCGGGCGTCGTGGTCGTCCCCCCGGAATTGACGTCCACGCAGATCACGTTCGGGTAGCACTGCTCGGCCCCGCCGCTCGGCGGTTCGTCCGCGGTCGCACCCACCGCCGAGGACAGCAGCAACCCGGCCGACATCGACGCGACGACCGAGATTCGCCGGGCCGGTTTCCGCGCGTTCAGCATGTCCGATCCACCTCCCGTTTGAAGTCGTAGATCAACCAATGTGCTTGGAACCAGCGCAGGGAAGCGGTTCCGACGTACCGGTTCAGGCGTGCTCCGGGATCCTTGGCGGCCCCGGTGACGGCATCGACGCGGTGCCAGCCGGACAGGTCGACGCAGTCCTCGATCACGGCGGTCTGCGGATCGGCTTTCAGGTCGACGGTCTTGACCACCGCGGAATTGCGCGGCGTTCCGGTCATCACCACTTTGGCGTCGCGCAGTTGCCGGAGGCTGACCAGGCTGTCGGACAGCGCCCGACCGGAGGAGTACTGCTCCAGTCCGTAACCGTCCGAATCCGACCGTCCGAACACCTCGGCCTGGGCCTGCCACCAGTCCTGATACGCCTTCAGGGCCAGCCGCGCCATGGCCCCTTCCGGACCGCTGGTCGGCGCGATCGAATCGTTTGCCGAACCACTCGAAGGAGTTAGCGGGTTCACTCCCGCGACGGTGGGCGCGGCCGACCCGATGCGATCGACGGAACCGCCCGCACCACCGCCCGCACAAGCACCGAGCAGCAACACCAGAACCGCCCCACCGACCCCAACCGCCCCAGGGCGCAACACATTTCCGCGCTGCCGCATGGCCCCACCTCATTGCGACCGACCTGATCCGTGATCCACGGCCGCCAGGAGAATTCCGCCGTCCCACCGGTGTTTCCGCTGGGGATCGATTCTTCGCCAACCCACCCCATCACGGCAACACCTCAGGCCCCCTGACCTTACGCGGAAGGCGGTTCCGTCGGGGCACTTTCCCGCCACAGAACGGCCAACAGTTCTTCGGAAAGCGACAATCCGGCCAATGCGCCCCGAACCGCGGCCCGATTGCGCATCAGGAGCCGCCCGGCGTGCGGCGGAACGAGCAGGCGCGCGCCAGGCGCACCCGAACTACCGGCCGGTTCCCCGCCGTCCGTCAGCGCGGCCACGGCCGGCTGGAGATCGAGCGGGGAGACGGCCGCGGGGGCACCCGGGACGCCCTCGCGCAGGACGGTGGTCAGGGCCCGGCTGAACGAGCCCTCCCCGCCCGGCAGGACGGCGTCCCGGCCGCGTCTGCCCGGGGCGTAGCGGCTGCCCGGGCTGTAGCGGCCGATCCGGCCCCACAGCGGGACCCGCGAGTAGCTCAGCAGTTCGCCCGCGCCGTCCTCGCCGCGCTCCAGCGCCGCCCAGGCGTCCCGGTCGACCGCCGCGTCGACCAGCAGCAGCGCCTCCTCCTGGTCCCCGTGCACCATCGCGCTGACCACCCAGTCCCAGGCCAGGCCCCGGCGGTAGGCGTTGTCGGCGGTGCTGCCGGCGGTGACCAGGGCGAGCCGGCGGCCCCGCGGATCGGCCACCAGCTGGCCGACCAGGCAGACCAGCAGCCAGCGGCCGGGGTGCAGGGCGGCGTCCCGGACGGCGGTGAGCATCGCGTTGGCGTCCGCGTCCGGCGGCACCGTGGTGACCCGGCAGCCGGCCGCGCCGGTGTCGAAGCACATCCCGGGCAGCACCTCGGCGAGCAGCCGGGCACCGTCCGGCGCGAGCGCCGCACCCCCGAAGGCCCGGTCGGGCCCGCCGTCCGCCCCGATCACCACCAGATCGACCCCGCCCGCCATCCGGCCGTCCCCCTCCTGCACCATTTCTCCACCCGCCGGGCAGGCTACCGCCCCGGACGGCCGCCGACGGGGCTCCCGGCCCGTCCGCTCAGGGACCATGGGCCCTATCGATGCGGGCACCGACCGAGGACGATCGGACGCATGGAGCGTGAGGACCGTGTGGAGACCCTGAGCGAGGCCGAGTGCCTGCGGCTGCTCAGCACCGTGCCCGTCGGGCGCGTGGTGTACACCGAGCACGCGCTGCCGGCCGTCCTGCCGGTCTCCTTCGAGGTCCTGGACGGGCGGCTGGTGCTCGCCGTACGCCGGGGAAGTGCCACCGCGCGCGGGCTGGACGGCACGGTGGTGGCCTTCCAGGCGGATCTGCTGGACCCGGTCACCCGCACCGGGTGGAGCGTACTGGTGCACGGGCGGGCCGACGTGGTGAGCGACCCCGAGCAGGTCAGGCGGGTGCTGCGCTCCGGCCTGCGGCCGTGGGTGGGCGATCCGGAGCCGCTGTTCGTGGCGCTGGTGCCGGAGCTGGTGAGCGGCCGCCGGCTGTTCCCGACCGGACCGGGCGTCCCGGGCGCCCCGGGGCTCCAGACGCGACGGCCGACGGGCGCGGGGCCGACGAGCGCGGGGCCCGTGAGGACCGGCCCCGTGAACACCGGTTTCCCGCTCGGCTCCTGACAGATACCGATGGGTAGGCATACGCTTCCGGCGTCCTGATCCCTCCCCGGGTCCGTCCCCCACCAGGAGCGCACCGTGACGACCTTCGCCTCCCTCGCCGAGCTGACCGCCGCCGTCGGCACCGAGCTGGGCACCAGCCAGTGGCACACCATCGAGCAGCGGCAGATCGACCTGTTCGCCGAGGCGACCGGTGACCACCAGTGGATCCACGTGGACCCGGAGCGGGCCAAGGAGAGCCAGTTCGGCTCGACCATCGCGCACGGCTACCTGACCCAGTCGATGATCCCGGTGCTCGCGAAGGAGTGCTACGCCGTCGAAGGCGTGCGGATGGCGCTGAACTACGGCTCCGACAAGGTGCGCTTCCCCGCGCCGGTGCCGGTGGGCACGGCGGTCCGGGCCACCGCCGAGCTGCTCTCGGCCACCGAGGTGCCGGGCGGGGTCCAGGCGGTGGTGCGGTTCACCGTGACCAGTGAGCGGAGCACCAAGCCGCACTGCGTCGCGGAGACGATCACCCGCTTCTACGCCTGACGGAGGGCGGACCGACGGGCGCTCGGGCCCGCGCTCCACTCGGCGCGGACCCGCGCCGGGCCGAACCCGGGCACCGGCCCGGGCCGCCCTCCCCGGGTACGCCGATTGGACCGCGCGGGGCTCTCCACCAGGTCCGGACGGCCCACGGCGAGTAATCTCCGACGAGATGGTTGTCGTATCGCAGCAGCCCCACCCGCCGCTGTGCTGCGCGCCCCGGCACGCCCGGTAGCCGTGACCGTCCCTGGAGGAGCCGTGCCCCGCCCCGCCCCGTGGTTCTCCCGCCTCGCCGGTCTGACGTCGCAGCTCGCCCCGCCGTCCGCCGGCCCCGCGGCCGAGCGCGCCGCCCCCGGGCTGGCCGGACTGCCCCGGTCCGCCTGGCACCGGATCCGGACCGACGCCTTCGGCGCCGAGCCCCGGGGCGAACGGCTGGCCCGCATCCGCCGCTCCCCGCACTTCGCCGACGGCGCCTTCCGCAACCCGGTGCCGACCCGCCGCCTGGTGTACGAGCGCAGCCCGCTGGAGATCCCCCGGGCCCAGCTGACCGGGGACAAGACCCGCCGGACGCCGACCGCCGCCGTCCCGGTGCACCGGCTGCTCCCTGTCGACCTGGCCGCGCCGCCCCGGTCCGGGCTGCGGCTGACCTGGCTGGGGCACGCCACGGTCCTGGCCGAGATCGACGGACGGCGGGTGCTGCTCGACCCGGTCTGGGGAGAGCGCTGCTCCCCCTTCTCCTGGACCGGCCCCAAGCGGCTGCACCCGGTGCCGCTGCCGCTGTCCGAACTCGGGCCGGTGGACGTGGTCGTGATCTCCCACGACCACTACGACCACCTCGACATGGGCACCGTCCGGGCGCTGATCGGGACCGGCGCGGCGTTCGCCGTCCCGCTCGGGGTCGGGGCGCACCTGGAGCACTGGGGCGTACCGGCCGAGCGGATCGTCGAACTGGACTGGTGGGAGTCGGCCGAGGTCGCCGGGCTGACCCTGACCGCCACGCCGGCCCGCCACTACTGCAGCCGGGGGCCGCGCACCAGCACACTGTTCCTGTGGGCGTCCTGGGTGGTGGCCGGCGGCGGGCGGCGGATCTTCCACAGCGGGGACACCGGCTACTTCCCCGGCTTCGCCGAGATCGGCCGTCGGCTCGGCCCGTTCGACGCGACGATGATGCAGGTCGGCGCGTACAGCGACTTCTGGCCCGAGGTGCACATGACCCCCGAGGAGGGCGTGCGGGCACACCTGGACCTGGGCGGCGAGCTGCTGCTGCCGATCCACTGGTGCACCTTCAACCTCGCGCCGCACCCCTGGGAGGAGCCCGCCGAGCGGGTGGTCACCGCCGCCCAGACGCTCGGCGCCCGACTCGCGGTGCCCCGCCCCGGCAAGCCCTTCGAACCGGCCGCCCCGCCCGCCCTGCGGCTGTGGTGGCGCGCCGTCGCCGCCGGCCCGCACGGCGTCCCGCCGCTGGTCGGCGAGCGGCCGGAGGAGGCGGTGGCCGGCCCGGGGGCGGCCGAAGCCGGGGCAACCGGGGCGGGGGCGGCCGGGGCGCGCGAACAGGCGACGACCTTCAGCGAACAGATTTCAAAATCTGTTCGCTGAAAGCTGTTCGCCGAAAACCGTCGACTGAGAGCTGTCAGCCGCAAGCCGCCACCCGGCCCGCGCCGCCCCCTCAGCCCGCGAGGACGTCCCGCAGCGCCCGGGCTTCCTTGACCACCCGGCCCGAGCCTCCGCGTTCGGCCGCCGCCGTCACCTCGGCGACCGGCCCGCGGGCCCCGGTGCGCCGGGCGCAGTCGGTGGCCAGCGCGATCAGGTCGCCCAGCCCGCGCGCCGACTGGTCGGCCTCGCCCAGCAGGACCGGCAGGGCCGCCCCGAGCACCGACCAGACCGTCGCCCGGGCGCCGGTCTCCGCCGCCGTGGTGAGCGCCGCCCCCAGCCGGCCGGCCATCACCGTGCCGCAGGCCACCAGGGCGCCGAGCTCGCGGCCGAGCAACGCGCCGTCCAGGTCGCCGCGCGCGGCGAGCACCAGCAGGGCGTCCACCGCCGCCGTCCGGTCCTCGGCGTGCCGGGAGCCCAGGCCGTACGCCAGCGCGAGGTGCAGCGCGAGCCCGGCCGGGCCGCCGGCCTCGGCGAGCAGCGGGAGGTAGCGGGCGGCGCCGCGCTCGTCCTGGTCTGCGCCCCCGGCGAAGGGGTCGAGCCAGCGCGCGGCCAACTCCTCCCGGTGCCAGGGGAGCATCGCGAACCAGTGCGCGACGGGCCGCCACGTCCAGCCGTACACCGTGCGGGCCCGGGCGACGCTGGGCTCAGTGCCGTCCAGCAGGGCCCGCGGCTCGGCCGGGAGCCGCTCGCCGCCCGGCCCCTTCGGTCCGGCGCCGATGCCCGGCTGGGCGACGGCGATCCGCTCGACCTCCTCCCACCAGCGGTCCCCGTGCACGTTGGTGTGCCGCACCCCCTTGCCGGGCGCGAACACCACCCGCTCGGAGGGCTGCCCGGGCAGGCCGCCGGTGCGCAGCCAGTGCGCCAGCCACCGCCCGGCCGGGGAGGTGAGCGCCTCGGCGGCCTTCAGCACCGCCTCCTGGGCCCGCACGTCGACCCGCAGCAGGGCCTGGGACAGGTCGGCCTTCCCCGGTTTGACGCCCGCCGCCTCGTACCCGGCGAGCCGCTCGACCAGTTCGGCCGCGTCCAGTGCGCCGGTGGCGTCGGTCGGGGTGGCGAGCAGGTACGGCAGCCCGGCGTGGTGGACCTGCCAGGCGGCCTCCTCCAGGCGGGCGGCGAGGACGGCCCCGGGCACGGTGGTGTGCGCTCCGCGCAGCACGGAGCGGCCCTTGCGGCCGAGGTAGTCCCAGACCTTCCACGGCGGCGTCTCCCCGGCCACCGCGGCCACCACGTAGAGGATCTCCCGGGGCGTGCAGTCGCCCACGCTGTTGGTGCCGCGCCACGGGTGCACCCGGCGGACCGGCTCCACCGCCTCGGCCAGCGCCTTCCGGTCCAGGCGGGTGAGCCGGACCAGCCCGTCCAGCACCCGCTCGAAGTCCGCCACGGCGGGCTCCTGCGAGGCGAGCAGGGCGGACAGCTCCTCCGCGAGTTCCACCGCCGAGCCGATCGGGGCGCCGAGCGGGCGCGGTTCGGGGGCCGGCGGGAGGAAGGCGTTCCACCCGGTGTCCGGGTCGTCCCCGTCGCCGCCGACCGGCGCGCCGAGCAGGTCGCCCGCGCGCAGGTGGTGGGCCGGGTTCAGCCCCTCGGCGGCGGTCCGCAGCTCCGCCACCACCGCCTCCCCCGCCGCCTTCAGGTGCCGGGCCACCACGTTCAGCGCCCGTTCCTGGAGGGCCGCGTCGGGGTGCCCGAAGGCCTCGGCCGCGGCCAGCACCACCGGGCCGGAGCGCCCGGGCGCGCGCCGGGCGGCCTTGTCCAGCCAGGCCAGCTGGGCGCGGACCAGCTTCTTCTCGGTCCGGAACAGCACCACCGCCGAGGCCTCGGCGAGCACCTCGGGCTCGATCAGGCCGGCCTCGTCCAGCCCGGCGAGCACCTCCTGGGCGTGCCCGGCGAGCACCGACTGGCCGTCCAGCAGCGCCACCAGGTCGCGCACCCGGGCCGCGTACTCGGCCGGTGTCGGGCCGAGCGCCCGCAGCACCTCCAGGAGGGCCCGCTGGTCGGCCGGCTTGCCGCCGCGCAGCAGCCGGGCCAGGCAGCGGTCGAGCAGCTCGGCCCGGTCGACCAGGCCGGCCGCGGCCAGTTCGCCGATCGCCTCGGTCCAGACGTCGCCGGGGCGCGGGCTGTGCCGGTGCGTCAGCTGCCAGCCGACGTCCGCGAGTTCGAGCAGCTCGGGCAGCAGCACCGGGGTGAAGTCGTCCTGGCGCAGCTTCTCGGCCAGCGTCGGACGCGCGCCGCGGCTGCCGAAGTCGCTCACGCGGTCCGTCCAGCCCCGGACGAAGGTCTCGCCGCGCGGCACCTCGCAGCCGGTGCGCCGGACCACGGCCTCCATCACCGGGTACATCGACCAGCCCTGGTTGCGCACCGGCCGGACGGCGAGCCGGGCGACCACCTCGACCTGCCACTCCACCGGCTGCGCCTCGACGACCTGGTGCAGCACGGAGTTCCGGGCCCAGTCGCGGACGCCGAAGTCGCTGCCGGCCAGCCAGGTGGCGGCGGCGGCCGGGCCGGCGTGGCAGCCGGCCCCGGCCACCAGCAGGCGTCCCCTGGTCTCGGTCGCCTCCCGGGACCACTCCTGGCGCAGCTCCTTGCGCAGCGCCTTGAGGGCGGTCAGGGCGGCCCGCCGCTGGGCCGCGTCCAGCCCGGCCAGCAGCTCCGGTATCCGTGCCAGCCGCCCGGACCGGACGGTCGTCAGCAGTTCGCCGACCGGCCCCTGCCGGTCGGCCCCCTCCACCGTGCTCACGCTCCGGCCCCCTTCGTCCCCGCCGCCCCGGCGGCCGTCTCCCGTACCATCCCGACCGCGAGCGCGTGCTTGCACGGCCCGCGTCCGCCCCGGTACTTGCCCCACCACAGGCAGGTGCAGCTCAGCCGCCCCGACTCGTCCGTCCGCACCCGCTGGATGTGCTCGTCCACCGTGACGACGGCCGTCGCCCCGCCCTCCTCCAGCCGTACGGCGCCGGCCTCGACCAGTGCCCGGGCGGCCCGCAGCCGGGGGTTGGCCGCCTCGGCCCGCCCGGCGTCGTACGGGAGCTGCCGGTGGAAGTACGCGGCCTCGGCGGTGTCGTAGCCGATCTGCCCGGCGGTGCCCAGCCGGGTGAGCGCGGCGCGGACCCGCTCGGAGCTCAGCCCGGACTGGGCGGCGAGGTCCCCGACCTCGATCCGGGGCTCCCAGGCGAGCAGCACCGCGATCAGCTCGGCGTCCCGTTCGGCCGTGCCGGTGGCGAGCGCGTCGAGCACCCCGCCCTCGCCGGAGAAGCCCCGGGCGGCGTTGGGCGACAGCGTCAGGGTCAGCCGCATGCCGGGCAGCACCGCCTCCCAGGCGGAGGCGGTCGGCTCCCCGGCCGCGACCGGCCCGTAGACCCGCAGGGCGAGCGCGTGCCGCAGCACCCGCTGGAGCGCCACCAGCCGGTCGGGCCCGGGCAGGCAGACCGCGCCGGGCACCGGCCGGGTGGTCGGCCGCAGCGTCTTCCCGGCCGGGACGACCCAGCCGACGCCGGCCCGCCCGCCGCGCGGCAGCGAGCGCAGGAACCGCACCGCCTCGGCGGCGGGCAGCTCGGCGCGCGGTTCGAAACCGGCGGCGACCACCTGGGTCTCGGCGAAGCCGCGCAGCCAGCGCTCCGGCAGCGGCACCTTCTTCTCGACCAGCGAGCCGTCGAAGGTGGTGACCTCCAGCGCGTCCGGCCCGACCGCGAGGTGCAGCGGGTCGGCCGGGCCGATCCTGGTCAGCGCCTCGCGCAGCGGGTTGTTGACGTCCACGTTGGTGGTGCCGTGGCCGATCTCGTCCCCGTCGAGCCCGGCCCCGAGCACATCGAGCCGGGCGTAGACGCCGCAGCAGCCCGAGAAGGACTCGAAGCGCAGCCGGTCCCCGTTGGCGGTGACCACCGGGTCGAGCGAGGCACGCAGCCGCGGCTGGTAGTAGCGCGCGGCGGCGACGTCCGCGACCGCGAGCAGCGCGGCGGCGGCCGGCGCCGGATCGGCCAGGAAGCCCGCGAAGAAGCGCGGGTTGGCGGCGGCGCCGAGCGGGGTGGCGCCGCCGGAGGTGGCCAGGTCGAGGTGCCGGCCGTCGGCGCCGTCCAGGACGGCCGACGGGCGCAGATAGGCGTACGCGTGTGCGGATTGCGTCATGCCGAGCACGCTAGGTGAGGGCACTGACAATCCGTCGGGACGACCGCGGGGCGGCCTCGGGGCGGCCTCGCGAGGGCGCCGGGAGGGCCTCGACCCGGCCGGGCGCGGGGCCAGAGCCGGGGATCGGACTGGAACGTGTTCTATGTCATCACACGAGCCCGCGGGCGGCGTTACCCAGGTCACACCACCACACGGTTGGCTTCTGCCACTATGGCCTCGTGACCGACCTCACCGAACCGCACGTCCGGGCCGAACGGCGCGCCGTGCCGGCCGCCCCGTTCGCCGAGCTGCTGGAGATCGAGCGGCTGGACGAGAACACGTTCCGGGGCTGCTGCCATGCCGGCGCCCCGATGCGCGCCTTCGGCGGCCATGTCGCCGCGCAGGCGCTCGTCGCCGCCGGGCGCACCTGCGAGGACGAGCGCCCGGTGCACTCGCTGCACGGCTACTTCCTGCTGCCGGGCACCCCGGGCCACCCGATCGACTACCTGGTCGAGCGGGTCCGCGAGGGCCTGTCGTACACCACCCGCCGGGTGACGGCGCTCCAGCGGGGGAACGAGATCTTCACCCTCTCGGTCTCCTTCAAGCACCCCGAGCCGGCCGCCGACCGCCAGCGCCGGATCCCGCCGCTGCCGCACCCGGAGTCGCTGCCGAACGCCGTCGCCCTCCTGCCCGAGGAGGTCCGCCGGGGCTTCGCCGCGTCCGGCGGCTTCCGCGACCTCGACCTGCGGTTCGTCCCGGCGGACACCCCGGGTCTGCCGCCGGCCGTCCCCGGGCTGCTCCAGCAGTTCGTCTGGATGCGCACCGCCTCCCCGCTGCCGGACGGCGACCCGCTGCTGCACGCCGGCGCGCTCACCTACCTGTCCGACCTCACCCTGGCCTCCACCGTCGGGCTGGACGTGCAGTCGAACTTCTTCCAGCGCACCGAGCCGCCCCGGCTGCTGATGGCCTCGCTGGACCACGCGATGTGGTTCCACCGCCCCTTCCGGGCCGACGAGTGGCTGCTGTTCGCCCAGCGCAGCCCGTCCTCCTCGGACGGCCGGGGCCTGGCGCTCGGCGAGTTCTACGACCTGGACGGCCGGCTGGTCGCCTCCGCCGTCCAGGAGGCGCTGGTCCGCGACCCGTCGTGACGCCCGAGGGCCCCCTCGTCACACCTCCGGCACCCCGGTGACCGCCGGACGAACGGAAGGGGGCCGGACGGCGTCATACTCCTGAGCGGCCCCGGCCCGTATCATGGTGCGGGTGACCAAGGTTGACCTGTCACCACGGCCGGTGGAGGCGATGTCTCCGCGTCAGCTCGAACGCCGCGAAAGCCTGATCGCGGCCGCGCTCGCCCTGGTGAACGAGATCGGCGTCGAGCGTATGCAGATGAAACAAGTCTGCGAGCGGTCCGGAGTCGCCCTGGGGACGGCGTACCGCTACTTCTCCTCCAAGGACCACCTCCTGGCTGCGGCGATCGCCGAATGGCACCGCCTGCTGCTGGCCGACCTGGTGGCCGAGCTGCGCGGACCGAGGGCCGGGCTCGGGGCCACCGACCGGGCCGTCCGGTTCGTCCGGGGCGGGATGCGGGCCTACCAGCGGCAGCCCGAACTCGCCCGGCTACGGGTGGCCGTGGCCGCCTCCACCGACCCCTTCGCCAGCGAGGCCCTACAGGGCATGGCCCGGGCCGACAGCACCGCCCTGCAAGCGGTGACGGCCGAGGTGCCGGCCGCCGCGAGCGACCTGGTGCGGCACATCGTGGCCCACGCCTGGCAGGGCGAGCTGACCGCCTGGGTGACCGGCCGCACCACCCTCGGGGACGCCCGGCGGCGCCTGGAGGACGTGGTGCGGCTGGTGCTGACCCCGTACGAGACGCGCTACCCGGCCCCGTACGAGGTCCAGTCCACCGGCTGAGCCGCGCCGCGCCACGAGCCCCGCCGTCGGGGCTCCTGGCGCGGCGCGGACCGGCGCTCGGCTCAGACCACCGTCACCGGGTGGGCCACCACGGCACCGAACAGGTAGCCCTCCCGGTTGAACAGCGCCCGCTCGGGCTGGGTGTTCCCCCGGCGGTCCGTCGCGCGGGCGCGCAGCTCGTACGGGCCGGGCCGCCCGGGGCGCCAGTCGAGGCTCCAGCGCGTCCAGCCGTCGGCCCGCGGCTCGTCGCGCAGCTCGGCGCGCCGCCAGGTCCGGCCGCCGTCCGTGCTGACCTCGACCCGGCGCACCGCCGCCACGCCGGACCACGAGCGCCCGTGCAGCCGGTGCTCGCGGTCCGCCGCCAGCCGCGCGCCCGCGGCCAGCTCGAAGGCGCTCTTGACCACCTGGACGGTGAGCGGGTCGCCCCCGCCGGGCGGGTAGTCCGGGCCGAACATCCGGTAGAAGTCGGTGTTCCACGGCGAGTACAGCGGGTGGTCGGCGACCTCCACGCTGCCCACCCACTTGATCGAGGCGATGCCCACCCAGCCGGGCACCACCAGCCGGGCCGGGGCGCCGTGGTCCGGGGTCAGCGGCTCGCCGTTCATCTCGTACGCGAGCAGCACGTCGTCCAGCGCCTTGGCGATCGGCAGCGGGCGGCGCACCGGGCCGTAGTTGGTGCCGCCGGCGACGAAGTCCGGGTCCAGGCCGGTGGGCAGCACGTCCACCGCCGCCCCGGTCAGCCCGGCGGCCCGCAGCACCTCGGCCAGCCGGACGCCCCGCCAGCTCGCCGAGCCGACGCCGCCGAGCGTCCACGGCGTGCCCGGGACGGGCTGGCCCTGCTGGCCGGAGTAGTAGCTGCGGCCGTTGCCGGCGCACTCGATCAACGCGCTGATCCGGGTGGACGGCAGCTCCCGCAGGTCGTCCAGGCCGAACTCGACCGGGCGCCCGGCCGTCGGGGCGCCGCGCAGGCCGCTGCCGAAGAGCCTGAGGCTCCAGGTGTCCGGGTCGATCAGCGGGGTGCTGGTGTGGTTGCGGACGAAGAACCGCTCCACCGGCACGTGGCGGCCGATAGCGGCGCCGCCGTCGGCGCCGCGGAAGGTGTCCCAGCGCGTCTCCGCGTTGGTGCCGTGCGGCACGAACCACTCGGCGGGCAGCGGTTTGACGATCCCGGGCACGGGCCCGGACGAGGCCCCGGACACCGCCCCGGACACCGCCCCGGGTGCCCCCTCGGCGGCCGCCCGGCCCGCGGTGACCAGGGGCGCGGCCGGGACCGGCGCGGCGAGCGCCCCGGCGGCGGAGGCCGCCCGCAGCAGCGTCCGGCGGTCCACGCCGTCGGCACGCGCGCCGTCCCGGGCGGCCCGCGTCGGCTCGGCCCGCCTCCGGTCGGCCCTGCTCCGATCGGTCTGCCTCCGGTCGGCGGGCGTCGGATCGGCCGGCGTCGGGGCTGCTTCGTTCGGGGTGCGGACCTCGTCGTCCATGAACGGCGTTCCTTCCGTTTCAGCGTGGTCGGTTTCGGCGCCGCGCGCGACCGCGGCCGCCGCCGGGGCCCGCGGGCCGTCCTGGACGGGCTTCCGCTCCCCGGTCTGACCTACTCACCGGTGTGGACTCCTACCGTTCCCATTGTGTCGGCGAAACCCCGCCCCGCAGCGGAGCACCCCATGTCAGCCACCCCGCCCGCCCGGATCGTCCGGGTCCCGGCCCGGAACCGCCGCTCGCCCACGGGGCCGGGGCCGGCGCCCGGACACCTTCGATCTGGCCGGATACCCGCTCGGCGCCGCCGTCGCCGTCCGGATCGCCACCCGCCGCCCCGGGCGGGTCCGCTCGCCGCCACTGTTCGCCGGCGTGGCCGGGGCCCGGCCCGGTTGCGGACGCTCTCCGAGCTGTTCATCGACCTGGCCGACCGGCCGGACGAGCTCGCCCCGCTGCGGGAACATCCCAAGTCCCTGGTACCGGACGGCTTCCGGCAGCGGTTCCGGCCCGCCGCCCGGACCGACGTCCGCGCCGAACCGGCCGCGACAGCCGTCCCCGCCCTGGTCGCCGGCCGGGCTGATCCCCGGCACACGCCTGGCCGAACTCCCCTGCGGGCACCAGCCGGTGGCCGGGGCGCCGCCCGAACTGCGCGACGTACTGCCGGAGTTCCTCACGAGCCGAGCCCCCCGGGGGAACACCCCGGCAGGCGGCGGCGTTCGCCCGGTCATGCGCATCGGAGAACTCGCCCGCCTGACCGGGGTGTCCACCCGCCTGCTCCGCTACTACGAGGAACAGGGCCTGCTCCGGCCGGACCGCACGGCGGCCGGCTACCGCGAGTACGGCGAGGAGGACACCGTCCGGGTGTGGCAGATCCGCAGCCTGCTTTCAGCCGGTCTGAGCACCCGGGTGATCGCCGAGCTGCTGCCCTGCGCCACCGGTCCGGTCCCCGTCCTGGAGGCCTGCCCGGAGCTGCTCGCCATCCTGCGCGGCGAACTCGCCGACCTGGACTCCCGGATCGAGGACCTCAGCCGCAGCCGCCGGGCGCTCTCCCACTACCTCGCCACCGCGCGCGACTCCGGGCCCGACCGCGGACGGCAGCACGGGCCCGGGCACCGGCACGACGACGGGCACGACTACGGCGAGGAGCAGGCGGCCTGACGGGACGTAGGTCCCGACCCCGCGCTTCCCCGGCGCGCCGTCCCTCCGCTCACGGAGCGGACTGGACATAGTGCGACATACAGCTTGAATCCGAGCGTGCCGACGCGCGCCGAGTATGTCGAGGGGTCCATCCGATGAGCAGCCAGCCGCCCCAGTCCGACCAGCCCGTGGAGGAGCCCGACGAACCCGCCGCGACCCTTCCGGCCGACCGGGCGGTGTTCGGCATCGGCGCCGTCCTGGTCCTGGCGGTGGTCGCCTGGGGCGTCTTCGCCGAGGACTCGCTCGGCCGCACCTCCGACACCGCGCTCGGCTGGGTGCTGCACAACTTCGGCTGGCTGTTCGTGGTGGCCGCCGACGTCTTCCTGGCGCTCAGCGTGCTGCTCGCGTTCAGCCGCTTCGGCCGGATCCGGCTCGGCCGCGACGACGACGAGCCCGAGTTCTCCACCCTCGCCTGGATCGCCATGATGTTCAGCGCCGGGATGGGCATCGGCCTGATGTTCTACGGCGTCGGCGAGCCGCTCCAGCTCTTCGCCACCCCGCAGCCGGGCTCCGGCCTGGAGCCGCAGAGCGCGGCCGCCGCCCAGCAGGCCCTGGAGTTCTCGCTCTTCCACTGGACCCTGCACCCGTGGGCGATCTACGCGGTCGGCGGCCTGGCCCTCGCCTACACCACCTTCCGCAAGGGCCGGGGCAACCGGGTCTCCGCCGCCTTCGTCCCGCTGATCGGCCAGCGCGGCGCGGACGGCTGGGCCGGGCGGACGATCGACCTGCTGGCCGTGTTCGCCACCGTCTTCGGCTCCGCGACCAGCCTCGGCCTCGGCGCGCTCCAGGTCGCCGACGGGCTCGGCTACATCACCTCCGTCCGCAACACCCAGAACGCCCAGCTGATCATCATCGGCTCGCTGACCGCCGCGTTCGTGGTCTCCGCGTTCTCCGGGGTGCACAAGGGCGTGAAGTGGCTCTCCACCGCGAACGTCGTGCTGGCCTCGCTGATCATGGTCTTCGTCTTCGTGGTCGGCCCGACGGTGTTCGCCCTGGACGCGATCCCCTCCTCGGTCGGCGGCTACCTCTCCGACCTGCTCGGGATGTCCACCCAGACCGGCGCCTTCACCGACGAGAGCTGGCTCGGCTCCTGGACGATCTTCTACTGGGCCTGGTGGCTCTCCTGGGCGCCCTTCGTCGGCACCTTCATCGCGCGGATCTCGCGCGGCCGCACCATCCGGCAGTTCCTGCTCGGCGTGCTGCTGGTGCCCAGCGGGGCGACGGTCATCTGGTTCTGCGTGATGGGCGGCACCGCGATCCGGCTGTCCACCACCGGCGCGGCCGACCTGGTCGCGACCATCCCGCAGGGCCCGGAGGCCTCGCTGTTCGAGATGCTGCGCGCGCTGCCGCTCGGCTCGGTGACCAGCGTGGTCGCGGTGCTGCTGGTGATGACCTTCTTCATCACCAGCGCCGACTCGGCCTCGCTGGTGCTGGGCTCGCTCTCCAGCCGGGGCTCGCTGCACCCGCGCACCTGGCTGGTGGTGGTCTGGGGCGTGCTGATGGGCGGGGTCGCGGCGGCCCTGCTGCTGGCCGGCGGGCTCACCGCGCTCCAGAACGCGACGATCCTGGTCGCGCTGCCGTTCGTGGTCGTGATGCTGCTGCTGTGCGTCTCGCTGGTGAAGGAGCTCCGCGAGGACCCGGCCGCCGCCCCCGCCCGCTTCCACCCTCCGCACGGCCTGCGGGACGCCGTCCGGGAGGTCGTCGGCGAGTCGGGCACACGCCGCTGACCTGCGCGTACGCCCTGCCCGGTGACGGGTGGGGCGTACGCGGCCAACCGACGCCCAACCCCCGTCCGGACTTCACCCGCACGTACCGACCGTTCACGCCGCCCTGGAAACCTCCCTGTCATGAACGCCAACCCTCAGGCGCCCTACCAGGAACCGCGCTTCCCCCTGCCCCAACGGCACCGCCGGCTGCTCGCCGTCACCGCCGTACTCACCTCCATCGCCCTCGGCACCCTGGGCGTCGGCGCCACCGTGGAAACCGTCGAACACGGCCCCCTCGCGAGCGCCTCCGCCAGCAAGTAGCCCCTGCTCCACCCAGCACCGCGGTCCCGTTCCGGGCCCGGTGCTTCTTGCTTTCCGCTCCCCGGCGGCGGAGCCGGGGCGGCACGGTGGGCGCCGCCGCCACGGCGGCGGTCCGCTACGCCGGCTGTCCGGGGCGGGAGTGGCGGCCGGTGCCGGGGGTGGGGTGGAGGTCGGGGGCCGGGGCGTAGCGCGCGGCCGGGGGGCGCAGGCGCCAGGCCGGGGGGCGGGTGGGATGGGGGGTGGGGGTGATCAGGGCGAGGCGGTGGAGCACGTCGAGGGCGTCCCGCCGCAGGGCGGTGCGGTCGGCGAGGTAGCGGGCGGGGAGGCCGAACTCGTCCGCGATGTCGCCGAGGACGCCGTCTATCAGCGCGTCCGGGATCGGGACGTCGCCGGCCACCGGCTCGTCGGGCAGCGGGCGGACCTCCTCGACCAGGCGCTCGACCAGCAGCAGGGCGGCCTGGGTGAGGGTGCCCCCGCCGGGGAGGGCGAGGTCGGTGAGTTCGGCGGCCGGGTCGAGCAGCGCGACGCCCTCGGCCCGCAGTTCGGCCTCCAGTCCGAGGAACTCGGCGAGCGCCGCCGGTCCGCTGAGCCGGTGCTCGTCCAGCCAGGCGCGGTGGTCCTCGGGGAGGTCGGTAGCCAGGACGGCGGGCGTCTCGGCGAGCAGGCGGCGGACGGCGGTGGCGGGCTCGGCCTCGGCGGCGCGGCGGATCAGGTCGGCGGCGTCGTCGGCGAGGGCGGGCGGGCCGGCCGGGACGGCCCGGGCGAGTTCGCGGTCCACGGTCAGCACGAAGGAGTCGTCGGCCTGGCCCTCGGCCGGCAGCTCGCCGAGCACCTGCCAGCCGGCCAGCGCGGCCAGCGCCATGGCGAGGTCGGTCGGTTCGGCGGTGAGTTCGGGGGCGGCGGCGTTCATCGCGTCGAGCAGCCGCCGGTAGCCGAGCTCCTCCGGGGCGTCGACCAACAGGGCGAGCGCGAGGGCGAGTTGGGCGTACCCGGCCGGGGTGAACGGAGTGCCGGTGACGGGGTGTTCGAGGCGGCGCGCGGCGCCGGGGCCCAGGCCTGCCTTGCAGAGCCGGGCGTGCCAGGGGCCGACCACGAGGCGGTAGCCGAGCAGGGTGTCGAAGCGCTCGGCGAGCCAGTCGCGGTGACGGCGGATCAGCGGGAAGCCGTCGGCGTGCGGGCCGGAGGCGGTGACCAGCGGGTGGGCGAGCAACAGCCGGGCGGCGATCCGGCGTTCGGCCGCCGGGAGCTCCTCGCCGGAACGATCCTGCGCCACGACGGTGGGCGGTGCCACCCGCGTGCGTTCGGGCCTGCGGTGCCGGCCCGGCCGGCCCGTCTTGGCACCCGACCGGACGACGGGCAGGGCGGCGTCGTCGCGCCGGGCGCGGCGCAGTCCGCCCTCGGTGCGGTCCTCGCGGGGGCGTACGGGCGTGGCCAAGTGCGCGGTGGGGCCGTGCCACCAGCTGACGCCGGGATCGGCGGCGGGCTCGGCCGCGGTGCCGAGGTGGCGGGCGGGGTAGAGGCCGAAGGAGGCGGTGCAGAGGTCGTCGGCGGTGCCGGGGGTGGCGGCGGCGAACCAGTGGGCCAGGCGCAGCAGCCCCGGGTCGGGCGAGAGCGTCGTGTCGACGGCCGGAGCGGCCGACGCCTGCGGGCCGTCAGCACCGCTCCCCATGGCCGCCCCCGGCGTCCTGTCAGCGGGACCGGAGGGGCGGCCCGCGTCGGAACCGGAGGCACCACCGTCGTCGGGACCAGCCTCGGGACCGGCTTCGCGTACGGCGAGGACGGCGGCGGCGGTTCCCCGCCCTGCCCCGCCCGTGCGTCCGTCCGGCCTGCCGGCGGCCACCCGGGTGGCGCCGACCGCGTAGTCCTGCTGATCCATGTCGGGGTCCAGACTAGACGGTGCCCGGGCCACCCGACCGCAGCAACCGCCCTCCTGAGGAACTCTCCGCAAGAGCCCTCGAAGCGGCCGCCCGCGCTCCGCTCACCGGCCACCCCGTCATCCGCCGCACCCCGCCCGGGTTACGCACCGGTAACCGACCCTTCCACCGCCGGTCCAGCTCCTCTAGGGTCGGTCCGAAGCAGCGGATCACCGAGAGGCGCACGCATGACCCTCCGTACCACCACCCGCGTCGGCCTCGGGGCGCGCCTGCGCTCGGCCACCGGCCTGCTGGGCGGCTTCGCGGCCACCTCGGCGGCGCACCTGGGCGCGATCGCCTCCGGCGCCTCGGTGCTCCAGAACGCCACCAAGCCGGCCCTGATGCCGCTGCTGGCCGCGCACAGCGTGGCGGCGGCCGCGAAGGCCGGGCGGGAGGCGCCGAAGCTGCTGGCGCCGGCGCTGCTGCTGAGCGCGGGCGGCGACGTGCTGCTCCAGCTGAAGAACGACCCCGCGTTCCTCGCGGGCATGGGCTCGTTCGCGGCGGCGCACGTCTGCTACGTGACGATGTTCGTCCAGCGCGGCGCGCTCACCGACCGCCGCCGGGCCCTGGTGGTCGCGGCCGCGTACGCGACGGCCTGGGTGGCCCTGGTCGGGCAGCTCTGGCCGGACCTCGGGGACCTGCGCGTCCCGGTGGCCGGCTACAGCCTGCTGCTCGCGTCGACGGCCGTCACCTCGGCCGGGCTGGGCTGGCGGACCGGGCTGGGCGGGGCGCTGTTCCTGCTCTCCGACACGCTGATCGCCACCCAGCTGGCGAAGTGGCGGGAGCTGCCGGGCCATCAGTTCTGGATCATGGCGACCTATGTGCTGGCCCAGTACCTGCTGGCCGACGGCACCCTCCGCCACCAGGACCGGCTGCACCGCGAGGACGCCGAACCGCGGACCGCCTGACGCACCGGCGCTCCGGAGAACCGGCACGCCGTCCCGACACGCCGCCGCGCCGCCGATCCCGTCGGGATCCAGCGGCGCGGCGCAGGGGCGCAGTGGGGCGCGAGGCCTTCAGGCACCGCGCCTCCGCAGCAGCCAGAAGCCGCCGACACCGCCCGCGACCAGCGCGAGGCCGCCGGCCAGCTCCCCCGGGTTCGCCGCGACCGAACCGCCGAGGCCGGTCTGCACGGCGCCGTGCGGGGCGACCTGCTGGTTGCCGGCGCCGGACTGCCCGAGCGAACCGGCCCACTCCCCCGCGGCCTCGCCCCACTCGCCGAGACCCGGGTTCTTCTGGGGGTTCTTGTCGCCGCCCTTGTCACCGCCCCTGTCGGGCACGGCCACGGTGGTGACCGTGACGCTGGTGGCGAAGGCCCCGCCGTCCGGGCAGGTGCCGTCGACCTTGCTGTCCCCGGCGTGCTGGCCGGCCAGCCGGGCGGAGCCGCTGTGCTTGCCGTCGGGGCCCAGGGTGAGGGTCGCCGGGCCTCCCTCGAAGGCGGCGGAGCGGGCGGTGATGGTCTTGGCGTCGGGCTTGTCCGACTTCTCGCAGGAGACCGTGACCGTCACGGTCTGGCCCGGTGCGGCCTGGGACGGGCTGACCGACGCGGAACCGTCCCTGGCGGATGCGAGGGGGGCCGTCAGGCCGGTCAGCGCCGTCGCGCCGATCAGGGCGGCGGCGGCCGTACGCATGGGGCGCATACCGGAACCTCCGGGATTCTCGGGCGCAGCCGGGGACTCCCATGTCCACGTGGTCGAGCAACTGCACCCGGTCATTCACCGACGGTAGGGACGCGCCCCACGCTCGGCCAGCGCTCACGACCGTTCGGGTTACGACCCGTGACCCGTCGTGACACCCTCGGCGGGGCTCACCCGTGGCGCTCACCCGGAGTGGCGCTCACGCGGGGCGGCTCAGAGGTCGAGGTCCACCACGACCGGCGCGTGGTCCGAGGTGCCCTTGCCCTTGCGGGCCTCGCGGTCCACGTAGCTGTCGGTGACGGCCTCGACGAAGGGCTTGTTGGCGTAGGTGAGGTCGATCCGCATGCCCCGGTTCTTGGGGAAGGCCAGCTGGCGGTAGTCCCAGTAGGTGTACGGGTGGTCGTACTTGAGCGGGCGGGGCAGCACGTCCTGGAGGCCGATCCCGTCGAGGGCCGCCAGTGCGGCGCGCTCGACCGGGGTGACGTGGGTGAGGCCCTCGAAGGCGGCGGCGTCGAAGACGTCGTCGTCGGTCGGGGCGATGTTGAAGTCCCCGAGGACGGCGAACGGGCGGGGGCCGGCGGCGTCCTCGGTGGCGGCCTTGCGCAGCGCCTCCAGCCACTCCAGCTTGTACTGGTAGTGCGCGTGGCCGACCTCGCGGCCGTTCGGCACGTAGACCGACCAGACCCGGACCGGGCCGCAGGTGGCGGCGATGGCGCGCGGCTCGACCTCGGGCAGCAGGGCGCCGTCGGCGAAGTAGCCGGGCTGGTCGGGGAGGCCGCGCACGACGTCGTCCAGGCCGATCCGGGAGACGATCGCGACGCCGTTCCAGCGGCCGTTGCCGTGCGCGGCCGTCTCGTAGCCGAGCTCGCGGACCGCCTCGTACGGGAAGGCGTCGGCCGCGCACTTGAGCTCCTGGAGGCAGAGCACGTCGGGCTTGGCGCTCTCCAGCCACTCCAGGAGCTTGGGCAGCCGCGCGGTGACGGAGTTGATGTTCCAGGTGGCGATGCGGACGGTCACGGCGGGCGGCCTTCCCGGTGGTTCGGTGCGGACGGACATGCAGTCGGGCATACGGACGGGGTGGGCCGCCCCTCGTGCGGGAGGCCCACCCCGAACATACCGCCCGGCACCGACAGGCCGGCCCGGTCAGCCCGCGGGCCGGACCACCGCGGCCGAGCCGCCGCCGCGCCGCACCGGCTCGGCGGCGGCCACCCAGCGGCCGTCCGGCAGCCGTTCCACGCCGGTGGCGGCACCGATCTCGCCGCCGTTGACGAAACTGTGTCCGAGGCCCTCCAGCGCGGCCCGCTCGGGCAGCGCCAGGAAGGCGGGCTCGGCCTGGGTGGTGGCGCTGTTGCGCTGGCTGGCGCGCGGGGCGGCGATGGCCTGCTCCAGGCTCAGGCCCCGGTCGAGCCGACCGAGCAGCACCTGGAGCGTGGTGGTGATGATGGTCGCGCCGCCGGGGCTGCCGGTGGCCAGCAGCGGCTCGCCGTCGCGCAGCACGACCGTCGGGGACATCGAGGAGCGCGGCCGCTTGCCCGGGCCCGGCAGGTTGGGGTCGGGGACGCCCGGGGCGAGCGGGGTGAAGTCGAAGTCGGTCAGCTCGTTGTTGAGCAGGAAGCCCCGGCCGGGGACGGTGATGCCGCTGCCGCCGGTCTGCTCGATGGTGAGCGTGTAGGAGACGATGTTGCCCCAGCGGTCGGCGACCGTCAGGTGGGTGGTGTTGGGGCCCTCGTACGGCTCGGGGACGGCCTGGCCGGTGTCGGCGCAGGGGGCCGGGTGGCGAAGGTCGCCGGGGGCGAGCGGGCTGGTCAGCGCGTGGTCCGGGCTGATCAGGCAGGCCCGGGAGGCGGCGTAGCGCTCGGAGAGCAGTTCCCTGGTGGGGACGTCGTTGAAGGCCGGGTCGCCGACCCAGCGGTTGCGGTCGGCGAAGGAGATCCGGGAGGCCTCCAGGAAGTGGTGGTAGTACTGGGTGCCGCTGTACGTGGAGACGTCGCCGCCGTCCTCCAGGATGTTGAGCGCCTCGCCGACGGTGGTGCCGCCGGAGCTGGAGGGGGCCATCGCGTAGACGTCGTAGGCGCCGTGGGAGACGTGGGTGGGCGCCTGGTCGCGGACCCGGTAGTCGGCGAGGTCGGTGGTGTCGACCTTGCCGGGGCGGGCATTGCGGCCGGACGCCGGGTCGACCGGCGGGTGCTGCACGGTGTTGGCGATGTCCCCGGCCAACTCGCCCTGGTAGAAGGCCTTGACGCCGTCCTTGGCGAGCAGCCGGTAGGTGGCGGCGAGGTCGGGGTTGCGCAGCACGCTGCCGGTCTCGGGGGGCTTGCCGTTCGGCAGGTAGAGCGCGGCGGTGGCCGGGAAGTCCTTGAACCGGGCGTAGTTGTCGGCGGTCTGGCCGCGGAAGGTGTCGTCGACGACGAAGCCGTGGTCGGCGATCCGCTCGGCCGGTTCGAGGTTCTGGGCGAGCGAGCGGGTGCCCCACTTGCGCAGTGCGGCGTCCCAGGTGGCGGGGGTGCCGGGGACTCCGACGGACAGGCCGCTGGTGACGGCGTCGGCGAAGGCCAGCGGTTTGCCGTCCTCCAGGAACAGGCCGCTGTCGGCGGTGCGCCCGGCCGTCTCCCGGCCGTCGATGGTGTGCACCCGGCCGGTGGCGTGGTCGTAGTAGACGAAGTACCCGCCGCCGCCGATGCCGGAGGAGTACGGCTCGGTGACCCCGAGGGCCGCGGCGGCGGCGACGGCCGCGTCCACCGCGTTGCCGCCCTTGCGCAGCACCTCGATGCCGGCGGCGGTGGCGTCGGCGTCGACGGTGGCGACCGCTCCGCCCCGGCCCACCGCCTCGGGCGCCTTCGTCGGCGGGGTCGCGGCGCCGGCCGGTCCGACGCCGGACCAGACCAGCGCGGTGGCGAGCAGCAGTGGTGGTGCGAGACGGGTCAGAGCCCTCATCCGAATCCTCCTGAGTCTGCGTCAACTCAGTTGTTCCACAGGAGGGATGATCCGACAACCACACCGCGCCGCTACCAACGGGTAGTTGGCGGGGCGGGCGGGGGCGCCAGGAGAACAGTCGGCAGGCGCCCCCACCCCGCTACAGCGCGCTGCGCTCCACCCGCCGCCGCTTGATCGTGCGGAAGCGCCGCGCCACCTGCCGGGCCAGGTCGGCCGCGCCGACCAGGCCGGCCTCGTTGCCGAGGGCGGCGTGCACGATGGCGGCCTCCGGGCGGAAACCGCGCCCGGTGAGGGTGCGGCGGAAGGTGTCCCGGGCCGGACCGAGCAGCAGGTCACCGGCCTCGGAGACCCCGCCGCCGATCACGAAGCGGCCCGGGTCCAGCGCGGCGGCCAGGTTGGCGATGCCGACGCCGAGCCAGGTGCCGACCTCGTAGAGCAGCTCGGTCGCGACCGGGTCGCCCTCCTGGGCGGCCTCGGTGACCAGCGGCCCGGTGATGCCCTCGACCGTGCCGCCCGCCCGGGCCAGCAGCGGCTGCACCACCGGCGACTCCTCGGCGACCAGCTCGCGCGCGTCGCGCACCAGGGCGTTGCCGGAGGAGTACTGCTCCCAGCAGCCCCGGTTGCCGCACGGGCAGCGGTGGCCGCCGGGCAGCACCTGCATGTGCCCGAACTCGCCCGCCAGGCCGTACTTGCCGCGGTCCACGTAGCCGTCCCGGACCACCGCGCCGCCGATGCCGGTGCCCAGGGTGAGCATCACCATGTGGTCCTCGCCGCGCCCGGCGCCGAAGCGCCACTCGGCCCAGGCGGCCGCGTTGGCGTCGTTCTCCACGATCACCGGGAACCGCAGCCGCTCGCTGAGCGCCTCCTGGAGCGGCTCGTTGCGCCAGTTGAGGTGCGGGGCGAACAGCACCTTGGAGCGGTCGGCGTCGACCCAGCCGGCCGCGCCGATGCCCACGGCGTGGACGTCGTGCCGGTCGGCGAGCTGGAGCACCAGCTCGACGATGACGTCCTCGACCACCTTGGGGCTCTTGCTCTTGTGCGGCGTGTCCGTGCGCAGCTTCTCCAGCACCTTGCCCTCGCCGTCCACCACCCCGGCGACCACCTTGGTGCCGCCGATGTCGACACCGATCGTGGGCAGCCGCAGTATCCCGGCGGGCAGGGCGCGCCGGCGGCGCTCGGCGCGCGGGCCGAGGCCGAGCAGGGTCGGCAGGACGGGTGGCCGGGTGCTGCCTTGGGAGCCGGTCACGGCTGCGGACGCTCCTCACGGGTGTCGGGTTCTCGGGGGTCGGATTCTCCGGAAGCCGATTCTCCGCCACCGGGGAGCCCGGTGCCGGAGCCGCCGGGGGCGGAGCCACGGGGGTCGGAGAGCGACGGTCGGGCCAGCTCGTGCGAGAGCTCGGCGAGGTCGGAGCCGCCGGCCATCTCGGTGGTGAGCTGTTCGAGGCTGATCTCGGCACGCGGATGGCTGCCCGCCATCCGGCCCCGCCGGAGCAGGGTGAAGTGGTCGCCGACCAGGTACGCGTGGTGCGGGTTGTGGGTGATCAGCACGACCCCGAGCCCGGCGTCGCGGGCGGCGGTGACGTACTTGAGCACCACCCCGGACTGCTTGACGCCGAGCGCGGCGGTGGGCTCGTCCAGGATCAGCACCTTGGCGCCGAAGTGCACCGCGCGGGCGATCGCCACGCACTGGCGCTGCCCGCCGGAGAGGGTGCCGATCGGCCGGTCGACGTCGTACAGGTCGATGCCCATCCGCGCGAGCGCGTCGCGGGTGGTGGCGCGCATCCCCTCGGCGTCCAGCCGCAGGCCGCCCCAGCGGCGCATGCCCTGCTCGGAGCCGAGGAAGAAGTTGCGCCAGACCGGCATCAGCGGGACGACCGCGAGGTCCTGGTAGACGGTGGCGATGCCGCGGTCCAGGGCCTGGCGCGGGGAGTCGAAGCGGACCGCCTCGCCGCCGACGGTGACGGTGCCCTCGTCGTGCTGGTGCAGCCCGGAGATGATCTTGATCAGGGTGGACTTGCCGGCCCCGTTGTCGCCGAGCACGCAGCTGATCTCGCCGGCCCGCAGGGTCAGCGAGACGTCCTGGAGCGCCCGGACGGTGCCGTAGCTCTTGCCGACGCCGTCGAGGGAGAGCAGTTCGGTACCCATGGCTTCCGTGTTCGTCGCGGCCCCCGTGAGGTCCGTGTTCATCGCGGCCCCCGCTCGGCCCGGCGCTTGACGTAGGCGTTCAGCAGCGCGGCCAGCAGCAGCATCGCGCCGAGGAAGAACTTGAACCAGTCCGGGTTCCACTGGGCGTAGATGATCCCCTTGCTGGCCATGCCGAAGATCAGCGCGCCGAGCGCGGAGCCGACCACCGAGCCGTAGCCACCGGTGATCAGGCAGCCGCCGATGACCGCCGCGACGATGTAGATCAGCTCGTTGCCGACGCCCTCGCCGGACTGCACGGTGTCGAAGGAGAACAGCAGGTGCTGGCCGAGCACCCAGGCGCCGAAGCCGACGCCCAGGTACAGCAGGGTCTTCGTCCGGGCGACCGGCACGCCGACCGCGCGGGCCGCGTCCGCGTCGCCGCCGACCGCGAAGATCCAGTTGCCGAAGCGGGTGCGCAGCAGCACCCAGCTGCCGACCACGAGCAGGCCGAGCCACCACCAGACGGTGGCCTTGACGGTCAGCCCGCCGACGGTCACCTCGGAGGCGAACAGCCAGCGGCAGGCGGCGAAGCCCTCCATGTCGGAGATCGACTTGGTGGAGACGGTGCCGGAGATCGCCTTGGTGACGCCCAGGTTGGCGCCGGTCAGCATCAGGAAGGTGCCGAGCGTGACGATGAAGCTGGGCAGCCTGGTGCGGCCGAGCATCCAGCCGTTGAACCCGCCGATGGCCAGCGTGGTCGCCAGCGAGACCAGCACGCCGACCCAGGTCACCGCGGTGAACTGGTACGAGACCATCGAGGAGGTCAGCGCGGCGGTGGTGACCAGCACGCCGGCCGACAGGTCGAACTCGCCGCCGATCATCAGCAGCGAGACCGGCACCGCCATGATCCCGATGGTGGAGGCCGCGTACAGCACGGTGCCCAGCGAGGAGACCCGCAGGAACGGTTCGGCGACGACGGCGAAGACCGTGAAGACCGCGACGGCGGCGATCAGCGAGCCCAGCTCGGGGCGGGCGAGGAGCCGCCGCAGGGCCGGCGGACGGCCGTCGACCAGGCCGTCGTGGGCGAGGAGGTCGGGGGTGCTCACCTGGTCCCCCTCGCGACGTACTCGGCGAGCGCGTCGGCGTTGTCCTTGGTCAGGATCTGCGGACCGGTCTCGACGGGCTTGCCGCCGCCGAGCATGTTCAGGTTGTACTTGTACAGCCAGACCAGGTCGACGCCGGTGTAGCCCTGGAGGTAGGGCTGCTGGTCGACGGCGAAGCCGACGCTGCCGGACTTGAGCCCGGACACCACCTGCGTGCCCAGGTCGAAGGTGTCCAGCTCGACGGTGCGGTGGGCGTCCTGGACGGCCTGGAGGCCGGTGGCGGCCATCGGGCCGGAGAGGGTCAGCACGGTGTCGATGGACGGGTCGGCCTGCAGCTTGGCGGAGATCGCGGCGCGGGCGTCGGGCATGTCGACGCCGTTGACGTAGAGCACCTGGAAGGCCCCGCCGGACTTGGACTGGGCGCCGGAGCAGCGCTGCTCCTGGCCGACGTTGCCCTGCTCGTGGATCACGCAGAGCACGTTCTTGCGGCCGCGCGAGGCCAGCTCGGTACCGGCCGCCTGGCCGGCGGTGGACTCGTCCTGACCGATGTGGGTCAGCGCGCCGAACTTCTGCGAGTACTCCTGGCCGGAGTTGATCGTGATCACGGGGATGCCGGCGGCCTTGGCCTTGCCGAGGACGTCCGCCATGGCGTCGCCCTTGGCAAGGGTGACCAGCAGGCCGTCGACCTTCTGGTCGATGGCGGCCTGGACGAGCTGGACCTGGTTCTGGGTCTGCGCGTCGTTGGAGTACAGGAAGGTGATGTTGTCCTTGGCGGCGGCCTGCTCGGCGCCCTTGCGCACAGTGTCCCAGAAGGCGTCGCCGGCTCCGGCGTGGGTCACCATGGCGACCTTCCAGCGCGGAGTCGAGACGGCGCCGCCGCCGGTGGCCGCGGCCTTGGCGCGGGCCTCCTCGGCGCGTCTGCCTCCAGTACTGCTGCAACCGGCCACGGCGACCGCGAGTGCCAGGACGGCACACGCGGGCCAGAGGCGGTGGGACGGGCGAAAGCGGGTGATGCTCATCCCCATAGTCTCCCTGCCCGTGCCGCGCGGTATCGCACCGCCTCGCCCGGCAGCGCGAACGGCCTGGGAGGTAAGGTGCCCCGGGGGACCTTTCCTGGTAGTTCGCTGAACATCTGGTCCGGACGACGTCCGTTCGGGTGGCAGACTAGGCGCCGATCCGAAGGCGGTTCATCACAAGAAAGTGATGTTCCTCTCAGGTTCCGCACAGATTCGGACGGCAACCGATCACCGGTCCATCGCCGTCTGATGCCATTGACGTGCGTTCGGGCGAGTGGGCCCCGGGCGGCGTGCGACCCGGATACGAGAACTCGATGGAACTGACAGGTACGCCATTCTTCCTCCTCACCGTCATCCTGGTGCCGGTGTCCATCACAGTGGCGTTGCTGTTCTGGGGGAAGGTCGGCGGCCCGCAGCCGGTACGCTACCTCACCCGGATCGTCATGATCATGTTCTGCCAGGTCACGGCCGTCCTGATGGTCTTCGTGATGGTCAACAACGCCAACCTGATCTACGGCAACTGGGACGACCTGCTCGGCACCGGCAACCACGTCCGCGCGGTGCCCGTGGTGGCGCCGGTCGACCCGGCCGCGGCCGCCGCCGGCGGCCAGGGCGCCGAGCCCGCCAAGGAGCCGCAGAAGGTCAAGCAGAGCTTCGGCGGCGTGAACGACCCGCTCGTCCCGAACGACGTGCAGCGGACCGAGCTCAAGGGCCAGGTGTCCGGGGTCGACGGCGAGGTGCTGGTCTGGCTGCCGCCGCAGTACAACGACCCGGCGTTCAAGGACAAGAAGTTCCCCGTGGTCGAGCTGATCCCGGGCTACCCCGGCTCCTCCTCCACCTGGTACGGCACCCTCAAGGTCTCCGAGCAGCTCAAGCCGCTGATGCAGCAGGGCAAGGTCGCCCCGTTCATCCTGGTCTCGCCCCGCACGAAGCTGCTGAACAACCAGGACGCCGGCTGCACCGACATCCCCGGCAAGATCAACGCCGACGCCTGGGTCACCCGCGACGTCCCGCAGATGGTGCTGGACAACTTCCGCGCGGACCCGTCCGCGGACCGCTGGGCGATCGCCGGCTACTCGGCCGGCGCGCACTGCGCGGCCAAGCTGTCGCTGGCCCACCCCAACCGGTACCGGGCCGCCATCGCGATGTCCGGCTACAACGACCCGGCCCAGGAGCCGGACTCCCTGGTCGGCAAGGACGCCAAGCTGCGCGAGGCCAACAACCCGGTCAACATCCTGAAGACCGCCCCGCAGCCGCCGAAGGTCGCCCTGCTGGTCAGCGGCTCCAAGGGCGACGGCTACGAGGACGGCGAGGCGATCCGCGCCGCGGCCAAGGCCCCGACCACCGTCCAGGTCGAGGAGGGCACCGGCCCGCACACCACCGAGCAGTGGAAGAAGATGGTCCCCGCCGCCTTCCAGTGGCTGACCTCGGTCATCCCGGTCCAGTAGGCCGGCCGGCAACAGCGAACCGTACGGGAAGGGCCCGCCGCGACCGAGGTCGCGGCGGGCCCTTCCGCATGTCCGGACGCGGCGTCAGGCCAGCTCCAGCGCCAGGTAGAAGTCCACCCGGTCCTCCAGCCGGGAGAGGTCACGCCCGGTCAGCTCCTCGATCCGGCCGATCCGGTACCGCAGGGTGTTCACGTGGACGTGCAGCTGGGCGGCGCAGCGGGTCCAGGAGCCGTCCGAGCGCAGGAAGGCCTCCAGGGTGCGGACCAGGTCCGCCTGGTGCTCGATGTCGTACGCGATCACCGTGTCCAGCAGCCGGCTGCGGAAGGCGCGGCGCACCTCGTCCGGGACGGCGGCCAGCAGCAGGACGTGCGAGGCGAGCTCCTCGGGGCCCGCGACACAGACCCGGCCGACCCGGGAGGCGGCGATCCGGCGGGCGTGCCGGGCCTCCTCCAGGGCGCCGCGCAGGCCGCCGGCCCCGGCCGCGGGGGCGGAGACGCCGAGGGTGATCCGGCCCTCCGAGCCGAGCCCGGCCTCCAGCGGGGCGAGCAGTTCACGCAGGGCGTCGGCGGGCACCGGGGCGTCCAGGACGGGCAGCACCACCACGGCGCCGGTGCCCGTCCCGGCGACCAGGGCGCGGTCGGAGGCGCCGCCGAGCGCCTCCTCCAGCACCGCCCGTACGGCGCCCTCCGGCAGGCCGGTGCCCTCGGCGCTGAGCACCAGCCAGGAGCCGTCCTCCGCCTGGGACTTGGCCCCGGGGCCCTCGTAGCGGGCGGCCATCGCCGAGGAGGCGTACAGGGCGCGGCCGACCTCGGCCGGGTCGGCGTCGCGGCGCAGCAGGGCGAGCAGTTCGTCGGCGAGGCGGCGGCGCAGCCGGCGGCCCTCGTCGCGGCGGTGGCGCTCGGCGGCGACCAGCCGGGCCAGGTTCTCGGCGAGCTGCTGGCGCTTGGTGGTCCACTCGGTGACGTCGCCGGCCACCGCGAGCACCCAGTCGGCCAGCAGGCCGCCGCCGGCCGGCGGCTCGTCGTGCTCGGCGGAGGCCGGGGCGGGCAGCAGCGAGAAGGAGCCGGCGGCCAGCCGGGCCCGGTGCGGCGGGCGGCGGCGCTGGCGCTGGGCGGCGAGGTGGGCGCGGACCAGCTGGTCGCGGTCCTGGGCGGAGAGCCGGTCGGCGGGGCCGGCGATCACCGCGCCGGTCGGGGTGAGCACCCAGCAGTCCAGGTCGAGGTCGCCGCCGAGCAGGTCGAGCACCGCGTCCAGTCCGCCGCCGCCGGCCGCCGAGACCAGCAGGCGGTGCCGGTCGACCAGGGCGGCGAGGTCGGCGGCGCGGTCGGCGGAGACCTGGCGGCCGATGAACTCGGTGACGGTGCCGAAGGCGATGTCGTCGGGGACGGCGAGCAGCGGCATCCGGTGCCGGCGGCAGGCCTCGACCAGGTCCTCGGGCACCGGGCCGACCTCGGCCTCGCCGGCCGCCAGGGCCACCGCGCCGCCGGCCGCGAGGGTGCGGACGAAGCGCTCGGAGTCGGCCGGGACGGTGCGCCAGAGCATGCCGGTGAGCACCAGTTCGCCGCCGTGCAGGTAGCGGCCCGGGTCCTGGAGGTCCGTCGTCATCACGCCGCTGACCTGCCGGTCCAGCTCTTCCTCGGCCGCGAGCAGGCGCAGTCGCGGGGCGCCGGGGGCGAGCAGGTCACGGACGCGCATCCGCGGACTCCTTAACGGGGGCTTGGGGGGAGGGTGAAGGGGTAACGATAGGGCCTGTCCGGCCGGGCGTCCGCCCGGGTCCGTAGCCCGCGCGTCACGGCCGGATTACGGTCGTAGGTAGCACCCGGCGGACACCTGGGCTGCGAGGTTCTCCTCCTTAGAGGAACGTACAGGATGCCGGGCGGGCTCACAGCCGGGGCTTCATGCCATCGGTGACTGCCAGCGGGCCGCGTCGCGGCGGTTCACTGGGCGACACGCCGCCGGGCACCCGGCGGGCGACGACTTGAGGAGACACCCGCATGGAGTTCCTTCGGCCCGCCACCTGGGACGAGGCACTCGCGGCGAAGGCCGAGTACCCGACCGCGCTGCCCGTTTCGGGCGGCACGGACGTCATGGTCGAGCTGAACTTCGACGTGCACCGGCCATCCGCGATTCTCGACCTGAACCGCATCACCGAACTCGCCGAATGGTCGAACGACGGCGAGGTGGTGAGGCTCGGCGCCGCGGTCCCGTACGCCCGGATCATCGCGGAGCTGTCCGGTCCGCTGCCCGGGCTGGCCCTGGCGGCCCACACCGTCGGCTCGCCGCAGATCCGCAACCGCGGCAGCGTCGGCGGCAACCTCGGCGCGGCCTCCCCGGCCGGCGACTCGCACCCGGCGCTGCTCGCGGCCGGGCGGGACGTGTTCGTCGAGGCGGCCTCGGTGCGCGGCACCCGGCTGATCCCGATCGACGACTTCTACGTCGGGGTGAAGCGCAACCTGCTGGAGGCCGACGAGCTGATCCGGGCCGTGCTCATCCCGGTGGCGGACGGGCCGCAGCAGTTCTCGAAGATCGGCACCCGCAACGCCATGGTGATCGCGGTCTGCGCGTTCGGCTTCGCCCTGCACCCGCGGAACGGGACCGTCGGCACCGGCATCGGTTCGGCCGCCCCCACACCGCGCCGCGCCGTCGAGGCCGAGGAGTACCTCCAGGGCGTGCTCGCCGAGCGCGGGCTGTGGGAGTCCGGGGAGCTGCTGGGCGCCGAGGTGGTCCAGCGCTTCGGCGAGCTGGTGAAGGCCGCGGCCTCGCCGATCGACGACGTCCGCGGCACCGCCGACTACCGCCGGCACGCGCTCGCCGTGATGGCCCGCCGCACCCTCACCTGGACCTGGAACGACTACGGCAAGCAGATCAGGAGCGCGGCATGAAGGTCACTTTCACCGCCAACGGCAGGCCCGTCGAGGCCGACGACGTGTGGGAGGGCGAGAGCCTGCTGTACGTGCTGCGCGAGCGGGTCGGCCTGCCCGGCTCGAAGAACGCCTGCGAGCAGGGCGAGTGCGGCTCCTGCACGGTCTACCTGGACGGCCTCCCGGTCTGCTCCTGCCTGGTCGCGGCCGGCCAGGTGCAGGACCGCGAGGTGCGCACGGTCGAGGGCCTGGGCACGGAGGACGGCGAACTGGGCCTGGTCCAGCAGGCGTTCGTCGACGCCGGCGCCGTCCAGTGCGGCTTCTGCACCCCCGGCCTGCTGGTGCAGACCGACGCGCTGCTGGCCGAGGACCCGCAGCCGAGCGACGACGACATCCGCGAGGCGCTGTCCGGCAACCTGTGCCGCTGCACCGGCTACGAGAAGATCATGGACGCGGTGCGGCTGGCCTCGGCCCGCACGTGCGCGGGGACGGAGGGCGCGGCATGAGCGCGCGGACCATCCAGGGGCAGAAGAACCTGCAGAACATCAACCAGGCGGCCAAGGACGGCATCGGCGGCTCGCCGCTGCGCCCGGACGGCAACCTGAAGGTCCGGGGCGAGTTCGCCTACTCCTCCGACCTGTGGCACGAGGACATGCTCTGGGGCACGGCGCTGCGCTCGCCGCACCCCCGGGCGAACATCCTGTCGGTGGACGTCTCCGAGGCGCTCAAGGTGCCCGGGGTGTACGCGGTGCTGACGCACGAGGACATCCCCGGCTCGAAGTACTACGGCCTGGAGATCCAGGACCAACCGGCCCTGGCCATCGACCGGATCCGCTACCACGGCGAGGCGATCGCGCTGGTCGCCGCCGACCACCCGGAGACGGCCCGCCGGGCGGTGAAGAAGATCGCGGTCGAGTACGAGGTGCTCACCCCGATCGTCACCGAGGAGCAGTGCCTCGACCCGGAGACGTACGGGTACGTGCACGAGCCGCACGAGTACAAGTCCCACGCGTACGGCAACATCTGCCACGAGCAGCGGCTGGTCTCCGGCCGCGGCGTGACCGACGAGGTGCGGGCGCTGGCGGACGTGGTCGTCAGCGGCGACTACGAGGTCGGCATGCAGGACCAGGCCTTCCTCGGCCCGGAGTCCGGCCTCGCGGTGCCCGCCGAGGACGGCGGCATCGACCTCTACATCGCCACCCAGTGGCTGCACGTCGACCGCCAGCAGATGGCGCCGGTGCTGGACCTGCCGGAGGAGAAGGTCCGGCTGACCCTGGCCGGCGTGGGCGGCGCGTTCGGCGGCCGCGAGGACCTGTCGATGCAGATCCACGCCTGCCTGCTGGCCCAGCACACCGGCAAGCCGGTCAAGATCGTCTACTCCCGGGACGAGTCCTTCTTCGGCCACGTCCACCGCCACCCGGCGCGGATGCACTACGAACACGGCGCCACCCGGGACGGCCGGCTGGTCTACGCCGACTGCCGGATCGTGCTGGACGGCGGCGCGTACGCCTCCGCCTCCCCCGCCGTGGTCGGCAACGCGGCCTCGCTCGGGCACGGCCCGTACGTGATCCCCAACGTGCGGATGCACGCCATCGCGCTGTACAGCAACAACCCGTCCTGCGGGGCGATGCGCGGCTTCGGCGCGGTGCAGGCGGCGTTCGGCTACGAGTCGCAGATGGACAAGCTGGCCGCCGCCCTGGG
This sequence comes from Kitasatospora sp. NPDC001119, assembly GCF_053598475.1. Classification (NCBI taxonomy): domain Bacteria; kingdom Bacillati; phylum Actinomycetota; class Actinomycetes; order Kitasatosporales; family Streptomycetaceae; genus Kitasatospora; species Kitasatospora sp. NPDC001119. The sequence goes on from NZ_JBSFKI010000001.1 coordinate 232,893, forward strand.
CATGGACCCGGTGGAGCTGCGGCAGCTCAACGCGATGTCCGAGGGCGACTTCATGCCCACCGGCCAGCAGATCGACTCCCCCGCGCCGGTGGCCGAACTGCTGCGGCGGGCCAAGGAGATGCCGCTGCCGCCGCCGCTGGACACCGAGCACCTCGACGTCCGCCGGCTGCCCGGCGCGCTGTCCAACACCTCGCACGGCGAGGGGATCGTCCGCGGCGTCGGCTACTCGGTCGGCATCAAGAACGTCGGCTTCTCCGAGGGCTTCGACGACTACTCCACCGCCCGGGTGCGGCTGGAGGTGATCGGCGGCGAGCCGGTCGCCATGGTGCACACCGCGGCGGCCGAGGTCGGCCAGGGCGGCGTCACCGTGCACGCCCAGATCGCCCGCACCGAGCTGGGCGTCGAACAGGTCACCATCCACCCGGCCAACACCGAGGTGGGGTCGGCCGGTTCGACCTCCGCCTCGCGCCAGACGTACATGACCGGCGGGGCGGTGAAGCTGGCCGCCGAGGCGGTCCGCCGGGAGCTGTTCGACAAGGGGCGCCGACGCTACGGCTGGGCCCACGACGACCTGGTGCTGGCCGACGGCAAGGTGGTGTCGAAGAGCGCCGGCGCGCTGGTCTCCATCGTCGACCTGCTCGGCGACGAGGCCGTCGAGCAGACCCGCGAGCACCACCACCGGCCCACCCAGGCCTTCGACAAGGAGACCGGCCAGGGCTTCGGCCACGTCCAGTACACCTTCTGCGCCAACCGCGCGGTGGTGGACGTGGACGTGGAGCTGGGCCTGGTCAAGGTGGTCGAGCTCACCGCCGTCCAGGACGTCGGCAAGGCGCTCAACCCGCTCTCCGTGGTCGGCCAGATCCAGGGCGGCTGCACCCAGGCGCTGGGGCTCGCGGTGATGGAGGAGATCATCGTGCGGGAGGGCAAGGTGCGCAACGCCTCCTTCACCGACTACCTGATCCCCACCATCCTGGACACCCCGCCGATCCCGGTGGAGGTGCTCGAACTGCCCGACCCCAACGCCCCGTACGGGCTGCGCGGGGTCGGCGAGGCGCCGACCGTCTCGGCGACGCCCTCCATCGTGGCCGCCATCCGCAACGCCACCGGGCTGGCGCTCAACCGGATCCCGGTCCGGCCGGAGCACCTGACCACCGAACGGCCGCTCTGACGGCCCGAGTTCGTCCTCCCCGGGGCGGCGACCGTCTTCCCCGCCGCCCCGGGGACACCTCCCACCGCCCGGAGGCGTCCCGTACACCCGCTGCCCTGCCCACGCCGGGGCCCGCAGCGGTGCGCACCACCCTCTGATGCACCGCGGGCACTCCCCCGCTGCTCAGGAGTGCCCCCGTGAGTCGATACGTCCCCCTACGCCGCTTCGTTGACCGGCGGTCAGGTCGGCTCGCCCACCCCAACCCCCTTTGACACTTGGGATGGACATGACCAGAATCCCCACGGAGCCCGGCACCACCGAAGACAGACCCGCCGAGGACGGCACCCGTCCGTCGTCCCAGGACGCCCCACGCCCCACCGGCGCACTGGACGCCTACTTCAAGATCTCGGCCCGGGGATCGACCCTCGCCAACGAACTGCGCGGTGGGGTCACCACCTTCATGGCGATGGCGTACATCATCCTGCTCAACCCGCTCATCCTGAGCGGCGCGGACGCGACCGGCGCCAAACTGGACCCCGCCGCGCTGACCACCGCCACCGCGCTGGCCGCCGCCGTCACCACCGTCCTGATGGGCCTGGTCGGCAACGTGCCGCTCGCCCTCGCCGCCGGGCTCTCCGTCTCCGGCGCGGTCTCCGCGCTGGTCGTCCCGCACACCACCTGGGCGCAGGCCATGGGCCTGTGCGTGATCTACGGCCTGCTGATCGTGCTGCTGGTCGTCTCCGGGCTGCGCGAGCGGATCATGAACGGCATCCCGCTGCCGCTCAAGCACGCCATCACCATCGGCATCGGCCTGTTCGTCACGGTGATCGGCCTCTACAAGGCCGGGTTCATGCACACCGGCGGCCCCACCCCGCTCTCGCTCGGCCCGACCGGCGAGCTGTCCGGCTGGCCGGTGCTGGTCTTCTGCGTCACCCTGCTGGCGATCTTCGTGCTGATGGCGCGCGGCGTCCGCGGCGCGATCCTGCTCGGCATCGCCGGCGGCACCGTGCTCGCGGTGATCGTCAACCGGGCCGCCCACGTGCCCGCCGGGGCCTGGCGGAACTCGGTGCCGGTCTGGCCCGGCAGCCCCGTCTCCGCACCGGACTTCGGCCTGTTCGGCCACGTCGACCTGTTCGGCGCGTTCGGCGGCCACGGCATGGGCGCGATCAGCGCCTCGGTCGCGGTGTTCACCCTGGTGCTGGCCGGCTTCTTCGACGCGATGGCCACCATCATCGGCGTCGGCACCGAGGCCGGACTTGCCGACCGGCGCGGCCGGATGCCCGGACTGTCCAAGGCGCTGTTCATCGACGGCGCGGGCGGCGCGGTCGGCGGCCTGGCGGGCGCCTCCGGGCAGACCGTCTTCGTCGAGTCCGCCACCGGCGTCGGCGACGGCGCCCGCACCGGGCTCGCCTCCACCGTCACCGGCGCCCTGTTCGCGCTGATGCTGTTCTTCTCGCCGATCGCCGGGATCGTCCCGGTCGAGGTCGCCTCGGCCGCCCTGGTCGTGATCGGCTCGATGATGATGAGCCAGGCCCGGCACATCGACTGGTCCGACCGCGAGGTGGCCGTCCCGGCCTTCCTCACCTGCGTGCTGATGCCGTTCACGTACAGCATCACCGCGGGCGTCGCGGCCGGCGTCATCTCGTACACCGTCATCAAGGCCGGGCTGGGGCGCTGGCGCGAGCCCGGGGTGCTGATGTGGATCCTCACCGCGGTGTTCGTGGTGTACTTCGCGATCACCCCGGTCAAGTCCTGGCTGGGCGTGCACTAGGCACCCGGGCGCCTTCGCCCTGTTCGCGCCCGCGTCGGGCAGGGCCTCGGGGCAGGACCGCCTTGGGCACCACGGCCGCCGTACGGGATCGTTTCCCGTACGGCGGCGTCTCCCGCTACTGTCGAAACCGTGTAAGGAGCCTCCCCCATGCAGGACATCGCCGAGCAGCTGCGGGCCTGGCACGCGTCCGGGCGCTCCTTCGCCGTGGCCACCGTGGTCGGCGTCTCCGGCAGCGCTCCGCGCGACCCCGGGGCGGCGCTGGCCGTGGACGCGGACGGCGAGGCGGTCGGCAGCGTCTCCGGCGGGTGTGTCGAGGGCGCGGTGTACGAGCTGTGCCGGGCCGCCCTGGCGAGCGGCGAGCCGGTGCTGGAACGCTTCGGGTACAGCGACGAGGACGCCTTCGCGGTGGGTCTGACCTGCGGCGGCGTCCTGGACGTGTTCGTCCAGCCGGTGGTGCCGGGGGCCGATGCCGGGCTGGACACCGGGATCGCGCACATCGCGGCCGGCACACCGGTGGCCCTGGTCCGGGTGATCGCCGGACCGGGCGGGGCGGGCGGGCTGGTCGGGGCCACCCTGGCGGTCACCGCGGACGGCGTGGCCGGCGCGCTCTCGCCCACCCCCTCGACGGTCGGCGCCCTGGAGCGGGCGATCGTCGTGCGGGCCCGGGCGATGCTGGAGGCCGGACGCACCGGCCGGCTGGTGCTCGGCCTGGACGGCCGCCCCTGCGACGAACACGGCCGGGGCACCGTCACCTGCTTCGTCGAGTCGTACGTGCCCGCGCCGCGGATGCTGGTGTTCGGGGCGATCGACTTCGCGGCCGCGGTGGTGCGGATCGGCAAGTTCCTCGGCTACCACGTGACGGTCTGCGACGCCCGGCCGGTCTTCGCCACCGCCCGCCGCTTCCCGGAGGCCGACGAGGTGGTGGTCGACTGGCCGCACCGCTACCTGGACTCCCAACTCGGCCGGATCGACGGACGCACCGTGCTCTGCGTGCTCACCCACGACGCCAAGTTCGACATCCCGCTGCTGGAACGCGCCCTGCGGCTGCCGGTCGGCTACGTCGGCGCGATGGGATCGCGCCGCACCCACCGGGACCGCGCCGCCCGGCTCCGCGAGGCGGGGCTCACCGAGGCCGAACTGGCCCGGCTGCGCTCCCCGATCGGCCTGGACCTCGGCTCCCGCACCCCGGAGGAGACGGCGGTCTCGGTCGCCGCCGAGATCGTCGCCCACCGGCGCGGCGGCAGCTGCCTGCCACTGAGCGCCTCGGACGGGCCGATCCACCACGACCTGTCGCGCACGGGGACGGAGGGTGACGGGGGCAGCGCGGCCGGCGGCCCGGCACCCCGCACCCACGCGGCCTGAGCCGGGAGCGGCTCCGGCACCGCTCACGTTGCGTGGCCACCGGCGCGGCGGGAGGCTGGAGTTGCGGACTCACCCCGAGCCCGGGGAAGGAGCGGGCATCATGCGCGCCCTGCTGGAGGTCGAAATCGACACCGCGGCCTCGAACAAGCTGATCAGCGACGGAACGATGGCCGAAGGGGTCCAGCGCATACTGGCCCAACTGAAGCCGGAGGCGGCCTACTTCCTCAACCGCAACGGGAGCCGCGGCATGGTCATGGTCGTCGACGTCCCGGACGAGGCCTCGCTGCCGTCCATCGCCGAGCCGTTCTGGACCCAGCTGAACGCCACCGTCGACCTGCACATCTGCATGAACGCGGACGAACTCATGGAAGGACTGAAGCGTCTCGGCCGCTGAGCCGCCGGGCCGTCCCGCCTCAGTCGGTCAGCGCCAGCTTCACGCCGAAGCCCACCACCACGGCGCCGGTCACCCGGTCCATCGACCGCCGGGCGGCCGGCCGGCGCAGCCAGCCGCGCAGCACCCGGGCGAAACCCACCAGGACGGTCGACCAGAGCAGGCCCTCCACGACGTGCACGCAGGTCAGCGCCACACCGGCGGCGAAGTGCGGGACGCCGGCCGGGATGAACTGCGGCAGCACGGCCACGTAGAAGACCCCGACCTTGGGGTTCAGCAGATTGGTCAGCGTGCCCCGCCGCCAGCCGTGCGCGAACCCGCCGTCCTCCGGCTCCTCCTCGGCCGCCGCCTCACCGCCCCGGTTGCGCAGCATCCCGATGCCCATCCACACCAGGTACGCCGCGCCCGCCCACCGCAGGACCTCGTACGCCACCTGCGAGGCGGTGAGCAGCGCCGTCACCCCGGCCGAGGTCAGCGTCCCCCAGATCAGCGTCCCGGTCTGGATCCCCAGCACGACCCCCCACGCCTGCCGCCGCCGCCCCAACGCGGAGGTCCGCAGGACCAGCGCCGTGTCGAGCCCGGGCGTGAGCGTGAGCAGCCCCACGACGAGGGCGAAGGACCACAGGGCCGTTGTCATCTCCATGGGCCTCGATGCTCTCACAGCCCCGAAGGGACCTCGTCAAGCGGCCGCCGCTCAGTCCGCCGACCCCGGCGGGACGACCCACTCGGTGGAGCGCTCACTCACCCTTTTCCACCGGCCCGGTGAGATCGGGCAGCCCACCGTCCTCGAGCCAGGTCGTGAAGACCTGGCGCTTGCGACGCTTCACCGCATCCTCGAGGGCGGCGTTGACGGTGGCGGTCTTGGTCGTCGTACCGAAGATCTCCGCAGCCTCGGCCAGCAGGTCGTCGTTGATGTCCATCACGGTACGGGCCATGACCAACCTCCCGAGCGAAGCGGGGTCTGCGAAATCGGGTTCGACCGTATCCGATCTCGCAGGCCCCACGGGGCCCGATCGGCCGTTGTTCACCCGGTCAGGTGACGTTGAGGCGGGCGGCGAGGCGCAGCAGGCCGGGGCTGAGGCGGGAGAGGAAGCGGGCGGCCTTGGCCTCGGGGGTGACGGGGACGACGGGCCTGCCGGTGCGGACGGCGGTCACGATGGCGGTGGCGACCTTCTCCGGGGGGAAGCCGCGGCGGGCGTAGAGCTTCGCGGCGCGGGCCTGCTTGGCGGCCTGCTCGGTGGAGGTGGTGGCGGAGAAGGTGGAGGTGCGGGTGATGTTGGTGTTGACGATGCCGGGGCAGATGGTGGAGACGCCGATGCCGTGGCCGACGAACTCGGCGCGCAGGCAGTCGGAGAGCATGAACACCGCGGCCTTGCTGGTGGCGTAGGCGGTGAGCGCCTTGGACGGCAGGTAGGCGGCGGCGGAGGAGACGTTGACGATGTGGCCGCCCCGGCCGCGGTCGGCCATCAGGGTGCCGAAGGCGCGGCAGCCGTGGATCACGCCCCAGAGGTTGACGTCCAGGACCCGCTGCCACTCCTTCTCGGTGGTCTGCAGGAACGTCCCGGAGTGCCCGATGCCCGCGTTGTTGACCATGACGTCGGGCACCCCGTGCTCGGCCGCGACGGTCTGCGCGAAAGCGTCCACCGCGGCGCCGTCGGAGACGTCCACCCGGTAGGCGTGCGCCGGCGGGCCGATCAGCGAGGCCAGTTCGGCGGTGCGCTCGGCGGCCGCGAGGTCGAGGTCGCAGACCACCACCCGGGCGCCGTCCTCGGCGAAGGCGAGCGCGGTGGCCCGGCCGATGCCGCTGCCGCCGCCGGTGACCACGACCAGCCGGCCGTCGCCCTCCTCGGGGCGGACCCGGCCCTCGTCGGTGCGGGTGGTGAACTCGCGGACCAGTCCGGCCACGGTGGCTCCCTTCTCCAGCAGCGCCGACCAGTGGCCGGCGTGCAGCGTCCTGCGGGTCAGGTTCGGCGCCCAGCGCTCCAGCCCCTCGGAGAGGTAGGTGCCGACGTACCGGTCCCGGGTGAGGGTGATCAGCTGGACCGGCACCTCGGTCGGCCGCTCGCGCGGACTGCCCAGGGTGGGGCGGAAGTTGGCCCGGTACAGCTCGATGCCGCGGACCGCGTCGCGGCGCAGGGTGGGCTGCGGGTGGTCGGCGCGCGGGGTGACGTGCTCCAGGTCGCGCAGCACCCTCGGCCAAGCTCGGGCCAGGCCGAGGCGCCAGACGCCGGGGGCGAGGTAGGGCAGGTGGAAGGCGGTGATGTACCAGGAGTGCAGGCCCTGGTGGAGCAGCTGCCCCAGGTGGCGGGGGGTGGGGCGGCGCAGCCGGTGGCGCAGCCAGTGGCCCATGTGGTCCAGGCTGGGGCCGGACAGGGTGGTGTACGAGGCGATCCGGCGCTCGGCGCCGGGTGCGGTGACGGCCTCCCAGGACTGGATCGAGCCCCAGTCGTGGGCGAGCAGGTGCACCGGGCGGTCGGGGCTGACGGCGTCGGCGACGGCGAACAGGTCCTCGGCGAGGTGCTCCAGGCGGTAGCCGGACCGGTCGGCGGGGGCGGCCGACTCCCCGGCGCCGCGCACGTCGTAGCGGACCACGTGGTGGTCGCGGGCGAGGTCGGCGGCGATGTCGTCCCAGACGGTGTGGGTGTCGGGGTAGCCGTGCACGAGGAGGACGGTGGGGGCGTCCGGGTCGCCCTGCTCGAAGACGGCGAGCGGGAGGCCGCCGGAGTGGACGGTCCGGCGGCGGACCGGGGGCTTCGCCCGCGCCTGGGGCTTCGTCGGGAACGTCATCGGGTGGCCTCCAGGGTGGTCGGCTCGGCGGCGGTCGGCTCCGTGTCGGTCTGCTCCGTGGTGGCCGGCTCGGCGGTGGTGGCGGCGGTCCAGCGGCGGACGTGCGGCAGGTCGTCGTCGAGCCAGTAGGCGTCGTCCTCGGTGACCACCAGCAGTTCCTCGAACTTGATGCCCACGCCCCGGAAGCCGATGTGCGGCTCGACCGCCCACAGCCCCGGGGTGGGCGCGTGCCGGGACGACCGCCCGTCGGCCCAGAGCGGCGAACGGCCGTGCAGCCGCTCGGTGACGAGCTCGCGGCCGAGGGTCTGGAGGGTGCGCACGCCGAAGCCGAAGACGTTCACCCCGGCCGGGCCGCGCGCGGTGTTGCGGGTGACCTGGTGGCCGATCACCCGGCCCGGGTAGACCTGGTGGCGGTTGTCGTAGCCGTGCGCGGCGATCTGGGCGTCCACCGCGGCGTACACCTCGGCGAGCGGCCTGCGGGCCCGCACCTCGGCGAGGATCAGCTCGCGGTAGACCTTCAGGTCGGCGGCCAGCCGGTCCCAGACCCGGTTCTCGCCGACCTTGCCGCCGTAGCCGATGTCGGCGGTGTAGCCGTCCACCACGGGCGCGCAGTCCAGCACGTACGGCATGCCCTCCTCCAGCCGGCGGTTGCCGGCGAAGAACTGGAGCGGGGTGTGGAAGTGCCGGAACGCCGTCCGGTCGCCGAACCAGGCGAAGGGGACGTGGAAGAAGTCCTGCACCCCGGCGGCGACCAGGCGGCGGCGCAGCTCGGCGGTGGTCTGCCGCTCGGTGACGCCGGGTTCGATCCAGGCGGCGACCTGTTCGGCGCAGTGGTAGGCGAGTTGCTGGGTCTCGCGGAAGCGGGCGAGGTCGCGCTCGGTGTAGCGGAAGGCGGGGGTCGCTTTCGCCATGGCGGAGCTCCTTCTAGAGGTCGAGCACGAGGGTCTCACCCTCGGCGGCCCGGGAGACGCAGGGCAGCAGGGCGCCGGCGGCGCGCTGCTCGGGGGTGAGCCTGCGGTCCCGGTGGTCGGGCGAGCCGGCCAGCAGGCGGACCTCGCAGGTGCCGCAGAAGCCCTGGTGGCAGGAGTACGGGAGGTCCGGGCGGGCCTCGCGCAGCACGTCCAGGGCGGAGCGGTCGGCGGGGACGTCGAGGGTCGGGCCGTCGGTGCCGAGTCGGACGGCGAACGGTTCGCCGTCGGTGACCGGGGCCGCGCCGAAGCGCTCGAAGTGCAGGGAGGCGGCCGGGGAGCCGTCCAGGGCGCGCTGCACGGCGGAGAGCATCGGGGCCGGGCCGCAGCAGTAGACGGCGGCGCCGCGCGGGGCGTGGGCGAGCAGTTCGGCGCCGGTGGGGACGCCGCCGTGCTCGTCGTCGGTGCGCAGCACCACCCGGTGCGGGTCGAGGGCGCGCAGCTCGTCCGTGTACGGGAGGGTGTCGGCGCTGCGGCCGACGTGCACCAGGCGCCAGTCCAGGCCGTGCCGCTGCGCCTCGCGGGCCATCGGGAGCAGCGGGGTGATGCCGATGCCGCCGGCCAGCAGGAGGACGGCGGGCTCGGCGCAGAAGGCGAAGCCGTTGCGCGGGCGGCGGGCGGTGAGCCGGGTGCCGGGGTGCAGGGCGTCGTGGACCTCGACGGACCCGCCGCCGCCCTCGGGCAGCCGCCGGACGGCGATGCGGTAGACGGCGCGGTCGGCCGGGTCGCCGCTGAGGGAGTAGTGGCGCTCGCGGCCGGAGGGCAGGACGAGGCGCAGGTGGGCGCCGGGCTGCCAGCCGGGCAGCGGGCCGCCGGAGGGGTCGGCGAGCCGCAACTCGACGACGTCGGCGGCCGGTCGGCGGCGTTCGGCGACGACCAGCTGGAGCGGCGGGGTGGGGCGGCTGAGCGGGCGCCGGGGGTTGCGGCGCAGCAGGGGGCTGCCGAGGGCCGGGGAGTAGCGGTCGCCGAAGGCGGTGAGCCGGCGCATGAAGCCGTCGGCGCGGGGGCGGCCGTAGAGGTCGGGGGGCGGGGCGAGCGGGTCCATCCGGCGGGGTCCTTGGGGTGAGGGGGGAGAGGGGGCTGTCGCCCGCGTCAGCCGCGCCCGGCGGCCGCGCGGGCGGCCGGGGAGGCGGCGAGGTAGCCCAGCGCCTGGCTGGACGAGCCCTCCTGGGTCGGGTGGTAGCCCGGCCGCAGGTAGCGCAGCCCGGAGCGGACCGACTTGACCGGGTCCGGCAGCAGTCCGCGCTTGGCGATCCGGCCGGCCTCCCGCCAGGTGGGCTTGAGCCGCCCCGCCAGGGTGGGGTCGGCGGCGAGCAGGAACCGGGCGCCGCGCACCCAGAGGTGGACCAGCAGCGGCCCGGAGACGGCCATTCCGCGCACCCGGCGGAGGTAGCCCGGGTCCAGGTGGACCATCAGGTCGTAGGCGACGCTGCGGTGCTCGACCTCCTCCGCGCCGTGCCAGCGCAGCAGGTCCAGCATCGTCGGGTCCGCCTTGGCGCGGTCCAGGCCCGGGGAGTTGAGCGCCCAGTTGCCGAGGAAGGCGGTGAAGTGCTCGATCGCCGCGATGAAGGCGACCCGCTCGATGACGTTCTCGCGCTGCCGGGCCGGCGACAGCCCCGGCTTGTCGCCGAGGACGCGCTGGAACAGCCAGGAGATCTGCCGGACGTACGGCCGCGGGTCGAGCCCCTGGCCGAGCAGGTGGTCCAGGACCTCCTGGTGCGCTTCGGCGTGGATGGCCTCCTGGCCGATGAACCCGAGGACCTCCTCGCGCAGTTGCTCGTCCCGGATGAGCGGCAGCGCCTCCTTGAACACCTTGACGAACCACCGCTCGCCCTCGGGCAGCAGCAGGTGGAGCACGTTGATGACGTGGGTGGCCATCGGCTCGTCCGGGATCCAGTGCAGCGGCAGCCGGGACCAGTCGAAGCGGACGTCCCGGGGCTCCAGCACGAGGCTCTCGTGCACGCGTGCGGCGGGCGCGGCGAGGGCGGGGACGGGGGTGGAACGGGGCATGGCAGGCCCTCCTGACCTGGGGGCGGCGGCTCGGCTCCAGGGAAACGTACTCGCGGGTAGCCATCGGGACAAGGGGTTCGGCACCCCTTATCGACATCGAGTCTAATAAGTGACGCGCACCGTCGGGCGACGCGCGCGGCCGGACGCCATCGGACACCGTGGGGAAACACGGGAAACGCGGGAGGCCCCACCGGACTCCCGGCGGGGCCTCACCGACGTCACGCGCGCGACGGCCGCCCCGCCGTCAGACCGCCATCGCCAGCATCAGCGGCGCCGCCCGGGCCGCCAGCAGCTCGGCAGCGGCCTTCAGCTTGTGGATGTTGTCCGCCGGCATCGAGGTGGCCAGGCAGCCGACCGTGCTGCCCGCCGTGATCGGCACGGCCGCGCACACCGTGCCCAGCGCGTACTCCTGGATGTCCAGCACCGGCACCGTGGCCGGCTGCCGCTCCAGCCGGTGCATCAGCTGGTCGGCGTCGACGACGGTGCGGGAGGTGAGCCGGGCGACCGGGTGCCGGGAGAGGTGGTCGCGCCGGGCGTCCGCGTCCAGCTGGCCGAGCAGGCACTTGCCGATCGCACTGGCGTGCGCGGTGGCCCGGAAGTCCACCCACTCCTGCACGGCCGGGGCGTAGTCGGCGGCCGAGACCGCCTCCACCGACAACTCCCCGTCGTGGTACCGGGTGAAGTACACGGCGGCGCCCAACTCGTCCCGGAGTTCGGCGAGCTTGCGGTTGAGCCGGGCCTTCACCAGCTGCTCCCGGTTGTGCTGGCCGAGCAGGGCGAAGGTGCCGCCCAGCAGCCAACCGCCGTCCTGGCACTGGAGGTAGCCCTCGACCTCCAGGATCTCGGCGAGCCGGCGCACGGTCGGCAGCCCGAGCGAGGTCTCCCGGGCGAGGGCCACCAGGGTGGCTCCGTCGGAGTGGCGGTCGACCGCCTCCAGCAGTCTGAGGGCGTGCTGCAGGGAGGTGAACGGGCCCGTCGGACCCTGGTCAAGCGCGGCGTGACGACCCGGGGCTGGTGTCGACATGTCGTCCCCTTCCGATGTCCCCCCACGGAGCGACCGCGGGCGCACACCAGCCTATCGACCCGGCGGCTCCGACGACTGCCGTCCGTACATATCCGTGGACAATCCGTGCAGGCCCACCGGCCGACCTGGGCGGACGCGACGGGCCCCTCCCCCACTGCCCGGGAGGAGGGGCCCGTTCCGCGGCCGCCGGGTACGGGCCCGGCGGCCACGAGGGTGGCGGTGCGGAGGGTGGTGCGGGCGGTGCGGGCGGGTCAGCCCTCGTCGCCCGCGCGCAACTTGGCGACGGCGGCGGCCAGTCGGGCGCCGTACTCCTCGTCGGCGGCGTGGAAGTGGGCGAGGTTCCGCTCCACCACGTCGTCGCGCGAGACCTGCGCCAGGAAGCCCGCGATGTTGCCGACCAGGCGGGTCTTCTCGCCGTCCGACATCAGCCGGTACAGCTCGCCGGCCTGGAAGAAGTCGTCGTCCTTGGTGTGCGCCGGGGTGGTGTAGGTGCCGGTGTGGCCGGTCACCTTGACCGGCGCGGCCGTCGCGTCGCCGGTCTGGGCCGGGCCGTCGTACGAGTTGGGCTCGTAGTTCCTGCCGCGGCCGGCGCTGTTGGCGGCCATCTGGCCGTCCCGGCCGTAGTTGGCGGCCTCGGTGGCGCGCGGGGCGTTCACCGGCAGCTGGGTGTGGTTGACGCCGAGGCGGTAGCGCTGGGCGTCCGCGTAGGCGAACAGGCGGCCCTGGAGCATCTTGTCCGGGGACGGGCCGATGCCGGGCACGAAGTTGTTCGGCGAGAACGCGGCCTGCTCGACCTCGGCGAAGACGTTCTCCGGGTTCCGGTTGAGCACCAGGCGGCCGACCTTGACCAGCGGGTAGTCCGCGTGCGGCCACACCTTGGTGAGGTCGAAGGGGTTGAAGCGGTAGTCCGCGGCCTCGGCGACCGGCATCAGCTGGACGTAGAGGGTCCAGGACGGGAACACCCCGCGCTCGATGGCCTGGTGGAGGTCGCGCTGGTGCGAGTCGGCGTCGCCGCCGACCACCTCGGCGGCCTGGTCGCCGTCCAGGCAGCGGATGCCCTGGTTGGTCTTGAAGTGGTACTTCACCCAGTAGGCGTCGCCGTCGGCGTTGACCCACTGGTAGGTGTGCGAGCCGTAGCCGTTCATGTGGCGGTAGGAGGCCGGGATGCCCCGGTCGCCGAACAGCCAGGTGATCTGGTGGGTCGAGGCCGGCGAGTGGGCCCAGAAGTCCCAGACGTTGTCCGCCTCCTGCACGCCGGTGTACGGGTCGCGCTTCTGCGAGTGGATGAAGTCGGGGAACTTGATCGGGTCCTTGATGAAGAACACCGGGGTGTTGTTGCCGACGAGGTCGTAATTGCCCTCCTCGGTATAGAACTTGAGCGCGAAGCCGCGCGGGTCGCGCACCGCGTCGCTGGCGCCCAGGTTGCCGGCCACGGTGGAGAAGCGCAGGAAGACCTCGGTGCGCTTGCCGACCTCGGAGAGGAAGCCCGCCCGGGTGTACCGCGCGACCTCGTCGGTGACCTCGAAGTAGCCGTACGCGCCGGAGCCTCGGGCGTGCACCACGCGCTCCGGGATGCGCTCGCGGTTGAACCGGGCCAGCTTCTCCAGCAGGTGCTGGTCCTGGATCAGCAGCGGACCGTACTCGCCGGCCGAGGCCGAGTTCTGGTTGTCGGCGACCGGGGCGCCGGACTCCGTGGTCAGGATCTTGGGCATGGAGGGTCCTTCAGGTGTCGATAAGCGCGGTGCGTGGAGAGTGAGGTGACGGATCGTCAGATCCGTTCGCCGGAAAAGGTTCCCTGGGGTTCCCGACGAGCGGATCCGACTTGTCGTCAGTTTCCGAGCAGGCTCCGGACGACGGTCGCGGCCGCGGCCGGGTCGGCCACCGGGCGGGCGGCGGTCAGCGCGGCGGCCTCGTCGGCGGTGAGACCGGCCCCGGTGAGGGCCGCGACGGCCTCGGCGGCCGGGAGGGCGTTGAACCAGCGCAGCGCGAGGGCCGCGCGGCCGGCCCCGGTGAGGCGGCCGGTGAGCCGGAGGCGGGCGAGGCCGCCGTCCGGGTGGACGTTGATGCGCACGTGGGTCACCGGGCGGCCGGCGGCGAGCCGGAAGCGGTGCCGGGTGTCGGGCTGGAGCCGCGTGCGGGGCAGGAGTTCGAACCACTCGCCGTCGGCCGGGTCGGCCCCGGTCGAGGCGTCGAAGCCGATCAGGTCGGCCCAGCCGGGGGCATTGGCGACGAAGTAGGAGGTGTCCACTTCGGCGGCCAGGACCTCACCGCCCCCGGCCAGGGCGATCTGCACCCAGTCGTTGGCCTTGTCGCGCCGACGCCGGGTCTCCCAACCGTCGCCCATGACGGAGGCGCGGCCGGGAGCGTTCAGGTTGTGCGGGGAGGAGAAGTAGCGGTCGGAGGCCGCCTCGGCCACGCCGCCGTACTCCTGGGCGGCCAGGTCGAAGGTGAGGCCGTCCAGTTCGCGCGGATCGGGCAGTACCTCGCCGTGCACCCGCAGCCGGGCGACCCCGCCGTCCGGGAAGATGTTCAGCCGTACGTGGGTGTAGCGGGTGCCGTCCGCGACGGCGAACTCGTGGGCGGTGTCGCCGTCGAGCGCGGTGCGCGGCACGATCGTGGTCCACTCGGCGTCCTGGAGCTCCTCGGGCGAGGGGTGGCCGGGGACGGACGCGGCCTCGACCGAGGCGGTCTCCGGGTAGTTGCCCGTGAAGTGGGCGGTGTCCACGATCACGCCGCGGACCACCCCGGCGGCGCCGAGCCGGACGATCGCCCAGTCGTGGTCCTCGTCGGTGGGGTGCGGCTGGTCGGCGGAGACGCCGCGGCGGCGCTTGGACTCCCAGCCGTCCATGATCTGGCCCTTGTGGCCGAAGGTGTGCGGGCGGAACGCGGCCGGCTTGGCGACCAGCAGGTTCTCGGCGTCCGCGAAGGTGTCCTCGTTGGTGGCGACGACGCCCGCCCCGAGCAGTCGGGAGGCCAGGTCGACCAGCTCGGTGAAGGGAGCACTCGGGGTGTCGGCAGTGGTCACTGACTCTCCTTTAGGCGCGTTCGGACGGGATGGGGGTGGCGGTGGTGAAGCAGGTGGGGTCGGACTGCGGCCGGGCGAGCTGCCGGCCGAAGGGGCGGGCCGCCGGGTCCACCTCGCGGCCGCGCAGCCAGGTGGCGCGCACCGCGCCGGTGAGGGTCCGGCCCGCGTACGGGGTCACCGGGTTGCGGTGGTGCAGCCCGCTCGCGCGGACGGCGAACCCGCCGTCCGGGTCGAAGGCGACCAGGTCCGCGTCGTGGCCGGCGGCGATGGCGCCCTTGGTGCCGCTCAGGCCGACCAGTTCGGCCGGTCCGGCGGACATCCAGCGCACCACGTCGGCCAGGGTGTGGCCGCGGCGGCGGGCCTCGGTCCAGACGGCCGGCAGGCCCAGCTGGAGCGAGGCGATCCCGCCCCAGGCGGCCGCGAAGTCGCCGCTGCCGCCGTACTCGGGCAGCAGCTTGAGGTCGGGGGTGGACGGCGAGTGGTCGGAGACCACGGCGATGAACTCGCCGCGGCCCAGGGCCTCCCAGAGCGCGTCCCGGTTGGACTCGTCGCGGATCGGCGGGCAGCACTTGAAGGCGGTGTCGCCGTCCGGCACCTGCTCGGCCGCGAGGGTCAGGTAGTGCGGACAGGTCTCGGCGGTCACCCGTACGCCGTCCTCGCGGGCCTGCCGCAGCAGCGGCAGCACCGCGGCCGAGGAGACGTGCAGGACGTGCACCCGGGCACCGGTGCGCCGGGCCGCGTCGAGCAGCCGGGCGACGGCCGCGGTCTCCGCGTCGGCGGGCCGGGAGGCCAGGAAGTCCCGGTAGTGGACGCCGGGTTGCTGCGGGGCGGCGGCGAGCACGGCCGGGTCCTCGGCGTGGATGATCGCCAGCGCCCCGATCCTGGCCTGCTCGGCCAGCGCCGCCTCCAGGTCGGCGGCCTCGACGTGCGGGAACTCGTCCACCCCGGAGGGGGCGAGGAAGCTCTTGAAGCCGAACACCCCTGCCTGGTGCAGCGGTTCGAGGTCGGCCACGTTGCCGGGGACGGCGCCGCCCCAGAAGCCGAGGTCGACCCAGGCCTGGCCGTCGGCGGCCTTCCGCTTGAGCGCCAGCCCCGCCACCGTGGTGGTGGGCGGGATCGAGTTGAGCGGCATGTCGACGACCGTGGTGACGCCGCCGGCCGCGGCGGCCCGGGTGGCGGTGGCGAAGCCCTCCCACTCGGTGCGGCCGGGCTCGTTGACGTGCACGTGGGTGTCGACCAGGCCGGGCAGCAGGGCGGTGTCGCCGAGGTCGACGAGCTCGCCCTCGCGGGCCGCGAGCGAGCCGTACGGGGCCGTCCGGGCGATCCTCCCGTCCTGGATCAGCACGTCCGCGGGGCGCTCGCCGTCGGGCAGGACCGCCCGCCGGGAGCGGATCACCGTCGGCTGGCTGAAAGGCATGGGGGACCTCCGGAACCTGGGAGTCGAGGGTGACGGAACACGGGGGAGGCGAGGGATTGCCGGGAGCCTAGGCCCGCCTTCAACAAAACGTCAATGGAGGAACGTCCGAGGGATCACCGCGCGGGAAGGTCGCGCACGCACCGGGGTTCAGTGCGACAGGAGCTCCTCGGCCAGCCGCTCCCCCGCGAGTTCGGCCAGCTCGGCGGCCCTGGTCATGCTCTCCCCCGGCCGCTCGGCCAGGTCGGTCAGGGCGATCGCGGCGGTGAAGCCGGCGGCCCGCCACTCGGGCTCGGAGAGCTCCAGCCGGCCCGCCACCGCGGCCACCCGGACCCCCGCCCGGGCGGCCGCCGCGGCGACTCCGGCCGGGGCCTTGCCGTGGAGCGTCTGGGCGTCCAGACACCCCTCCCCGGTCACGACGAGGCATGCCCCGCGCACGGCCCCGTCGAAGCCCAGCAGGTCGAGCAGCAGCTCGATGCCGGGGCGCATGGTCGCGCCGAGCAGGGCCAGGGCGGCGAAGCCCACCCCGCCCGCGGCGCCGGCGCCGGGCGCCTCCCGGACGTCCCGCCCGGTGGCCTCGGCGACCAGGTCGGCGAACCGGGTCAGCCCCGCCTCCAGCACCACCAGGTCCCCGCCGTCGGCGCCCTTCTGCGGGCCGTAGACGGCGGCGGCGCCGCGCGGCCCGAGCAGCGGGTTGTCCACGTCGCAGGCCACCACGACCTCGACCCCGCCCAGGGCCTCGGCCAGCGGGCCGGGGTCGATCTCCGCGAGCCGGCGCAACGCGGCACCGCCGGGCGGCAGTTCGGCCCCGCCGGCATCGCGCAACCGTGCCCCGAGCGCCTGCACCATGCCGGCGCCGCCGTCCGTACAGGCGCTGCCGCCGAGGCCCAGCACGATCCGCTTGGCGCCGAGCGAGACCGCCTTGGCGATCAACTGGCCGACTCCGTAGGACCCGGCCGCGAGCGGGGCGGTGCGGCCGCCGGGCAGCCGGGCGAGGCCGGAGGCCTGCGCCAGCTCCACCACGGCGGTGTCGTCCCGGACGGCCAGCGCGGCGTCCACCGGCAGGCCGGTCGGGCCGGCCACCTTGGCCGGGACCCGGCTGAAGCCGGCCGCGAGCGCGGCGGCCAGGGTGCCCTCGCCGCCGTCGGCGACGGGCAGTTCGCGCACCTCGGTGCCGGGCGCGGCGCGCCGGATGCCGGCCGCGATCCGGGCCGCCGCCTCGGCACCCTCCAGGCTGCCCTTGAACTTGTCGGGGGCAACGACCACATGGCCCTGGTGGGGGGTGGGGGGCATGGCGCGCTCCTCGCTTCCGTACGGGTCTGGCGGTGGTTCCGGGACGTGCGTCCGGCTGACGTGCGTCCAGCATGGGCCCGGGTGCTCCGGGTGGCCAGCGCCTCGGCCGGGGAGGCCGGGGAAGCCGGGGAGGCCGTGGTGTCCGGAGCGGCCCGCTCCGGGAGGGTGCGCCCCCTCCCCGCCGTTCCCCTCGTCCCGCTTCCGACGTACGAAGGGCTCCCCTCGGCGGGGAGGGAGCCTGGCGACGCGTACCAGGCACGACCGAAGTGCCCCCAGGGGGACGTACGCGTCACCGGCCTGGATCGACCGACGGGCGGGCGGATGAGCCCCGGCCCGCACGCCGGTCGGGTCCGGCCTCCTGGCGGCGCGGGCACGACCGGATAGGTACACGCCACCAGGAGGAGTTCGGGGCCGGGGGCTCCGCGCGGGAGCCCCCGGCGGTTACGCGACCTCGCGCCCGGAGAGCCGCTCGACGCCGCGCAGCAGCGCCGAGTGGTCGAGCGAGCCGTCGCCGTTGGCCCGGGCGGAGGCGACCAGCTGGGCCACCACGGCGCCGACCGGCAGCGCGGCGCCCACGGCGCGGGCGGCGTCGGTGACGATGCCCATGTCCTTGTGGTGCAGGTCGATCCGGAAGCCGGGGGCGAACTCGCGGTTCAGCATGTTCGCCCGCTTGCGGTTGAGCACGGTGGAGCCGGCCAGGCCGCCGCCGAGCACGTCCAGCGCGGCCGCGAGGTCGACGCCGGCGTTCTCCAGGAACACCACGGCCTCGGCGAGCACCTGGATGTTGACCGCGACGATCAGCTGGTTGGCGGCCTTGACAGTCTGGCCGGCGCCGGCCGGGCCGACGTGGACGACCGTGGTGCCCAGCGCGTCGAACAGCGGCCTGGCCTCGGCGAAGTCCTCGGCCGCACCGCCGACCATGATCGACAGGACGGCCTCGACGGCGCCGGCCTCGCCGCCGGAGACCGGGGCGTCCAGGGTGCGGACGCCCTTCTCCCTGGCGGCGGCCTCGACCCTGATCGAGGTCTGCGGGGTGATCGAGGACATGTCGATCACCAGGGTGCCGGGCCTGGCGTTCTCCAGCACGCCGCCCTCCCCCAGGACGACCTGCTCGACCTGCGGGTCGGCCGGGACCATGGTGATGACCACCTCGGCGTCCCTGACCGCCTCCGCGATGCTGCCGGCGCCGTGGCCGCCGAGCGCGACCAGGGCGTCGATCGGCGGCCGGGTGAGGTTGAAGCCGGTGACGTGGTGGCCGGCCTTGACCAGGTTGGCGGCCATCGGGCTGCCCATGATGCCGAGGCCGATGAAGGCGATCTTGCGGCTCATCGCGTCGAGTTCCTTACGTGTGCGGGTGGGAGGTCGGGTGGGTCGGCGGTGCGCTGCCCGCCGCTCGAACCGGGCACTGCTCGGCGGGGCGCGGCTGGGCGGCTCCGCTACTGCGCGGCGCGCAGCTCGCGCGGCAGCCACCCGAAGCTGTCGGCGCTGACGCCGCCGGAGGGGCGGTACTCCAGACCGATGGAGCCCGCGTAGCCCGCGGCCGTGAGCCGGGCGAACAGGTCCTCGAAGTCCAGCTCGCCGGTGCCGGGCTCGTTGCGGCCCGGGGTGTCGGCGATCTGCACGTGGCCGATGCGGTCGGCGTGGGTGTCGATGACCGCCGCCAGGTCCTCGCCGTTCCTGGCCAGGTGGTACAGGTCGCAGAGGAATCTGGCGTTCCCCAGACCGGTGGCGGCGTTGACCCGGTCGACCACCTCGACCGCGGCGGCGGCCGAGACCAGCGGGTAGTCCGGCGACTCGGCCCTGTTCAGGGCCTCGATCAGCAGGACGGCGCCGATCCCGTGCGCGGCCCGCGCGGCGAGCACCAGGTTCTCCAGCGCGAGCGCGTCCTGCTCGGCCGGGTCGACGCCCTCGACCCGGTTGCCGTACAGCGCGTTGAGCGCGGTGGCGCCGAGCGAGGCGGCGAGTTCGGCGGCGACCGGGAGGTTGGCGCGGAAGCGGTCCCGCTCGGCGGGCACCGAGACGGTTCCGCGGGCGCCCTTGCTCAGGTCGTCCAGGAGGTTGAGGCCGGTGAGCCGCACGCCGGCGTCGGTGAACGCCTTGCGCAGCGCGTCCAGTTCGGCCTGCGAGGGGTCATGCTCCGCGCCGAAGGGCCACCACAGTTCGGCGGCGGTGAAGCCGGCCGCGGCGGCCGCGGCGGGGCGCTCCAGGAGCGGCAGTTCGCCGAACAGGATCGACAGGTTGACCGTGAAGCCGTGCTTGGCAGCCGCCGTCACGTCGCTCACCTCTCATCTCTCTTCCTTCATCCGCAACTTCCACGATCCGGAAGAGGGATTCTGTGTAGTGGAAGCATCTCCGGCCCGCCGAGCGGGTGTCAAGGGAGTCGCAACATTTTGTTGAAGCAGTCCCGAGGGGCCCTGCCGGGTGCCCCGAGGGCACGCCGGGGCAGCCCCGAGGGCACCCCGAGGCCACACCGGCGGCGCGCCGTCCGCGGGGGCCGGACCGTTCGATCCCCCGACCCCTGCCCGCCCGCACCCCCGCTCGCTACAGTGACCCCGTGCGATTGATGGTGGAGTTCACGACAGAACCGTTCGAACTGGACACGTTCCCGGAGCACGCCGCGGCGGCTCGCCGGGTGGTCGACGACGCCGGCCTGGACGTCTCGGTCGGCCCCTTCGGCACCGGCGCCGAGGGCGGGGCCGAGCAGGTCCTCGCCGCGGTGACCAAGCTGCTCAAGGAGACCCTGGACGCCGGGGCGACCCGGATCTCGGTCCAGGTCAGCGTGCTGGGCGAGGAGGACGGTACGCCGTGACCGAGAACGTGGAACACCCGCTCGCCGCGGCGGTGAAGCCGCTGCTGGCCGCGGTCGGCGCGACGCACGTCCCGCTGGACGAGGCGAAGCCCGACGACGTGGTCCTGGAGTGGGAGGGCACCCCGGCCCTGGCCGTCCGACTGCCGCACCTGAGCAGCGCGTTGGACCGGCTGCTCGCCGAGATGACCCGGCAGTTCGACGGCCGCCCGCTGGCCGAGCTCGACCGCCTGGAGAAGCAGCGGGTCGTCGCCCTGCTGGAGGAGCGCGGCGCCTTCACCGTCCGCCACGGCGTGGAGACCGTCGCCTCCGCCCTGGGCGTCAGCCGCTTCACCGTGTACAACTACCTGAACCGCCAGGACGGCGCGAAGTCGTCCTGACACTCCGGCTCGACGCCCTCCGGGGCGTGTGCGCGCCCCCGCCCCGGGGGCTTCCGAACGGGTGACCCCGCCGACACGACAGGACCGGATCGGCCTGCGGCGGGGCACACTTGGCGAATCGCACACGAAAGGGCCCGGCATCGGGGCCCGGTTCAAAACGTAACCACCAACCGTTCAACAAAGTGTTGACGGCCGGGTGGGGCCGATCTAGCTTTTCCGGGTGGCACCACTCTTCAGGAGGTCCACCCGTGACCAACCACCCCCACACCCTTGACGTCCTGGCCGCGACCGATGCCGCGGCACTGGAAGGGATCCTGCTGGAGGTCTGCTCCAGCCCCCGCTGGGCCGCCGCGGTCGCCGCGGCCCGGCCCTGGTCCGACCGCGACACCCTGCTCGCCGCCAACGCGGCGGCCATGGCGTCACTGACGACCGAGGACCTGCGCGACGCGATGGCCGGCCACGCCCGGATCGGCAGGCCGACGGCCGGCGACGCCGTCTCCGAGCGCGAACAGGCCGGAATCCAGGGCGTGGACCAGGCGGTCCTCGACGCGCTGCACGAGGCCAACGCCGCCTACGAGGCCAAGTTCGGCCACGTGTTCCTGATCTGCGCGACCGGCCGCACCGCGGTCGGCATGCTCGCCGCCCTGCGCGAACGCCACCCCAACGACGCCGCCACCGAGGCGGAGATCGTCCGCGGGGAGCTGCGCAAGATCAACGACATCCGGCTCGACCGCCTGCTCGACGCTCCCTGACGCTCAGTCATATCGCGCTTTCTCTCATCCTCCTTGCCAGACACTTCCGGCATCCACTGATGCTGACGCACCATCACTTCTGCCATCAGTAAGGTCACTTCACCCATGACTGGCATCTCCACCCACGTGCTCGACACCAGCCTCGGCCGACCGGCCGAGGGCGTCCCGGTCGAGCTCGCACTGCACACCGAGGGTGGCTGGCAGGTGCTCGGCACCTCCGCCACGGACTCCGACGGCCGGGTCAAGGACCTGCCGGCCGTGGAGGCGGGCTCGGTCGTCCGGCTGCTCTTCGACACCGGCGCGTACTCCGCGTCCACGTCCGCCGAGCCGCCGTTCTTCCCCGAGGTCTCGATCGTCTTCACGGTCGCGCCCGAACAGCACCACTACCACGTGCCGTTGCTGCTCAACCCGTTCGGATACTCGGTCTACCGCGGAAGCTAGTGGACCGACCTGGAAAGCTTAGGAGCCACGTCATGGCCCACGTGCTCGGTCAGAACCAGTACGGCAAGGCGGAGAACCGCATCGTCCGGATCCACCGCGACTCCACCCGGCACGAGATCAAGGACCTGAACGTCTCGGTCTCGCTCCGCGGCGAGTTCGAGGACGTCCACCTCACCGGGTCCAACGCCAACTGCCTTCCCACCGACACCACCAAGAACACCGTCTACGCCTTCGCCAAGGAGCACGGCATCGAGTCGGCCGAGGCGTTCGGCATCCTCCTGGCCCGCCACTTCGTCGACGACACCGAACGCGGCGTCGTGCACAGCGCCCGGATCCGGATCGAGGAGTACTCCTGGGACCGGATCCGGACGCCGGACAGCTCGGCCCGCTTCATCGGCTCGGAGGAGGTCGGCCACTCCTTCGTCCGCAACGGCCAGGAGGTCCGCACCAGCGAGATCGTCTACGACGGGGAGTCCGTCCAGGTCATATCCGGCCTGAAGGACCTGGTCGTCATGAACTCCACCAACTCGGAGTTCTGGGGCTACATCAAGGACGGCTACACCACCCTCCAGGAAGCGTACGACCGCATCCTCGCCACCCAGGTCACCGCCCGCTGGAAGTTCGGCTACAGCGGCCGGGACGGCGAGGCCCAGCCCAACTGGAACCGCTCCTACACCCACGTGAAGCGGCACCTGCTGGAGGCGTTCGCCGAGACCTACTCCTACTCGCTGCAGCAGACCCTGCACGCGATGGGCACCCGGGTCCTCAACAACCGCGCCGAGGTGGACGAGGTCCGCCTCGAACTGCCGAACAAGCACCACTTCCTGGTCGACCTGGAGCCGTTCGGCCTCAAGAACGAGAACGAGGTCTACTTCGCCGCCGACCGCATGTACGGCCTGATCGAGGGCACCGTGCACCGCGAGGGCGTCGTCCCGGTCATCCCGGTCGCCTGACCTCCCCCACCCTCGGCACCCTCAGCACCCGCACCACCAGGTGGACGCCGCCCGGAATCGCCGCATCCCCCGGTCCCCACGGGCCGGACGGCCGGGCGGGCCGCCCCACCGGCCCCATCACCAGGCACCACCCGCACCAGTTAGTTCTTCTCCACCTCCACCCCCACCCACCGGAGTTCGTGTCTGCCTCGCGGCGGCCGGCCCGGGGCACTGGAGAGCCCGGCCGAGGGATCCTTGCACCGCCGTCCCGCCCCCGGTCGTACCAGCACCAGCACCAGCCGCACTCCAGCGCCACGGGCGCGCCGGGAGCCACGGGCACAAGAGGGGCTCGACATGGCACCCAGCAACACCACCAGTACAGACGGCGGTTCCACCCCGGAGAGAACGCAGGACCCGGACGGCACGGACGGCACGCCGGCGCACCGCACCGGCAAGCCGCCCCGGCCCGGAACCCATCCCGTGGACGAGTTGCTGCCCCCGGTGAAGCTGTTCTCCACCGGACTCCAGCACGTCGCCGCGATGTACGCGGGGGTCGTCGCACCCCCGCTCATCGTCGGCGCCGGCGTCGGGCTCTCCCCCGCCGAACTCGCCCTGCTCATCTCGGCCAGCCTGTTCACCGCCGGACTGGCCACCCTCCTCCAGACCCTCGGCATCTGGAAGATCGGCGCGCGGCTGCCGTTCGTGAACGGCGTCTCCTTCGCGGGGGTCGCGCCCATGATCGCCATCGCCAAGGGCTCCATCGAGAAGACGGGAGGACCGAAGGAGGCCCTCCCGGTGATCTTCGGAGCGGTGATCGTCGCGGGGCTCCTGTGCTTCCTCGCGGCACCGTACTTCTGCAAGCTCATCCGGTTCTTCCCCCCGGTCGTCCAGGGCACCGTGATCACCCTCATCGGGGTGTCCCTGCTCCCGGTGGCGGTCAACTGGGCGCGCGGCGGTTCGCCGGGCGCCCCCGGGTACGGCTCCATGCGGGCCGTCGGCCTCGCCGCGATCACCCTCGTCGCGGTGGTGCTCTGCAACCGGCTGCTGCGCGGGTTCTGGCAGCAGCTGTCCCTGCTCATCGGCCTGGCGTTCGGCACCCTGATCGCCTTCCCGCTGGGGCTCGCCGACTTCGGCGCGGTCAAGGACGCGAAGGTCTTCTCGCTCCCCTCCCCGTTCCACTTCGGCGCACCCGTGTTCGACGCCGCCGCGATCGTCTCGATGTGCATCGTCATGGTGGTCGCGATGACCGAGTCCACCGCCGACATGCTCGCCCTCGGCAGGATCGTCGACCGCGAGGCGGACGAACCCACCCTCGCCGCCGGCCTGCGGGCCGACGGCCTGGCCACCGCGCTCAGCCCCGTCTTCAACGGCTTCGCCGCCAGCGCCTTCGCCCAGAACATCGGGCTGGTGGCGCTGACGAAGATCCGCAGCCGCTTCGTGGTCGCGGCCGGCGGAGGCATCCTGGTCCTGCTGGGGCTGTTCCCCGTGCTGGGCTCGGTCGTCTCCCTGGTGCCGCAGCCCGTCCTCGGCGGCGCCGGGATCGTGCTCTTCGGCACGGTCGCGGCCAGCGGCATCCGCACCCTCGCGGAGGCCGGCATGGAGTCCGGGTCGAACACCATCCTGGTGTCCGTCTCGCTCGGGGTCGGCATCGTCCCGATCGCCGCGCCGACGTTCTACGACTCCTTCCCGGAGGCCGCCCGGACCCTGCTGCACTCGGGGATATCGGCCGGCTGCGTGGTGGCCGTCCTGCTCAACCTGCTCTTCCACCACGTCGGGGCCGCCCGTCGCTCCAGGCCCGGCCAGGGCTCCGACGCGACGGTGCCGGCTGCTCCGACCGCTCCCGCGGTGCCGTCGATGCCGACAGGTCCCACGGTTCCGACGGCGACGCCGTCCTGACCGGCCCCGGGAGGGGCGCGCACCACGGTGCGCACCCCTCCCGGCCCTCCCCCCTAGGAGTCACGCCATGGCAGTCCAGCCCCCGCCCACCGACCAGCGGACCGTGATCGAGAACGTCGCGATCGCCACCGTGGACGCGAACGACACCGAGTACGCCCGCGGCCACGTGGTCCTCCTCGGCAACACCATCGAGGCGGTGGGCGACGGCCCCGCCCCCGCGTGGCTGGACAACGTGGTGCGCCGGATCAACGGCGAGGGCCACCTGGCCACCCCCGGCCTGGTCAACACCCACCACCACTTCTACCAGTGGATCACCCGCGGCCTGGCCCAGGACGACATCCTGTTCGACTGGCTGGTCGCCCTCTACCCGACCTGGGCGCGGATCGACGAGCGGCTCGTGCACGCCGCGAGCCAGGGCTCCGCCGCCGCGCTGCTCAAGTCCGGCTGCACCACCGCCTCGGACCACCACTACGTCTTCCCGAAGGACGGCGGCGACATCCTCGGCGCCTCCATCGAGGCCGTCCAGGAGCTCGGCCTGCGCTTCACCGCGCTGCGCGGCTCGATGGACCGCTCGAAGAAGGACGGCGGGCTGCCGCCGGACCACGCGGTCGAGGAGCTGGACGACATCCTGGCCGCCTCCGAGACCGCCGTGGACCGCTACCACGACTCCTCCTTCGGCTCGATGCTGCACATCGCCCTCGCGCCCTGCTCCCCCTTCTCCGTCTCCACCGACCTGCTCCGGCAGTCCGCCGAACTCGCCCGCCGCAAGGGCGTCCGGCTGCACACCCACGGCTCGGAGACGGCCGAGGAGGAGGCGTTCTGCAAGGAGCTGTTCGGCATGGGGCCGACCGACTACTTCGAGTCGGTGGGCTGGCTCGGCGAAGACGTCTGGATGGCGCACTGCGTGCACATGAACGACTCCGACATCGCCAAGTTCGCCGAGACCGGCACCGGCGTCGCCCACTGCCCGTCCTCCAACGCCCGCCTGGCGGCCGGGATCGCGCGGGTGCCCGACATGCTCCGGGCCGGCGTCCCGGTCGGGCTCGGGGTGGACGGCACCGCCTCCAACGAGTCCGGCGAGCTCGGTACGGAGCTGCGCAACGCCCTGCTGATCAACCGGCTGCACGGCTCCCCCGCCGCGCTGACCGGGCGGCAGGCGCTGCGCCTGGGCACCATGGGCGGCGCCCGGGTGCTCGGCCGGCAGGACGAGATCGGCTCGATCGAGGTCGGCAAGCTCGCCGACCTGGCGCTGTGGAAGATCGACGGGGTCATGCACTCGTCCATCGCCGACCCGGTCGCCGCGCTCACCTTCGGCGCGCTGCCGCCACTGTCGGTGCTGTTCGTCAACGGCAACGCGGTGGTCGAGAAGGGGCAGCTGACCACCGTCAACGAGGACCGGATCGCACGCGACTGCGCCCGCGCCGCCCGCGAGCTGGCGGCGCGTCCGGTCTAGGGCCGGTCCGGTCTGAGTCGGTCCGGTCTAGCGCCGGTTCGGTCCGGTCCGGGGCCGGTTCGACGCCCACCCCGTACTCCGGGGGCGCCCAGGGACGGTGCGCCCCCGGGCTCCGCGCACCTCGGGGCGACGGACGGACGACAGCGGCGGACGGATGACAGCTGACAACTTTCGTCATCTGTTATCTGTTATCTGTCAGCTGTTCTCTGTCGTCTGTTCGCCGTCACCGGTGCGCGGACCGCAGCCCCGGACCCACGGCGAGGGTCCGGGGCTGCCGGCGCACCCGGCGGCAGCCGTCAGGCCGTGCGCCCGATCGACGCCAGGTAGGCGCGCCAGCCGCCGTGGTGGGTGATCTCCCGGTGGACGCCGCGCTCCAGCTCGCCCCGGGAGAGCAGCATGGACAGGCACGCGGAGCCGTCCTCCAGCTCGATGACGCCCAGTTCCAGCTCCCGCGGCTCCCCCGGCAGGATGACGTCCCGCAGCCGCTCCAGGGGGATGTCGTACAGCTCGCCCTCGATGGCGGTGTCCGCCTCCGGGTCGGCCAGCAGTCCCGGGCAGACGTCCGTGCCGCCGCTGTGGTCGATGGAGAAGAAGCGGTAACCGGGGGCGGTCCTGGCCGGCCCGATCAGCGAGTCGGCGACCTTCGCGTGGAAGGGACCGCCGACCATTGCCTGGCCGTTGAAGAACATGCGCGCCATGGGTGAACTCCTTACGTGGACAAGACCGTTCCGTACGGCGACGAGAGGACGGGTGGGATTCGTCGCCGTACGGAACGGAGTGGTGGACCGCCGGCGCACCGCAGCCGGGCAGGCTCCGGCGGGCAGGTCGGGATCAGCCCAGCAGCGGGAGCGCGGGGAGGGTCAGGAAGTCCACGAACTCCTCGGCCAGGGCGACCTGTTCGAAGAGCCGGGCGGCCTCCGGCCAGCGGCCGGCGCCGTAGGCCTCCTCGCCCAGCTCGGCGAGGAGTTCGGCCAGCTCCGCGGCGACCAGGGAGCGGACCAGGTCGGCGGTGGCCTTCTCGCCGGTGTCGGACAGCACGACCCCGTTGTGAATCCACTGCCAGATCTGCGAGCGGGAGATCTCGGCGGTGGCGGCGTCCTCCATCATGTTGAAGATGCCGACGGCCCCGAGCCCGCGCAGCCAGGCCTCGATGTAGCGGATGCCGACCTGGACGGCGTTGTGCAGCCCCGCGCGGGTGCAGGTGCCGCCGGCTCCGGCGATGTCGAGGAGCTGGGCGGCGGTCACCGGCTCGGCCGGGCCGGGGTTGTCCTTCTGGTGGGGCCGCTCGCCGAGCACCGCGTCGAAGGAGGCCCGGGCGACCGGCACCAGGTCGGGGTGGGCGACCCAGGAGCCGTCGAAGCCGTTCCCGGCCTCGCGGTCCTTGTCCGCCTTGACCTTCTCCAGCGCGGCCGCGTTGACCTCCGGGTCGCGGCGGCTCGGGATGAACGCGGCCATGCCGCCGATCGCGTGGGCGCCGCGCCGGTGGCAGGTCCGCACCAGCAGCCGGGTGTAGGCGGCCATGAACGGCGAGGCCATGGTGACGGTGTTGCGGTCCGGCAGGATGTAGTGCTCGCCGGCGTCGCGGAAGTTCTTGACGATCGAGAACAGGTAGTCCCAGCGCCCGGCGTTGAGGCCGGCCGCGTGGTCGCGCAGCTCGTAGAGGATCTCGTCCATCTCGAACGCGGCGGTGATGGTCTCGATCAGCACGGTCGCCCGGATCGTGCCGTGCGGGATGCCGAGTTCGGCCTGGGCGTGGGTGAACACGTCGTTCCACAGCCGGGCCTCGAGGTGGCCCTCGGTCTTCGGCAGGTAGAAGTACGGGCCGGAGTTGGGGTCCTCGGCGCCCTTGGCCAGCAGCCGGGCGGCGTTGTGGAAGAAGTAGAGGCCGAAGTCGACGAACGCGCCGGCCACCGGGGTGCCGTCGACCAGCAGGTGGTTCTCGTCCAGGTGCCAGCCGCGGGGGCGGACCACGACGGTGGCGAGCTCGGCGGCGGGCTTGAGGGTGTACGCCTTGCCGGCCGCGCCGGTGAAGTCGATCCGGCCCTCGAAGGCGTCGGTCAGGTTGGCCTGGCCGCCGACCACGTTCTCCCAGGTCGGGGAGGTGGCGTCCTCGAAGTCCGCGAGCCAGATCCGCGCCCCGGAGTTGAGCGCGTTGACGACCATCTTGCGGTCGGTCGGCCCGGTGATCTCGACCCGGCGGTCCTGGAGGGCGCGGGGCGCCTCGGCGACCTTCCAGTCCCCGGCCCGGATGTCGGCGGTGTCGGGGCGGAAGTCCAGCGCGCCGGTGGCGGCGATCTCGGCACGGCGGGCCTTCCGCCCGGCCAGCAGCTCCTGTCGGCGCCCCTCGAAGGCCCGATGGAGCCCGGCGACGAAGGCGAGCGCCTCCGGAGTGAGCACCTCCTCCGCCCGGCGGACGCGAGGACCGGCGACAGTGACGACCGGAGCGGCGGGCGAGGCGCCGACGGGCCCCTGATCTGCAGCCATGAGCAGGACACTCCTAAGACGGTTGAGCCTGGCGGAGGGAGCTCCGGTGGGAACTTCCTCAGGGAACTTCCTCGATCGGTACCCGCCTGTCGGCGAGTTCGATTCTGTAAGGTGGAGACTAGTTTCCGCGATACAGAATTTCAACGGTTTGTTGAAGAGATCGCCGGGACTCTACTCCTCCCCGACAGTGAAGGAAACGCCGGTGGTTGCGACCCCCGACCCAGCATCGACGACAGGCGCCGACCGCGCGGGCGGCGGCGTGCAGTCCGTCGAACGCGCCTTCCAACTCCTGGAGGCGCTGGCCGACTCCGGCGGCGTGGCCACCCTCAGCGAGCTCTCCACCACGTCCGGCCTCCCGATGCCGACCATCCACCGGTTGGTTCGTACCCTCGTGCAGCAGGGCTATGTCCGCCAGGACACCGCGCGCCGCTACACCCTCGGCCCCCGGCTGATCCGGCTCGGCGAGACGGCCGGCCGGCTGCTCGGCAGCTGGGCCCGCCCGTACCTGGCCGAGCTCATGGAGGCCACCGGCGAGACCGCCAACCTGGCGGTGCTGGAGGGCGGCGAGGTGGTGTACGTCGGCCAGGTGCAGTCGCGCCGCTCGATGCGGATGTTCACCGAGGTCGGCCGACGGGTGCAGCCGCACTGCACCGGCGTCGGCAAGGCGCTGCTCGCCCAGCTGCCCGAGGACGAGGCCCGCGCCGTGCTCGGCCCCAACCCGCTGCCCGCGCACACCGAGTACACGGTCACCGACCCGCAGGAGCTGATGCGCCAGCTCGCCGAGGCGCGCGAGCGCGGCTACGTGGTCGACGACCAGGAGCAGGAGATCGGCGTCCGCTGCATCGCGCTCGCCGTCCCGGGCGCGCCGACGCCCACCGCGCTCTCGGTCTCCGGCCCGGAGGCCCGCATCCGGGCCCTGGAGGAACAGGCCGGGGCCGCCTCGCTGGTGCCGGTGATGCACCAGATCGCGAGCCGGCTGGGGCAGGTCCTCGCTCCCTGACGGAACGTCAACCTCCCTTGCCCGCCGACCCGGTTGGCACGGCGTGCCGCGTCATCCGTTCGGGCGGACGACGGGCGGGTTGCCGCCCGGCTCCGGCGGTGGCTCCGCCACCCTGGTGCCGACGCGGCCCGCAACGGCGCGGGCGGCCGGGACACGAGGGCAGGGTGAGCGGGGATGGAGCAGCAGTACCGGGACGCATGGGAGGGCGCGCGGGGCGGTGGGGTCCGGGGAGGTGAGGTCCGGAGCGATGGCGTACGGGCCGGTGGCGTACGGCGCGCCGCGAGGGGCCGGGGGTTCGGCGGGGCCGGGCTGGTCGCGGCCGTGGCGGCGGGGTGCGCGGTGACGGTACTGGCCACCGACCCGGTCTGGGCGCTGCGGCGGCCCGAGCCCCGGCCCGCCGTGGAGGTCGTCGCGGCCGGTACGCCCTCGCCGTCCACCCTGCCCGCACCGGCGACGCCCACCGCCTCGACCCTGCCGGCCCCGGCCAAGCCCGGAGCCGGGTCCGGGGCCGGGTCCGGGGCCGGGTCCACCGCCGGGTCCGGGACGGCCGAGGCCGCCGCGCGACCGTCCGACTCCGACCTGGAGGTGGTCCGGATCGACCCGGACGCGGCCGCGCCCGGCGGCACCACCACCATCCACGCCTTCGTCGGCAACGGCGGCCCGGAGACCACCGCCTCCCCGTTCACGGTCGCGATCACCCTGCCGGAGGGCGTCAGCCCGGAGGGCCCGTTCTTCCCGTCCACCTGCCAGGTGGTGAGCCGTGGCCGCGTCGTGCGGTGCGTGTTCGCGCCCGGGCTGCGGGAGGGGCGCAGCGCGACCGCCCTCATCCCGGTCCGGCTCGCCCCGGACCTGCCGGAGGGCAGGCTGAGCGGCGGCTCGGTCGCGGTGCGCAGCGCGGACGACCGGTACGAGGGCAACAACCGGCAGCCGTTCGACATCACGGTGGCCGGGACGGCCGCCGGTTCCTGAGCCGTGTGGGCCGCGCGGTCCCGTCGGCGGGGTCGGCCCTGCCGACGGGACCGTCCTGCCGGTGGCGGGCGGGGCGCCGCACCCGCCGTGGTGCCGACCAACGGCCCCGTGCGGCAGTCGAGTTGACCGGCTTGAGGCTCAGCCCAGCCAGGCGTTGACCTGGCTCGCCGCGTCCGGCGCCCAGGCGAGCTCCAGGTGGTTCAGGCCGCCGAGCAGCCGGGTGCCGCCGACCGTCGCGATGCCGGTGGTGTCCAGCGCGCTCGCGGTGAAGACCAGGCCGTCGCTCGGCCCGCGGCCCTCGTTGAGCACGCCCGGGATGTCGGCGGACCCGCCCGCCAGCAGGTAGGTGCGCACCGCGGCCGGGATGCCGGCCTGCCGGAGCGGGGCGATCAGCGAGCCCGCGTCGATCGCCGCCTGGATGCCCTGGCCGGAGGTGTAGAAGCCCTGGCCGCCGTAGTAGGTGGTCCACCAGTCCTGCGCACTGCTGTCCACCCCGTAGGTGCCGTCCCAGCGGGCGAGCAGCTGGCGCTGGCCCGGGTAGCAGTCGTAGCCGCCGCTCGGCAGCACCCCGAGGCAGGGCTGCGCGGTGTACGTGCCGTAGCAGGTCATGGAGAGGTGCGGGGACGGCGCGTTGGCGGTGCCGCCGCAGGCGGGCCAGGTCACCAGGTCGAAGTCCCAGCCGTGCGCGTACACGTAGTCGAGCCCGCCGTGCGGCCCGCCCAGCGTGACCAGCCGGCGCACGTCGCCCGCGTACGCCCTCCCCCAGGAGGGCTTCACCGAGGACACGTACGCCCGGGCGGCGACCTCGCCCTTGCTCCAGGCCACCACGTCGACCTGGGGGACCCCGAGCCGGGCCCGGATCAGCGCGACCGCGTCGCCGACCGCCTGCGCCTGGAGCAGGTTGTCGCCGTGCTTGTGGGCGAAGCCGATCGCGAAGACCCGGTGGCCGGTGCCGGCCAGGTACTGGGCGAGCCCGGTGGACGGGCAGTTCGCGGCACCGCAGGCGCCGCTCTCCCCCGGGTTCGCCCAGGCCCGGTCGGCGTTGTCGTTGGCGCCGTGGACCAGCAGGACGGGGGTGGCCTGGGCGCCGGTGTCCCAGCCCGCGGCGGAGTAGAGCAGGAACCGGGCGGAGGAGGGCCGACCGGTGCCGAAGTACGTCCGGCGGGCGCCGTCCTGGTCGCCGCGGCCGTCGGCGGGGAACTGCTCGGCGCCGAAGCCGGGGGTGGTGTCGAGGTAGCGCTCGACCTTGGCCCAGCCGTTGCCGGGGGCGGGGAAGGTCGCTTCCAGGGTGAGGGGGGCGGCGGCCGCGGCCCGGGCCGTGCCCGCCTGCGCGGCGGTGGGGGTGCCGAGCAGGGCGGCGGCGAGGGTCAGGAGCACGGCGGCGAGGGCGGTGGGGACGCGTCTCGCGGGGCCGGGGCGTGTGGGGGTACGTCTCATGGCCGGACGCTAGGGCCGGCGCGCGGCCCTGCCCATGTGCCGGTCGCACACCCGGGCCGCCGCGTGGTGGCGGACCGTACCGTGGCCTTTGCCTGACCGAGTGCGCCCGGTCGGATAAATTGGAAGCCTGACATCATCCGCCGTGCACAAGAGCGGCGAGCCCGACCGGGTGCTCGCCACGACCTGACAGAGACGAGGACCCGCCCCACCATGACCGCGCCCCTGCCCGCCTTCGCCGGCCGCACCTACCTCTTCCGGGTCGACAACGGCGCGGCCTTCCGCAACACCTACTCGGCCGACGGCACGCGGCTGCGCTGGGAGGGCCTCGGCGAGTCCGCGGGCCAGTGGGAGGACGTGCGCCTGCACGTCGCCGAGGTCGCGCCGGAGATCTACTTCGTCAGCTGGACCGAGCAGAGCGGGATCACCGTCAGCCATGTGATGGACCTCGGCAGGCTGACCGTGCGGGCCTTCTGGACCTTCGAGGGCGAGGGCGGCCGGGTCGGCCAGCTGCACACCGGGACGCTGGAGCGGGTGGCCTGAGCGGCGGGACCGCCGCGCGGGGGCCGTACGGCTCCTGAACGACCGGACCGATCGCATGACCGAATGACCGAACCCCCGGGGCCGTGGCTCCGGGGGTTCGGTCATTCGGTCGGTCAGGCCCGGCCGGTCAGGCTCATGCGGACTGGTTCGGCACCTTGAGGTGCTGGGACAGCCACTCCAGCGAGGAGGGCAGCAGGGCGCTCCAGGTCTCGAAGTTGTGGCCGCCGTTCTCCAGCATGCTGTACGAGACCTTCATCGGGCTCTGCACCCCGTCGACGAAGGCCTCGGTCTGCTGCCGGTAGTCGCCGTCGCCCTTCTTGGTGCCGGCCAGCAGCACGGACACCTTCGGCTGCGGCAGGTTCTTCAGCCGCCACAGCAGGTTGGCCTCGTCGCGGCGCTGCTTGCTGCCCCCGAAGAGGTCGCCCGTGGTCGGGTCGTCGGCGGCGTCGTAGTAGGCGGAGAGGGCGACGGCGGTCGGGAAGACGTCCGGGTGGCGCATGGCCAGCTTGAGCGCGCAGTAGCCGCCGGTCGAGTTACCCATGAAGGCCCAGGCCTGCGGGTCGGTGGAGACCCGGTAGCTGGCCTGGATCGCCGAGGGCACGTCCTTGGTGAAGTAGGTGTCGGACTGCGGGCCGTTCGGGACGTCCTCGCACTCGGTGTCCTGGGGCAGCGCGGGCGAGGGGCGCACCAGGACCATGACGGTCGGCTGCATCCGCCCCTCCTGCAGCAGCTTGAGCGCGGCGCCCGGGTAGTTGAAGCGGGTGATCAGGTTCTCGGCGATTCCTGGGAATCCGGTGCTGACGATCACGGCCGGGAACTGCTTCTGGGCGTACTCCGGCTGGAAGTACTGCGGGGGCAGGTAGACGTAACCCTCGGTGGACAGCCGGCTGGCCGCGCCGTCTATCCGGACCTTGCGGATCTCGCCGGACTGGGCGGGCTCGCGGCCCATCGCGCCACCGCCCTTGACCGCGGCCTGGCCCATCGTCTCCACCATCAGCCGGCCGGAGGCGTCCGCCTTGTTGTGGATGACCACCGGGCCGGTGTCGCCGGTGCCCAGCAGGTCGTCCCAACTGCTGTAGAAGGCGAAGTAGTTGTTCGCGACCAGGCCGAGCGCGGCGAGCACCGCGAGCTGGGTGGCGAGCAGTGCGCCGATCCGGCCGAGCACCGACTGCCAGGTCTTCTTCGCGAGTCTGGGCCACAGCCAGACCGTGCCGACCATCATCACGACCGCGATCAGTGCGGTCAGCGCCAGCACCTTGTGGCTCGTCAGACCCATGTCCCGCTTGCTCCCACGCCTCGAACTCCAGTCCCCTCCGCTGGGGACATCCGAGGAGGTCACCCCGGTTCCCCCGCCGGGGCGCGAGGACCAACCCTAACGCCAGCTGGGAGGAAGCTGACCGCGGCTGGGAGGTGACGGGGAGCCGGGCTGACAGATGACAACGTTCAGATAACAGATTTCGAAAGTTGTCATCTGAAATCTGTCAGCGGTCGGCCGTCCTCCGTCAGCCGGAGCGGGCGGGGTGGGCTGCACCCGGGCTCAGCCCACCCGCTCCCAGAGCCGCAGCCCCGCCGTGAGCTCGCGCATGCAGCGCGCGCCGAGGTCCTGCGGGGAGCCCGGGCCGGCGAGGGGCGCGTCGGAGGAGGCCCACTGCTCCAGGGCCACCCGGATCGCCGCGGTCGCGGCGGCGGCGGCCAGCCGGATCTCCAGCGGGTCGGTGCCGTCCGGGCAGCGCTCGGTGAGGGCGACCCGCAGCCGCGCCTCCGAGTCGGCGTGGACCCGCTGCCAGGTGGCGCTCAGCTTCGGGTCGCGCAGCAGGCCGCGGGCCCACCGCATCATCTCCGCCCGCGCCTCGTCGGCCGGGGTCAGCGACGCGACCGCCGCGCGCTCCAGCGCCTCGCGCAGCGGCAGGTCGGCCGGGCTCGCCGCGAACAGCTCCACCCACTCCTGCCCGCCCGACGCGAGCAGCGGGGCGACGGCGTCCTCCTTGACGGAGAAGTACCGGTAGAAGGTGCGCAGCGAGATGCCCGCGGCGAGGGCGATCTCCTCGGCGGTGACCGCCTCGGCTCCGCGCTCGGCGAAGAGCGCGGCGGCGGTACGGGCGATCTCCAGTCGGGTGGCCTCACGGCGGCGCTGGGTCAGGGTCGGGCGTCCGGTCACAGGGCCAGCCTACGCGGACGCATGCCAAGGTGGCACGTCACGACGATCTGGCACAGCCAGCCTTTTTGGCACAACGTGCCACTCAGGCGTACCGTGGTTCCCGAGGTCGAGAGACCACGAACGAACGGAGTACCACCATGGAGCGCTTCAGCGGACGGAACGTCCTGATCACCGGCGGCGGCTCGGGCATCGGCCAGGCCACCGTGCACCGGATCCTCGCCGAGGGCGGGAAGGTCGTCGCCGTCGACGTCAACGAGGACGGCCTGAAGAAGACCCTGGACCGCGCCACCGCCGAGGGCACCGCGGACCGCCTGACCATTCAGGTTCTGGACATCTCGGACGAGGCGGCCGTCGTCGCGGGCGTCGCCGAGGCGACCACCGGCCTGGGCGGCCTGGACGTGCTGGTCAACGCGGCCGGCATCCTCCGCTCCTCGCACACCCACGAGACCAGCCTGGAGTTCTGGAACAAGCTCCTCGCGGTGAACCTGACCGGCACCTTCCTGATGACCCGCGAGGCGCTCCCCGCGCTGCTCGCGGGCGGCCGGGGCGTGGTGGTCAACTTCAGCTCCACCTCCGCGAGCTTCGCCCACCCGTACATGGCCGCGTACGCCGCGACCAAGGGCGGCATCCAGTCCTTCACCCACGCCATCGCCTCGGAGTACTCGAAGCAGGGCCTGCGCGCGGTCTGCGTCGCGCCGGGCAGCATCGACAGCGGCATGACCCACAACCCGGGCCTGCCCGCCGACGCCGACTTCAGCCTGCTGGCCAAGCTCTCCCCCGCCCTCGGCCAGGGCTTCGCCGGCCCGGAGACGGTGGCCGGCGTGATCGCCATGCTCGCCTCCGACGACGGCGCCTTCGTCACCGGTACCGAGCTGCGCATCGACGGCGGCACCCACATGTGACCGGCTGATCGCCCCCTCGGTCCGGTCGAAGGCGGGGCCTGTGCCGTCCCCCGTACGGCGCAGGCCCCGCCTTCGCGTCGCTGTCGCTATCGCTGTCGCTGTCGGTGCCGGAGCCGGAGCCGGGTGCGGCGGCGGTCGGCCAGGTCACCGCAGGGGCTTCCCGAGCAGGAGTTCCCGGGTGACCCCGTCTGCGAGCAGGTCGCCCGGCTCCGCGAGCGGGGCGAAGCCGTGGCGGCGGTAGAGGGCGAGCGCCGCTTCGTTGCCAGGGAGCACGGCGAGGCGCAGCGTGGTCCCGCCGGTGGTGCGGGCCCAGCGCTCGACCTCCTCGACGAGCCGGTCGGCGACGCCCCGGCCGCGCGCCCGCGGGGCGACCCAGAGCGAGCGCAACTCCCGTACCCCGTCCGGTGATCCGGGCAGGCCGCCGACGAGCCCGACCGGGTCCTCGTCCAGCAGGGCCGCGACGTGGTGGGCGCCCGGGATGCCGAGCCGGTCGCGCCAGCGCTCCTCGCCGCCCCGGTGCCAGTCGGCGAGGCCGGCCTTGAAGGCCTCCGGTGCGTCGGTCAGGGCGGCGAGGCGGAGGTCCCGCCAGAGCGGCCAGTCGGCGGTCGTGAGGGATCGGAGCGTCAGCGTCACCATGTCCGGCACCGTAGAGGGCCCGACCGGCGGCCGTCAGTCCGTTTCCCGTACCTGCGGGCCCGCGCGCCACCGGCCCCGGCGGTTCGGCGGGGTCCGACGGCCCGGCGGGCACCCTACGGCGGGTGCCCTACGGCGTGCGCCAGTCGGCGGCGAAGGCGGCGGCCGGGTTGGCGGTGAGGAGCAGCTCGGGCAGTTCGGGGCCGTGGCTGCGGGCGAGGCGCGGGGCGAGCTCGGTGAGCAGCCGGACCGGGCCGCCGGCCGCGCGGGCGGTCCGGGTCGTGGTGTCGGCGCCGAGCAGCAGCTGGGCGGCGTGGCCCGCCTCGACCAGGTCGGCGATGACCTCGAAGGCCTGGTGGTCGCCTGCGTGGCCGGCCCGGGAGGGGCTGTCCAGCGCGAGGTACACGCCCTCGGCGGCCAGGCGGCGGTGCAGCGCACGGTCGGGGAGCCGGGTGAGGTGGCCGAGGATGACCCGGTCGGGCCGGACGCCGTGCCGGTGGCACAGCCGGTGCACCACCCCGGGCGGGGCGCCTTCGGCTTCGAGGTGGACGGCGATCGGGGCGCCGGTGGCGTGGTGGGCCTCGGCGGCGGCGGCCATCGTCCACCGGGTGTGGCGACTGTCGGGCCCCGCGTCGGCCGCGACCTTGATCAGCCCGGCCCGGACCCCCTCGGGCGCGCCGGGCAGACCGGTGGTGAGCTCGGCGACGAAACGTTCCGCCAGGTCGGCGTACGGGCCGGGGCGGTCCTCCGCCCCGGCGCCGGTGGCGGAGAAGGAGCCCGGCGCGTAGTGGACCGCCTGGTGCGCGCCGGTGGCGGCGACGATCCGCACGCCGGTCGTACGGGAGAGCGCGGCGAGCGAGTCCGCGCCCCGGCCCAGGCCGAGCGGGGTCCACTGGACGAGGGTGCGGCCGCCGGCGGCGGCGTAGGCGCGCAGGACGTCCTCGGCGGCGGCCGGGTCGTCCAGCTCCTGGCCGGGGAGCAGCGGGCTGCGGATGAAGAGGTGGTCGTGGGCGTCGGTGACGCCGAGGACGGCGGGGTCCAGGTCGCCGAGGACGGTGCGGACGGTGCGGCTCATGCCCCGGCCTCCTCGGTGACGGTCCCGGCGGCGCTCTCGGCGGCCTTGGTGGCCTCGGCGCTCTCGGTGCTCTCGGTGCTCTCGGTGCTCTCGGCGAAGGTCGCGGTGGCGACCCGCAGGCCGGCCAGCGCCTTGGGGAGGCCGACGTACGGGGCGAGGTGGACCATGACCTCGGTGATCTCCGCCTCCGTCAGGCCGATCCGCCGGCTGTAGCGGACGTGGTCGGCGAGCTGCGGCTCGACGCCGCCGAGGGCGGTGAGGGCGGCCAGGTTGGCGATCTGGCGGTCGCGCAGGGCGAGGCCGGGGCGCTGGTAGGTGCCGCCGAAGAGGCTGGTGACGATCCAGTCGGGGAAGCCGGGGGCGAGGGCGTCCAGGCCGTCGAGGGTCGCGCCGGCGCCCGGACCGGCCAGGTCGGCGAGCAGGGCGTGGCCGGCCGCGCGGTCGAGCGGGGCCGGGGTGAGGTCGGGGCCGGCGGGAGCGGTCGCGGGGCACATCGGGGCGGTGGGTCCTTTCACCAGTGGCGGCCGGCGGGCAGCCGGTCCAGTTCGGGGCGGGACAGGTGCAGCACCTGGTACCGGACGCCGGGCGCGTCCTCGGGGACCGGGCCGTGCCAGAGGGCGAAGCTGAGCAGCTCCCAGCGGCTCGGGTCGACGGCCACGGCGGCGGTGTGCAGGTCCGGGTGCGCGGGCAGGTCCGCGAGCGCCCGCTCGACGGCCTCGGCCGGGTCGGCGCCTTCCGGCAGCCGTACGGTCGCCCGGGTGGCGGTGCTGGGCTGCTCGGTCCTCTCCCCCGCCACTGACGACGCGCCGTGGGTCAGGCCCGCGCCGAGCCAGTGCCGGACGGCGGGGCGGCCGAAGTCGGCGCTCAGGCCGCGGAAGCCCGGGCCCCAGAGGAAGCCGTTCATGCCCTCGGCGGTGCGCCAGAGGTAGAACGGCGCGTACTGGTTGACGGGCGAGCCCTGCCGACCGCGCTCGCGGACCAGGTAGGCCTTGAGGCCGAGGCCCGGGTGCGCGTCGAGCAGGTGGCCCTTGTCGGCGACGCGCTTGCGGATGACGCCCATGTCGTAGTCGGCGGGGAGGGTGATCTCGTACTGCATGGCGTGCACGGCGGGGCTCCTCGGGTTCTGGCCGGTCTGACGGCGGGCGTCCTCGTTTTTGGCAGGCGCGTCGGCTCTGGTCGTACGGGTTCGGCCGCGAGGGTTCGGCCGTACGGGTGCGGCGGCGCACCCGGGGCCGTGCGGGTCAGGCCGTGCGGGTCAGGCCGTGCGGGTCAGGCCGTGCGGTGTGCCGCGAGCAGGCCGAGGGCGCCGCGGACGGCCCGGTCGAACGGCTCGGCGCTGTCGGCGGCGCGGGCCAGGACGTAGCCGCCCTGGACGACGGCGACCACGGCGGCGGCCGTGTCGGCCGGGTCGAGGCCGGGGGCGAACTCGCCGTCCGCCCGGCCCTGGGCGACCAGTTCGGCGATCCGGCCGCGCAGCCAGTCGAAGGTCTCCTCGACGGGCGCGCGCAGCCGCGGGTCGGCGACGACGTCGGGGTCCTGGGCCATCCGGCCGATCCGGCAGCCGCGCAGGACGTCGCGGTCGCGGTGCAGGTAGGCGGCGATCCGGTCGTAGGCGGTGCCGGGGGCGGCGAGGTCGGCCTCGGCGACGCCCCGCATCTGCTCGGCGCTGCGGCGCAGGGCGGCGGCCGCGAGGTCGGGCTTGCCGGTGAAGTGGTGGTACATGCTGCCCTGGCCGACCCCGGAGCGCTGCTGGATGGCCTTGGGGCTGGTGCCGACGTAGCCGCGCTCCCAGAGGAGGGCCTGGGTGCTCTCGATGAGACGGTCCTGGGTGCTCATGCGACTCACTGTACATACCAGTAGGTACAGAAGACCAGCGCCGACTCCGCCCGGGCGCCCCGGGGCGCCCGGATCCTCCTCGCGGAACGGTTGAGGGCCGTGCGCCGCCCCCCGGCGGCCACGGCCCCTCGACCGTTCGTCATCCCCCGCACCGCCGAGCGGCATTCCGGCGCGCCTGGTGGCGCGCGTCACGTCACGGACGGTGGCCGGCGTCACGCCGCGTAGGGGGTGCACGGCGCACTGCGCGGGCGGGCGCCGGACGCGGGCGACTACGGCAGCGCGCGGCGGACCTCCGGGGCCACCTCGCTCGCGAACAGCTCCAGTTGCTCGCGCTGCGCCCCCTCGGTGAGTGCGTCCACCCCAATGCCGACCACCTCGTTGCCGAAGGCCTCGTGGTAGCGGTGGATCTTCTCGATCACCTGCTGCGGACTGCCGACCAGGGCCGAACCGCGCTCCAGCGCGTCCTCCAGCGACGTGAACGGCGAGTTGTTGTGCCGGCCGGCGGCCGAGTCGAACAGCGCGTTCCAGTACGGGCGGAAGCCCTCTACCGCGTCCTGCGAGCGCTTGGCGACGTACAGTCCGCCGAAGCTCGCGCCCACCCTGGCCCGCTCCGGGTCGTGCCCGTAGTACTCCCAGCGCTCGCGGTAGTGGTCGACCAGCGCCCGGTACTTCTCCAGCGGGTGGAAGGAGTTGGCGGAGAAGAGCGGGTCGCCGTGGCGGGCCGCGAGGTCGGTGGACCGCGTGCTGGTCGCGCTGCCGTGCCACACCGGGATCGGGTCCTGGAGCGGGCGCGGCCAGACGGTGGCGTCCCGGAGCGGCGGGCGGGTCGAGCCCTCCCAGGTCACCTTCTCCTCGCGCCAGAGCCTGCGCAGCAGACCGTAGTTCTCGGCGAGCGCCTCCCACTGGCGCTCCTCGGGAAGGCCGAACAGCCCGAAGTGGCGCGGGTCGTTGCCCTTGCCGACGATCAACTCAAGTCGGCCACCGGAGAGTTGGTCGAGCATCGCGTAGTCCTCGGCGACCCGGACCGGGTCGAGGATGCTGAGCACCGTCACCGTGGTGAACAGCCGGATGGTGGAGGTGCGGGCGGCGATCGCGCTGAGCAGCAGGGGCGGGGCCGGGGAGAGGAACGGCTCGCCGTGCCGCTCCCCCACCCCGTAGCCGTCGTAGCCGAGCCGCTCGGCGAGGACCGCCTGGTCGATGACGTTGTGGAGCTTCTGCTCCGGGGTGCGCCGGACGCCGGTGACCGGATCGGGGGCGTTGGCGACGAGGGACGAGACGGTGAACCGCACGGCGGTCTCCTTGGACGCTCGGGAGGGGCTCGGGAGGGGCTCGGGAGGGGCTCGGGAAGAGTCGGAGGGGCTCGGGAAGAGTCGGAGGGGCTCGAGGACGAGCCCTCGGGAAGGGGTTCGGCGCAGACCGGGCCGGGCTTGACGAGGCCGGTGGAGCCCCGGGAGCCGACGGGCCGCGCGGAGCACGGGGAGCCGGTACGTGGTCCGGCGCCGCACTCCCACGGGCGGGCACCGGCGGAGCGGCTGACGGGACGGGCGGCGCGCCGCTCAGGCGGCAGGGCACGCGGGTGGCGTCAGCGGACGGTGCTGCGGTGGCGGCGACAACAACAGCGGGCTGCGGCGGCGGTCACGGTCCGGACTGCCATCTCGCCTCCCCCTCGCCTCGCACGCGCACGATCCTCCGCGAGCATAGGCACCGGCCGGGGACGGGGCAAGGGCTTGATCCGCCACGGCCGACTGGCAAGATGTCCGGCATGAGCTACCTCGCCACGGATGACCGCTATGACTCGATGACCTATCGGAAGGCCGGCCACAGCGGCGTCCAGCTGCCCGCCGTATCGCTCGGGCTCTGGCACAACTTCGGTGACGCCCAGCCGCTGGAGGTGCAGCGGGCGGTGCTCCGCCGGGCCTTCGACCGGGGCGTCACCCACTTCGACCTGGCGAACAACTACGGCCCGCCGTACGGCAGCGCCGAGCGCAACTTCGGCTACCTGTTCGCCCAGGACTTCCGGCCGTACCGGGACGAGCTGTTCATCGCCACCAAGGCCGGCTGGGACATGTGGCCCGGCCCGTACGGCAACGGCGGCAGCCGCAAGTACCTGCTGGCCAGCCTCGACCAGTCGCTGGACCGGATGGGCCTGGACTACGTCGACGTCTTCTACTCGCACCGGTACGACCCGGACACCCCGATCGAGGAGACGATGGGGGCGCTCGACAGCGCGGTGCGCTCGGGCAAGGCGCTGTACGCCGCGATCTCCAACTACCCGGCGGAGCAGCACCGGGAGGCGGTGGCGATCCTGCGCGAGCTGGGGACGCCGGTGCTGATGAACCAGTCGGCGTACTCGATCCTCAACCGGTACGTGGAGGACCACGGCGTGCTGGACGCGGTGGGCGACACCCGGACCAGCCTCATCGCGTACTCGCCGCTGGCCCAGGGGCTGCTGACCGACCGCTACCTGACCGGGGAGGTGCCGGCGGGCTCGCGGATGTCGGTCGGGAAGTTCCTCACCGAGGAGGCGCTGGCCGGGCCGAAGCTGGACCGGTTGCGGGCGCTGGCCAAGGTCGCCGAGGGGCGCGGGCAGACGCTGGCGCAGCTGGCGCTGTGCTGGGTGCTGCGGGACCCGCGGGTGGTCTCGGTGATCATCGGCGCGAGCAGCGTGGCCCAGCTGGACCAGAACCTCGACGCGCTGGCGGGCGGCCCGCTGACGGCTGAGGAGCTGGCGGAGATCGACCGGCTGAGCCGCTGAGCCGAGGCGCCTCCGGCGGAGCGGGAGGCGCCTGGCTGACGGCTGACGGCTGGCGGCTGGCGGCTGGCGATCGACGGATGACAGCTGACAGATTTCGAAATCTGTCAGCTGTCATCTGTTATCTGTTCGCTGATATCTGTTACTTGTCAGCCGTCACCTGTTCGATGCCGGCCGCTTGATGCCCAGAGCGGGCAGAACCGTTTCTGCAACCCGGTGGGCCTCCTCCAGCAGCGGATTGCCTGACAGGATGAAGGTGTCGACACCCAGCGCCTCGAACTCCTGCAGGCGCTCGATCACCTGGGCCGTCGAGCCGACCACCGCGGTGCCGGGGCCGGGGCGGAACAGGCTCATCCCCGGCCAGAGGTTGGGGTAGGCCTCCAGCTCGCGGGCCCGGGCCGGCACCTTGCCCCCGTGCTGGCGGAACTGCCGCTGCCAGCCGACCCCGTCCTCCCCCTTCGCCCCGCCCAGCTGGCGCGCGTAGGTGGCCTCGCTGGTGACGTCCAGCAGCCGGTCGGCGGCCGCCCAGGCCTCGTCCTCGGTGTCGCGGACGATCAGGTGCAGCCGCAGTCCGATCCGCAGGCTCCGGCCGTGGGCGGCGGCGCGCTCGCGGACCAGGTCCAGCTTCTCCTTGAGCAGGTGCGGCGGCTCGCCCCAGGTCAGGTAGACGTCCACGTGCTCGGCCGCCATCTCGATGCCGGCCGCCGAACTGCCGCCGAACCAGAGCGGAATGCCGCCGGGCTGCGCCGGGGCCAGCTCGCGCAGGCTCGCGCCCGCGTTCTTCAGCTCGTAGAACTCGCCCTTGTGGTCGAAGACTTCGCCCGCCGTGAGGCGCTTGACGATCGACCAGTACTCGCCGCTGAGCCGGTAGCGGTCGTCGTGCTCGACGTCCAGGCCGTACTCGCGCAGCTGCGCGGTCGAGCCGTTCACCACGTTGAAGCGCAGTCGGCCGCCGTGCAGGTGGTCGAAGCTGAGCGCCATCTTGGCCAGCAGGGTGGGCGAGACCAGCCCCGGGTGGACGGCCAGCAGCGGCTTGAAGGCCGGGGTGGTGGCGGCGGCGAGCGCGCTGCCGAGCGTCCAGACGTCGTACAGGTCGGTCGCGAGCAGGGCGCCGGTGTAGCCCAAACGCTCGACGCTGCCCGCCAGTTGCTGGAGGTAGCGGAGGTCCACCGGGCGGCGCCCGGCCGGCTCCCAAGGGTAGTGGCCCTCGCGCGGGATGATGTACCAGAGGACTTCGGAGGCCATGGGTCAGACCGCCTTCGCGAGCGCGGCGGCCACCGGGGATTCCAGGCCGGGGAGGTGGGCGTCGGCGACGGTCAGCGCCCGGTCGATGAAGCCCACGCCGTGGAAGATGTCCGCGGCCTCCTGCTGCTCGGCGACGAACCCGGCCGTGGCGGGCTCCAGTCGCCAGGGCAGTGCGACCAGCGCGGCCTGCCAGTCGGCGGCCGTGCCGCCCAGGTTCTCGGCGGCGATCG
This sequence comes from Kitasatospora sp. NPDC001119, assembly GCF_053598475.1. NCBI lineage: Bacteria > Bacillati > Actinomycetota > Actinomycetes > Kitasatosporales > Streptomycetaceae > Kitasatospora > Kitasatospora sp. NPDC001119. Next base: position 276,006 of record NZ_JBSFKI010000001.1, read on the forward strand.
CGGCGGCCTCGGCCGGGTTGGCGGCCACCCAGGCGTCCGCCCGGCGCAGCGCGGTCGCGATCGCGGCGACCACCTCGGGGCGCCCGGTCGCGAAGTCCCGACGGGTGAAGAACACCGAGCGGTCGGTGATGACGTCACCGGTGCGGACCAGTTCACGGAACTCCCCGGTGCGGCGGGCCGCGGCGAGTTCGGCGCCCTGGGCGATCCAGCCGGCGATCTCGCCGTCGCGCAGCCGCCGGGCCTGGTCCTCACCGGCCGCCGGGCGCGCCGGGGTGACGTCCTCGCCGTACGAGAGCCCCTGGGCGTGCAGGGCCTTGGCGAGCAGGTGGGTCTGCCAGGAACCGACGGAGAGGACGACGGTGCCGCCCTTGAGGTCCGCGACCGTCCGCACCGGACCGGAGTCCAGCACCAGCAGCGCGCCGTGGTCCGGTCGGGGCGCCGAGACCGCCGCGTAGACCAGGTCGTGGCCGGCTGCCTGGGCGGTGATCGGCGGGGTGGAACCGGTGCCGCCGAAGTCGATGACGCCCTCGGCGAGCAGGGCGCCGGTGCGGGTGCCGTCCGCGTAGTGGTGGAAGGCGCCGGTCTCGCCGAACGAGGCCAGCTCCTCGTCCAGGTACGGGAGTCGGGCGAGGTAGTAGAGCGAGGGGTTGCTGGCGTGGACGCCGAGGGTGACGGTCATCTGGTCAACTCCGGTGGTGCGGGCCTGGCTTGTGGGAAGGCAGGCGGGATCGGGGGAAGGTCGGGGGAAGGTCGGGGAAAGCGGGGGGTCGCGGACGTCAGTGGACGCCGAGGTCGGCGAGCAGACGGCGCCGCAGGTCGGCGAAGGCGGGGTCGGCCGGATCGCGCGGGCTCTCGACGGTGACGGCCTCGTCCCGGGCGAGCAGGCCGTCGCGCAGGACCACGACCCGGTCGGCGAGCCGTACGGCCTCGTCCACGTCGTGGGTGACCAGCAGGACCGCCGGGCGGTGGCGGCGCACCAGGTCGCCGACGAGGTCCTGCATGCGCAGTCGGGTGAGCGCGTCCAGGGCGGCGAACGGTTCGTCCAGCAGCAGGAGTTGCGGCTCGCGGACGAGTGCCCGGGCGAGCGCGACGCGCTGCGCCTCACCGCCGGAGAGGGTGGCCGGCCAGGCCTCGGCGTGCCGCTCCAGGCCGACCTCGGCGAGCGCCTTCAGCCCGGTCTCCCGGGTCGCGGCGCCGCGCGGGAGGCCGACCGTGACATTGGCCAGCACCCGCTTGGACGGCACCAGCCGGGGCTCCTGGAACACCACGGTACGGACCGGCGGGACGAGCACGGTGCCCTCGTCGGCCTGGTCGAGCGCCCCGAGGATGCGCAGCAGCGTGGTCTTGCCGGTTCCGCTGGCGCCGAGCAGGGCGACGAACTCGCCGCGGGCGATGGAGAGGTCGACCCCGTCGAGGACCGCCCGGGTGCCGAACACCCGGCGCAGGCCGCGCAGGTGGACGGCCGGGGCCGTCCGCTCGGTCGCCGAGGGAGGAGCGGGCGAACGGGGCGAGGAGGGGGCGAGGGCGGCGGCGGTGGTCGTGTCGGCGGTCATCGGGCCGCTCCCTGGACGGCCTGGCGCCACGGCATCAGCACGCGCTCCAGGACTCGGACGATCCCGTCGGCGGCGAGGCCGAGCAGCCCGTAGATCAGGATGCAGACGGCGAGGACGTCGGTGCGCGAGTAGTTCTGCGCCTGGGCCATCAAGTACCCGATGCCCTCGGTGGAGTTGATCTCCTCGGCGGCGATCAGGGCGATCACGCTGAGCGTCATCGACAGGCGCAGTCCGGACAGCAGCGAGGGCAGCGCACCGGGCAGCACGACGGTGCGCACGATCGCCCAGCGGCCGAGGCCGAAGCTGCGCATCGCCTCGACCAGTTTGCGGTCGGTGCTGCGGACCCCGCCCGAGGCTGACACGTACATCGGGAAGCTGGTGGCGACCCCGATCAGGGCCACCTTCGCGGTCTCCGTGATACCGAACCACACCATGAACAGCGGGACGAGGGCCAGGAACGGGACGGTCCGCAGGATCTGGATCGCGGAGTCGAGCAACTCCTCGCCGAGCCGGGTGAATCCGGTGACCACGCCGAGCACCAGGCCGGTGGTCGCGCCGAAGGACAGGCCGAGCCCGGCCCGGGTGAGGGAGACGGACAGGGCGTCGGTCAGCTGACCGTTGCCCCACAACTCCCCCACGGCCTGGGCGACCTGGGTGGGCGAGGCGAGCACGTCCTGGGTCAGCGCGCCGGTGGCGGACGCGAGCGCCCAGCCGCCGAGCAGGGCGAGCGGACCGACGGTGCGCAGGGTCACGGCCAGCGCGCGGGGGCGGGGCCGGTTCCGCCGGCTCTGCGGGGCGACCAGGCCGGCGTCGAGGGCGGCCCGGGTGTCCTCGGGGGTGAACTTCTCTGTCGTAGTGGTCACTTGGCACCGTCCCCGAGCCTGTTGACGTCGATCAGGTAGGGCTTGACGTCCACCAGCTGCTTGGTGACCTTCTGGTCGGCGAAGAACTGGGCGACCGTCCCGAACCGGGCGGTGTCGGCGTCGGAGATGGCGTCGGCCGGGGTCCCCTGCCTGCTGACGTTCACCGCGACGTCCTTCTCGGCGGGGGTGACGGCGGTCGGGCCGGCGTCGGTGAACACGTTGAGGTAGCCGGCCGGGTCGGCCTTCTCCTTCTCGCCGTTCTCGCGCAGGTAGGTGTAGAACGCCTTGACCACCTCGGGGTGCTTGTCGGCGAAGCCGTTGCGCACCGCCCAGACGGCGTAGTTGTCGGAGCCGACCTCCTGGCCGTTGACCAGGAAGTGCGCGCCGGCGTTGGCGATGGCGGACGTCGAGAAGGTGTTCCAGGTCGCCCAGGCGTCCACCTGGCCGGAGTTGAAGACCCCGGAGGTCTGGTCGGCGCGCAGGTAGACCCGCTCCACCTTGTCGGCCGGGACGCCGTTCTTCGCCAGCGCCTTGAGCAGCAGGTACTCGCTGGTGCCGCCCTGGGAGACGGCGACCTTCCGGCCGACCAGGTCCTGGACGGACTTGACGGGCGAGTCGTTCTTCACCAGGATCCCCTCGCCGACGCCGTCGGGCGCGGTCTGGGCGAACAGCTTGAAGCCGGGCTTCTGGGCGAGCGCGGCGACGGCCGAGGTGATCGAGCCCTGGGCGACGTCCAGCTGGTCGGCGGAGAGGGCCTGGGCGGCGGGGGCGAAGGGGCCGGCGCTGCCGGTCCAGGCGACCTTGGCGTGGACGGCCGCCAGGGCCCGGTCCAGCGAACCGTCCTTCTTGCCGCGGGCGAGGAAGCCGTTGTTGCCGGGGTCGGGCAGGCGGAGCACCACGTCGGCCTTGCCACCGGCCCCGCCGGCGGCGGAGGCCTTGGCCCCGTCGGCGGACGAGCCGCAGGCGGCCAGGGCGGTGGAGGCGAGCAGCGCGGTGGCGGCGAGGGCGAGGCGGGGGGTCTTCACGGGGGTCTCCATGTGAGTGACAGATGACAGCCGACAGCTGACAACTTTTGAAATCTGTTAGCTGAACGCTGTTACCTGAAGTCTGTGATCCGAACGCTGTCGGCGCCCGCATCCGAACCTGCGGCGCCGCTCGTGTCGGTACCGGCAGCGACACCCGCACCCTCACCCGCACGCCGCACACGCAGCAGCTCGCGGGCCGCACGGAGCGGCTCCGGGTCGGCCCACGCCTGGACGTCCACCGGCGCGGTGAGGAAGCCCTGCTCCCTGAGGAACCGTTCCTGCAGCGCCAGCAGCTCCAGCCGCTCCGCCGACAGGTCCAGGTGCAGGGTGCGGTGACTGCCCGGCGCATAGGCCCCGGCGACGCCCTCGGCCCCGGCACCGGTCTCGGCCCGCAGGATCCGGACCACCTCCTCCGGGTGCTCCGCCGCCCAGTCGGCGGCCTCCAGCAGCACCGCGAGGAACCGGGCGACCAGCTCGGGCTGCTCGTCCAGCAGCCGCTGGTGGACCGTGATCGGCCGCGGGGTGCCGTTATTGACCCGGGCCCGGCGGTCCGGCGCCGCGTCCAGCTCCACGGCCACCTCCGCACCGATCCGGCGGGCCGCCTCGACGGCGAGCGCCCCCTTCACGTACACCGCGTCCACCACCCCGTCCCGCAGGGCGGCCAGCTCCGCGGACCACTGCCCGCCACCCGGGATGCCGGGGACGTCCACCAGCTCGGCGTCCGCCAGGGTGAGGCCCGCGAGCCCGAGGGCGCCGCGGAGGCCGGCCAGCGCCATCGCCCGCCAGAAGTCGATGCCGATGTCATGATGCGGCACCGCCAGCCGCAGTCCGCGCAGCTGCGCCGGTTCGGTCACGCCGCTGCCGGCCCGCACCAGCACCACCTGGCGCTCCTCGATCCAGGTGAGGCCGATCAGCCTGGTCGCCTCGCCGCGCGAACGGGCCCACAGTGCGGGGACGTTGCCGCCCTCCCGGAACAGTCCGGTCAGCGCGTGGGTGTAGTGGTGGTCCGCCGCCACCTCCGACGGAGCGTCCTGCAAGGAGCGGACGGCGATGCCGTCGGCGGCGAACTCCCGGGCGAGCCACCCCTGGTCGGCGGCGATCCCGGTCGCGGTGGGCACCGGGCAGCGGGTGAACCAGAGGGTGTCGGGAAGCGGGGAGGCGTTCTGGATGCGACTGGACAACGGAGTTGGTCCTCTACGGGGGCTCCGACGACAGCCGGAGGAGCTCGGGATCGATTACCGCACGAAGGCACAGGAAGCCTGGTGCGCAAGGAAGTTGTACGCCACGATGCAGGGAGGAAGGCAGGTGGCGCGGGAGGCGTCGGTCAGCGACAACACGCACGGGAGGGGAGACACCGGTGGGACGTCACGGTGCTTCTCCTTCCGCAGAGTCGGGGCAGGCGCCGCCTGGACCGAGTGGCCGTCCGGCGCGATGCCAGGAGCGTTCCACGGCGGACGAGCTCGAGGCAAGTCTTTGCCACATGATGGGATCGGTTGTTCATCAACGCCATTCCATTGCAACGTCGTCGACACATTCCCGCAGCACCGGCTGCCCTACGCTGAGACCGCCTCCGGCCGCCCGGCCGGAGTTCCGAACCGAAACGCGAGGTGCCATGCCCGGGGCCGCCACCGCCGTCCAGAGTCCGCCGGCCGGTGCGCAGGCCGTCCAGCGCGCGCTCGGACTGCTGCACTGCTTCCATGACAACGGCCCCGACCTGAGCGCCTCGGACCTGGCCCGCCGGATGGGCCTGTCGGTCTCCACCGCGCACCGGCTGGCCCGCACGCTGGTCAGCGCCGGGTTCCTGGAGCAGGACGAGCAGACCGCCCGCTACCGGCTCGGTCCGGCCGTCGCCGAACTCGGCCAGCTCACCTTCCACCAGCGCGGGTTGCACCTCGCCGGGCCCGAGCTGGAGCTGCTGTCCCGGCGCACCAAGGCCACCGCCGACCTGGCGATCCGCAGCGGCGCGCACGCGGTGATCCTGGTCGGCGGATCGGTCCGCCCGGACACCGGACTGGGCCTGCGCCGCCCGCTGCACTCGACGGCGCTCGGCAAGGTCCTGCTGGCCTGGCCCCGCCCGGGCGAGACGACGCCCTCGACACTCGGCCCGCTGGCCTCCTTCACCGACCGCACGATCACCGAACCGGCGGTCCTGGAGGAGGAGTTGGCGAAGGTCCGGACGGCCGGGTACGCGCTCAACGACGGCGAGTCGACCGCCGGGGTGCGGACGGTGGCCGTGCCCGTCCTGGACGGCGCCGGGCAGGCGCGGTTCGCGCTGGCGGTCCGTTCGACGCCCGCGCACCTCACCGACGACCGGCTGGACTGGTTCCTCGGCCACGCCCGCGGCTGCGCCGACGCCCTCGCCGTCCTCCTGCTCCCGCCGGACCAGCGCGGCTGACGCTCCCGGCGCTCCTTCCGCGCCGCCGGAGCGCGACGAAGCAGCGGGCCGCCCGTCCGTGTCCAGGACGAGCGGTCCGCTGCTTCGACCGGCCGATGGTCAACCAACCGGCGGCAAGAGGCCGTTGGCGATCTGCTGCCAGATCGGACGCCGGACCGGCCGTCAGATCCGCCGTCAGGCCGGAACCAGCCGTCAGACCGCGGCCGGGGTGTACTTGTAGCCGACCCGGCGGACCGTCACGATGGTGTCCCGGTAGGCCGGTCCGAGCTTGCGGCGCAGCCGGGCGACGTGCACGTCGACCGTCCGCCCGTCCCCGACGTGGCCGTAGCCCCAGACCGCGGAGACCAGGTGGTCCCGGGTGTGCACCCGCTGCGGGTGCTCGGTGAGGTGGGCCAGCAGCTCGAACTCCAGGTAGGTGAGGTCGAGCAGCCGCCCGTCGACGTAGGCGTTGCGCCGCTCGGTGTCGACGGCGATGCCGCGCCCGGCCGGGCGGACCGGACGGACCCCGGCCATGGTCTGGCCGGCGGGCCCGCCGGTCGTCGGCTGCGCCCCGTGGGCCGGGTGGGCCCCGGGGAGCGTGTGGGCCCCAGGCTGGGCGGCGGCCCCGACACCGGCCGGAGCCCCCGGCAGGCCGACGACCTGCGCCGCCGGGCCCTCGGTCGGCACCAGCACCAGGTACCCGACCATCGCGCCGCCGTTCACGCCGCCGAACTGGATTCCGTACTGGGCGAGCAGGCCCTGCGGCAGCGCGCCCTGCGGCAGGGTGGCGACGACAGCCGCCCCCTCCGGCAGCGCGGCGAGCAGCGCCTGGGGCACCTGCGGGACGGTCACTCCCGGCTGCGCGGCGGCGGGTGCCGGGCCGGTCGCCGGACGGGTCGGTCCGACGTGGGCCGGGCCGACGTGGGCCGTTCCGGCGTGGGTCGGTCCGGCATAGGGCGGACGGGCCGCCACCCCGGGCCATCGGTCGGACAGCGACGCCGGGGGGACGGACGGTCCCGCGGCCCCGGACGCGCCGGGACCGACCGGCGCGGTGGCGGGGACGGAGGAGACCGGCGGGACGGAGCGGACCGCGCGCAGGTGCGGGGTCGCGGTGGGCAGGGGCAGGGTGGCCGTGGAGGAAGAAGACATGGTGTGCCGCTCATTTCGCGCGTGACGGACGGGGTGGAGTCGTCTGCGCGTCGACCGGGCGTACTGCCTGGGCTGGACCGGAACGAACCGGATCAGCGGGCGGAGGGCCGGGACGCGCTGGGCGAGCCGGGACACGTCTGATCGAACAGGTGCGGCTGCCGGGACGGCCAGAACGGCTCGAGGTCGAGGCGACCCCGCCGGCTGTCCACGGCGCGGCTCCCGCACCGGTTCCACCGTCCGGTCCGTCCACCCGCGCGCATCGCGGGGGCCGACCCGGCCGTTCGGGTACGGCCGACGATGCCGGGGGTGGTGCTGGGGCAGACGATGTTCACTGGTGGTCTCTCCGCTGGGCGGGTCCGGTTGGTCGGCCGCGGGCACGCCGGACGGGCGGTCCGCTACGGCCTGGTCGACGGGTTTCGGCGGTGCGTCGGACGGTGGACCGAGAGGGCCGGGTGGGCCGTCAGCGCCGGGGACGTACCGGGAAGGTCGGGAAGGTCAGGCCGGTCAGCGACAACACGCGCTGCAGATCAGCGCGTGGTCGATGTAGCGGCGGACGGTGAGCGCCGGATCGGCGGCACCGGTCACGGCGACGCCGGGCATGGGGGCACCGGGCAGCGGGGAGCCGGGCACGGCGGTGGTGATGCGTCGTCGGCCGACGGTCATCCTGCTGCCCTCCCCCTCGTTCTCCACACGGCGGCGCACCGTTGACGGTGCCCGCCGACGATGCCTCGCCGGTTCGTCGAAGGCCGTCCGCCGGTTGCAACGCCCGTACGAACGGGGCGTTTCCGGCGCCCCCGACGGCATGGCCGGGCGGCCTTCGTCCACAGAGCCTTCCACGGCCGGGCCGGTCTAGGCAACCTTCGGCGCAGTGATCGTCCACGATGCGGACGGTGGAATGAGACGCCGGGCGGAAGGGGCAGGTCGGCGCGCTGACCTGCCGACTCTTCGCACGCCCGTCGTACGGCGGTCGCCCAGCCGTCCTTCACCCGTTGTCGAGCCGGAGCGCGGGCCGACCCCGGCCGGAGCTGGACCTGCTCCGACCGGACCGAGCCGGGTCCGGCCGGGGCCGAGCCGCCCTCAGGCGCCGACCGGGGCGCGGCGGTGCCGGCCGGCGGCGGCGTGCTCGACCAGCGCGACGAGCAGGTCCTTGCCGTCCTGCCGCAGCCGCGCGTCGCAGAGCACCACCGGGATGTCCGGGTCGAGGTCGAGTGCCTCGCGGACCTCGTCCGGAGAGAACCGCTCGGTGCCCTCGAAGCAGTTCACCGCGACCAGGAACGGGATGCCGCGCTGCTCGAAGAAGTCCACCGACGGGAAGCAGTCGGCCAGCCGCCGGGTGTCCGCGAGCACCAGGGCGCCGAGCGCGCCGCGGGCCAACTCGTCCCAGACGAACCAGAACCGGTCCTGCCCGGGCGTGCCGAACAGGTAGAGCGCGAGGCCCGGCCGCAGATCGATCCGGCCGAAGTCCATCGCGACGGTGGTGGTGCGCTTCGCCTCCACCCCCGAGGTGTCGTCGACCGGGCGGCCCAGCTCGCTGAGCTCCTCCTCGGTCCGCAACGGCCGGATCTCGCTGACCGATCCGACCAGCGTGGTCTTGCCCGCGCCGAAGCCGCCCGCGACCAGGATCTTCACCGCGACGGCCGGACCGCCGCGCCAGCGCGGGTCGTTGGCGTTCGCCGGGTGGGACGCGGTGCCGTCCGGATCGGGCACGGTGCCCTCCGGGCGGGGGCGGGGGTCAGAGCGCACGGAGTCCATTGATCACGTCTCGCAGCAGGCGCTCGTCCGGCAGCTCGGCGAGCGGAACGGGTCGGGTGACGCTGATCAGCTCGGCGTCGTAGAGGTCGCCGAGCAGCACCCGCACCACGCTGACCGGCAGGTCGGTGTAGGAGCCGAGCTCGGCGACGGAGAGCGGCTCGCGGCGGCACAGGGTGAGCAGCGTCTGGTGCTCCGGGTCGAGGACGTGCGCGGGCACGGCCCCCGCGACCGGCCCGGGATCGACGGCGGTGACCAGCGAGATCAGGTCGAACAGCCCCTCCTCGACCGGCCGGGTGCGGCCGCGGGTCATCGAGTAGAGCCGCACCACCGGGCCGGCCTCGTCGTCGAACCAGCGGTCGTCGACCGGGGTGCGCGGCCGGAACAGGTCGACGTCGGGCCCGTCCGGGTCGACCTCGCCGTCCTGGCCGTCCGGGCGGTCGGCGGCGTCCGAACCGCCGGTGCCGGACGGACCGCCGACGCCGGAGGAACCGCCGCTGCCGGACGGCCCGGCCGTACCCACCGGCACCTGGGGGCCGTCCGGCGTCTCCGGGCCGTCCGGCTCATCCGCCTTCGGATCCGCCATCGGACCGCTCATCTCACCGGCGGGGCGGTTTCGGTGCGCGGCTCGGCGGCCATGTGCTCGCCGACCCGCTTGACCAGCAGCGCCATCTCGTACGCGATCTGGCCGATGTCCGCCTCGGCCTCGCTCAGCACGGCCAGGCAGCTGCCGTCGCCGGCGGCCGTGATGAACAGGAAGGCCTCGTCCAGCTCCACCATGGTCTGCCGGACGCCGCCGACCTTGAAGTGCCCGCCGGCGCCCTTCGCCAGGCTGTGGAACCCGGCGGCGACGGCGGCCAGGTGCTCGGCGTCCTCGCGGTCGAGGTCGCGGGAGGCGCCGGTGGCCAGGCCGTCGTTGGAGAGGATCACCGCGTGCCGCAGGGCCGCGACGCGCCCCACCAGGTCGTCCAGGAGCCAGTTGAGGTCCCCTGACGACTGCATCGACGTGGTCATGAATCAGTTCCTTCCGCTGGAGCGGGTGGTGCGTGTGGAGCGGGTGGTGCAGGTGGTGCGGATGAAGCGGGTGGTGCGGGTACGGCGGTGTCCGGGGTCCGGCGGACCGGCTGCCCGGGCGGTACCCGCCGGACGAGCGGCGCCCGGCCGGTGTCCCGCGGCGCGGGCAGCGCCGCCGGGGCGGGCGCCGGGGCGATCGCCCGCCGGGACCGGTCGGGCGGCTGCCAGGCCGGTACGGCGGTGGGCCGTCCGGTCCCCCGCACGGCACGATCGTCGGGTGTGCCGGGACGATCCGTCAACGGAGCGCCGGTCCGGTCCGTCGGCGCACCGGGGCGGCCCGGGGAGCCGACCGTACGGTCCGCCGGGGCCGTGGCCCCTCGCCCCCGGGTGAAGCCGCGCTGGAAGGAGGCGAAGGTGGCCCTCGCCTCCTCGGGCGAGCGTTCCCGGACCTCCCGGGCCTCCCCGCCGTCCTGGGTGCCTCCGGCCGATCCGTCGCCGGCCGACGCGCCTCCGGCCCCGCCGTCGGCTCCGGTACCGGCTCCGTTGCGGAACCGTTCCTTCAGCTGTTCCGTGAGCTGTTCCCTGAGCTGCGGCGCCAGGTTCGCCTGCCGGACCCGCCGGGGCAGGCCGCCCGCCGTCCGGGGAGCGGCACCCGCGGGCGGAACCGCGGCCGGGTCGGTCCGCCCGACGGAGCCGCCGACTCCACTGGCCCCGGCAGCTCCGCCGGCCTCGGCAGCCGCGACGGCCGCCTCGGCCGCGGCCACCACGACGTCCTCCCGCCGGTGCCGCCCCGGCCCCGGCGCGTCCTCGGTGTCCGCCGCGGGCGCGGGGACCAGCACCGGCCCGCCCTTGCCGCGCGAGACCCGGCGCGGCAGTCCGCCCGCCGTCCGGCCCGCGTCCGGCGCGGAGGGGCGCGGCCCTCCCGTCGCCCCGCGGTGCCTGCCGTCCGCATCACCACCGGCACCGGCGGAACCGACGGAACCGACCGCGGACGCCGACGAGGGAGCCGACGGGCGTGCCGACGGAGCCGCCGACGGGGAAGCACCACCCGACCCGGGTACCGCCACCAGGTCCCGCTGCCCGCGCCGGCCGCCCGCCGCGGGCCGCTGCCCGGCCGTGCCCGGCTCCGGCCGCCCGTCCGGCGCCTCCGCGAGCAGCTCGCGCGGGATCAGCACCACCGCCGTCGTCCCGCCGTACGGGGACGGCCGCAGGTGCACCCGGATGCCGTGCCGGCGGGCCAGCCGGCTGACCACGAACAGGCCCAGCCGGTCGGTGTCGGCGAGGTCGAACTCCTGCTCCACGGCGAGGCGTTCGTTGATCTCGGCGAGCAGCTGCTCACTCAGCCCGAGGCCGCGGTCGTCGATCTCCAGCGCGAAGCCGTGCGCCACCACCTCGCCCTGGACGGTGACCTGGGTGCTCGGCGGGGAGAACACGGCGGCGTTCTCGACGAGTTCGGCGACCAGGTGGGTGACGTCCGCGACGGCGCTGCCGAGCAGGCCGGTGCCGGGGAACGGCCGGACGATCACCCGGGCGTAGTCCTCGACCTCGCCGACCGCCGCCCGGACCACGTCCACCATCCGGACCGGCTTGCGCCAGGCGCGCCCGGGCGAGCCGCCGGCCAGGATGATCAGGCCCTCGGCGTGCCGGCGCATGCGGGTGGTGAGGTGGTCGACCTTGAAGAGGTCCTCCAGCTCCGCCGGGTCCTCGGTGCGGCGCTCCATGGTGTCGAGCAGGGTGAGCTGGCGGTGCAGCAGCACCTGGCTGCGCCGGGCCAGGTTGACGAACACCGCCGAGACCCCGCGCCGCAGTTCGGCCTGTTCGACGGCGGCCTCGACGGCGGCGCGTTGCACCGCGTTGAAGGCCTGGCCGACCTGGCCGATCTCGGCGTCCCCGAAGTGCAGCTCGGGGGCCTCGGTGGCCACGTCCACCGGCTCGCCGCGGCGCAGCCGCAGCATGACGGACGGCAGCCGGGTGCCGGCCAGCTCGTGGGCCGCGTTGCGCAGGCCGATCAGCTGGCGGGCGAGGCCGCGGCCGATCCGGAACGAGATCATGATCGACAGCACCACGGCGACCAGGCCGATGGCACCGGCGATGCCGCCGCGCCACAGCAGTCCCATCGAGGCGGACCGCGCGCGCTCGTCCAACCCGGCGGAGATCCGGCTGTTGATCGAGGCGAGGTCGCCGAGCGCCCGGTCGGCGGTCACCCGCCAGGAGTCGCTGTTGAGCGCCTGGACCACCCGCTCGGGGCCGCCGGCGCCGACGAAGTCCGCCTCGGCGCGGGCCAGCGCGCCCCAGGCCTCGCCACCGCGCAGCGCGACGTAGTCGGACTGGTCGGCGGGGTCGAGTTCGGCGACGTAGACGGTGAACAGCGCCTGCTGGTTGTGCAGGGCGTCCAGCGCGACCTGGTACTGCTCGGCGGTGGGCTTGGCGACGCCGGTGCGCAGGCCCTCCATCGCCGCGTCCTCCTGCGACAGGTACTCGCGGGCGCGCACCAGCTCGATCAGGATGGTGCCCTGCCGCGGGAGTTGGCCGCTCTGCCGGGCGACATAGGCGGACCGGAAGCCGAACACCGGCTTGACCAGGTCGCTGTACTGGCCCAGCGCGAACTCCCAGTTCAGCGCGGAGCGGCCGACCTGGGCGCGGAGCGGTCCGAGCTGGTCGGCGGCGGCGACGATCTGCACGAAGCGGCCGCGCTGCGGGGCGGAGAGCTTGCCCGCGGAGGTGTCCTTCTTCTGCCGCAGCACGTCCAGGCTGCGGTCGGTGGCGGCCTTGGCCCGCTCGTAGCCGTCCCTGGCGGCCGGCGAGCGCGGGTCGGCCAGGCGCTGGACGGCGGCGCGGCGCTCGTTCTGCAGGTCCCCGGTGTACTGGTCGACCGGGCCCGCGAACTCCTTGTACGTACGGCTGATCCCGAGCTGGTTCCAGACGTCCCCGGTGGTGGCGATCGTCGCGTAGGCCCACAGCGCGGCGAGCGCGACGATGGGCACCAGGAGCAGCGCGATGATCTTCGCGCGGATCGAGCTGCTGCGCAGACGCATGGAGTCCTCGGTCGGGAAGTGCCAGGCGCGGACGGGGAGCGGTGGGAACGGTAGGAACGGCGGGAGCGGTGGAGGGACGGTGTCGAGGCGCCGGTTCAGGGCCGGATCTGGGCCGAGGCGGAGCCGGGTCGGTGCTGGTACGGGGGGTGGCGCGGGACGGCATGGAGGGTGCCGAGGGCAAGGTCGGAGGAGGGGTTTCCGGCCACAGGTCTGCGAGACTCTACTACGCCCTCACCACTCGTTCGAGGGGCGAACCAGTCCACCGACCGGTCTCGTCCCGCACACGTCAGAAACCGGCCTCCCCCTCCTCCGCTTCGCGTCCGGAATGTCCGTTCGTGCCCGGAAATACGGGATTGACACGAGGCCCCCGCACCCTCGGCGGTTCCTCCTCCGCACCTCCCCGGGGACGACACCACCGGAGGAGGCCGGTGCCGATCTCGTCGTGTCACCGCCACAACCCTGGGCAGTGACAGGGTGATCCGATAGTTTCGGCCCACCCCGTACTACCGGCACCGAACTGGGGAGGACTGTGCGCGAGTTCACCACCCCCGCCCCGGCCGTGCCCGAGGCCTCCGGAGGACTCGCCGACTCCCTCTACGACACCGCCGGGCGCACCCCCGACCTGGTCCAGCTGTCCCGGCGGACCGAGGACGGGCAGTGGCAGGACGTCACCGCCCGGGAGTTCCGGGACCAGGTGCTCGCCCTGGCCAAGGGTCTGCTCACCCACGGCGTGCGCTACGGCGACCGGGTCGCCCTGATGTCCCGCACCCGCTACGAGTGGACGCTGTTCGACTACGCGCTCTGGTCGATCGGCGCGATCACCGTGCCGGTCTACCCCACCGCCTCCCCCGAACAGGTGCGCTGGATCCTCGCCGAGACCCAGGCCGTGGCCTGCCTGGTCGAGGACGAGGACGCCGCGATGACCGTCGGCGCGGTCTGCGACGCGCTGCCCGACCTCACCGGCATCTGGCAACTGGACCGCGACTGCGTCGCCGCGATCACCGAGGACGGCCTCGGCGTGCCCGACTCCCTGGTGCACCGCCAGCGCCTCGGCGTCGCCGCCGGGAACATCGCCACGGTCGTCTACACCTCGGGCACCACCGGCCGCCCCAAGGGCTGCCTGATCACCCACGCCAACCTGGCCGCCGAGGCGGACGCCCTGCTCGCCGGCTGGGGGGACGTCCTGCGCGACACCGGCGGCGGCCGCCCCGCCACCCTGCTGTTCCTGCCGCTCGCGCACGTCTACGGGCGGGCCGTGCAGATCGCGGCGATCCGCGGCGGCTTCCGGATCGGGCACATCCCCGAGGTCTCCACCGACGCGCTGCTGCCCGCGCTGGAGACCTTCCGCCCGACCTTCCTGCACGCCGTCCCGTACGTCTTCGAGAAGATCTTCCAGCAGGCCCGGCGGGCCGCCGAGGACGCCGGGCGCGGCGAACTCTTCGAGCAGGCCCGGCAGGTGGCCGTCGACTGGGCCGCCGCCCGGGAGCAGAAGGCCTTCGGCCGCGGCCCCGGACCGGGCGCGGCCCTGCGGCTGCGCCACCTCGCGTACGAGCGGACCGTCTACCCGAGGCTGCGGGCGGTGCTCGGCGGCCGGGTGCGCAGCGTGATGTGCGGCGGCTCCACGCTCCGGCGCGAGCTGGGCCTGTTCTTCACCGGCACCGGCCTCCAGCTGTACGAGGGCTACGGGCTGACCGAGACCACCGCCGCGATCACCGCCAACCCGGCCGGCCGGCAGAAGCTCGGCACGGTCGGACAGCCGGTGCCGGGGGCCTCGGTGGCGATCGCCGACGACGGCGAGGTGTGGGTGCGCGGCGGCTCGGTCTTCGGCGGCTACCTCAACCATCCGCGGTGCACCGCCGAGTCCCTGGTCGACGGGTGGTTCGCAACCGGCGACCTGGGCCGGCTGGACGAGGACGGCTACCTCAGCATCACCGGCCGCAAGAAGGACCTGATCGTCACCAGCAGCGGCAAGAACCTGGCCCCGGCGGCCCTGGAGGAACGGGTCGAGGCGCACCCGCTGGTCTCCCAGTGCCTGGTGGTGGGCGACGACCGCCCGTACGTGGCCGCACTGATCACGCTCGACCCGGCCGCCCTGGCGCACTGGCTGAAGACCCACGGGCGGGAGCAGGCGGACCCGTGGACGGTGCTCGCGGACGAGGAGCTGCACGTGGAGGTCCAGCGTGCGGTGGCGGCCGCGAACACGGCCGTCTCGCGGGCCGAGTCGATCCGCGCGTTCCGACTGCTGCCACGGGAGTTCAGCCAGGAGCAGGGGCTGCTGACGCCCTCGCTGAAGCTGCGGCGGGCGGCGATCGCCGAGCACTACGCGACGGACATCGAGGAGTTGTACCTGCCCTGAACCGGGGCTGTCCGTCTGGTCCTTGACGTACCGTCTTGTCCCTTGTGCCACAGGCGCGATGACCGCGCAGCGGCGAACTGGTTCATCCGCCGTTCCCTTGACGGCCTTATTGGTCTAGTCCATTGTTGCGACGATCCAGAGTTCCACGGTCCGATTCCGCTCACGCCCTCCCCACGGGCGTACCCCCACCTGCTGGAGTCCTCACGTGTCGATGTCCACACGCCTGTCCGCGCGCCCGTCCACACGCCTGTCCACGCGCCTGTCCGCGCTGGCCGCCTCGGTCGCCCTGCTCACCGGCCTCGCCGCACCGGCGGCCTCGGCCGACGCCGCCCCGGCCGGCGGTCCGAGCGCCCAGGCCGCCCCGACCGTCAACCTCGCCACCAACCCCGGCTTCGAACTGCCCTCCCCCGACCTCGCCGACTGGGGCAGCGTCCCCGGCTGGAGCTGCACCGGCGGACCGGCCGAAGCGGCCGTCACCGCCAACGCCCCGCACACCGGCGCCTCCGCGCTGACCGTCACCCCCGCGAACGCCGACTCCACCGGGGAGTGCGCGCAGACCGTCGCGGTCCAGCCCAACACCACCTACACGGCCTCCGCCTGGGTGCGCGGCAACTTCGTCTACCTGGGCGCCACCGGCACCGGCAAGGACGTCGCACCCGCCTGGACGGAGACCACCGGCGGCGGCTGGCAGCGACTGAGCACCCGGTTCACCACCGGCCCGAACGCGCGCAGCATCCGGCTGTACGTCCACGGCTGGTACCAGCAGGGCCCGTTCTCCGTGGACGACGTCCGGGTGGACGGCCCCGCACCCGCCCCGGCCGTCGCCGCCGGCTCCGTCCCCACCAACGACAAGGTCGTCTTCTTCACCGTGGACGACGGCTGGCAGCGCACCCCCGAGGCGGAACGGTTCATCGCCGACCACCGGCTGCCGATCACCGCCTTCCCGCTGCCGATGCCGGCCGCCACCGACCCGGACTTCTTCCGGCGGGTCACCGCCGTACCCGGCTCCTCGGTCCAGGACCACAGCGTCTCCCACACCGACCTCAGCACGCTCCCGCTGGAACGGCAGCAGGTCGAGATCTGCGACGCCCGTGACTCCATGACCCGCATCTTCGGCACCACGCCGACGTTCTTCCGCCCGCCGTACTTCACCTGGAACGCCGACACCCTGCAGGCCGCCGCCAACTGCGGCATCCGCACCGTGCTCACCGCCGACGCGGACTTCAGCTGGGGCGCCGCCAACATCTGGCACCCGGGCCTGCTGCAGCCGGGCGACGTCGTCCTGATGCACTGGACCGACACCCTCGCCTCCGACCTCCAGCGCGCCCTCGCCGCCGCCGACGCCGCCGGGCTCAAGCCGGCCGGCCTGGTCGACTACCTCCGCTGACGGGCACCGTCCGGGCCTGACGGACGCGCCGCCGCCTCCGAGGGGGGGCGGCGGCGCGTCGCCGTTCGCTCGGGCGCTCCCGCGCTCCGGCGCTCAGCCGCCGAAGACGTCTCCCGTCCATCCGATCAGGCGCGCTTCGAAGTCGGCCGCGGAGGTGATGTCCTGGGCCGGGATCGCACCGCCCGCCTCGTGCTCCCCCGCCGTGACCAGCTTCTCCTCCCAGCCGGCGGCCAGGTAGGACACGTCCGCCCAGCCCCCGCGGAAGAGCACCACCTCCAGTTCCCCACCGGTCAGCGGGTCGGCCAGCCGCAGGCCGACCGAGTCCGGATCGACGACCCGGGAACGGTCCGTCTCCAGCGGCGGCGGCCACGGTGCGAGCCGATCACGCCAGGTGAGCGGGCCCACCGTCAGTCGGGCCGCACGCCACCCCGGGGCCCGGGCGGCGATCCGCGCGGCGGCGTCGTCGAGGTCCACCACACGTTCCACGGCAGCTTCCGGTTCCTCTCAGGCGGCGATCGTCCTCGTTGACAGCGTGTCCGCGGCCTGGCTCTAATGGGGGCGTGCAGCGCGGCGTCGGCCACAGAGTAGTGGGCCGGCCGACAGCCGAGCGAGCACCTTTCCGAAGGGACGATGCGCGATGAGCACTCTCTCCGCTTCCCTGATCTGACGCCGGGCGGTCACCGCGCTGCCCGCGTGCGCGAACCGTGCCCCGTGACGGACGCCGCCGTACACGCGACCAGCCGTATCACCGGCTCCGGAGCTCGGCACTCGGCACAGCAGGTGACCGCGACTTTCCCTTTCCTCTCTGGAGATCCACCACACACGCATGCCCATGTCCTTCAACCAGAACGTCATCGAGGAGTTCCGCGCCAACGGCGGGCGGGTCGGCGGCCCGTTCGAGGGCAGCGACCTGCTGTTGCTGACCACCACCGGGGCACGCTCCGGGCGGCCGCACACCGTGCCGCTCGGGTACGTCCGGGCGGAGGGGCTGCTCCTGGTCGTCGCCTCGGCCGCCGGGGCGCCGGAACACCCCCAGTGGTACCGCAACCTCCTCGCCCACCCGGTGGTCCGGGTCGAGATCGGCGCCGAGGCCTTCGACAGCGCAGGATCCGGCGTCGAGACCTTCGACACCGTCGCCGTGCCCGCCGAAGGCGACCGCCGGGAACGGCTGTTCGCCGCCGTCGTCCGGCAGGCTCCGGGCTACGGCGACTACCAGGCGCACACCGACCGGGAGTTGCCGGTCGTCGTCCTGGAACGACCCGAGCCGCCCTCCGTCAGCCCCGCCCCGGTGGTGCGCAGCCTCGCCGACAAGCTGCTGGAGGCGCACACCTGGCTGCGCGCACAGCTGCGCCACGTACGGGAGGAAGCGCACGCCCACCTCCCGGGCCGACCGGCCCCGCTCGGGCTGCAGCTGCGCCAGCACTGCCTGGCCTTCTGCGACGGGCTGACGCACCACCACACCGGCGAGGACACCGCCGTGTTCCCCGCCCTCGCGCGCAGCCACCCGGAGCTGGCCGACGTCCTGGCGCGGCTCGACGAGCAGCACCGGGCCATCGGGCGGATCAAGGAGGAGTTGGTGGCCCTGCTGGCCGGGATCACGGTCACCGAGCCGGAGCGGCTCCGTACGGAGCTGGACCGGATGTCCGCCGAACTGGAGGCGCACCTCGACTTCGAGGAGGCGGAACTCCTGCCGGTCCTCGCCGGCATCCCCCTCCCGCCGACCGGACCGGCCCCGGGCAGGCCCACTCCGAACGGATCCGCGCCGAACGGATCGGCACCGAACGGCCGCTGAAACGGCGGTGCCGCCGCCCCCTCCCGAAGCATGGGAGGGGACGGCGGCACCGGCATGCCCCAGGACGGGACAGTGCCGTCGGAGCCCGTCCGTTACGACGGTCCGCCAAAGCGGTTCGCTACGGCGGTCCGCCACGACGACCGCTGCGGGCCGATCCGGCTCCTACGGCCCTTACGGCCTACCGTCCTCAGGAGGCCGAGAACACCGGCAGGTAGCCGCCGGACTGGCCGGCCGCCTTCGGGTGGTAGCTCTCGTCGACCGGCAGGGTGGCGCTGTTCAGCCAGGTGGTCAGCGAGCCGCAGATCTCGTGCTCGGTGAAGACGTTGCGGACGTCGCCGAAGGCGAAGCCGGCGTTGGCGGCCCGCTTGGCGAGGACGCCGTCCAGGGTGTCGGCGGCACTGTTGATGGCGGCGCGCGCCGTGTCGCCGATGCCGAAGATGCAGCTGCCGCCGATCTTGTAGATGTGCGGGTAGCCCATCACCACGACGTGGGCGTTGGGGGACTTCGACTTGATCGCCGAGTACACCTTGTCCAGCTGGCCGGGCAGGGTGGTGGTGGCGTAGTTCTTGGCGGTGTTGACGGCGTTGACGCAGTCGGACTCCGAACCGAGGACACAGGTCTGCATGGTGTCGGCGAAACCGGCGTCGTTGCCGCCGACCGAGATGCTGACCAGCGTGGTGCTGGCGTCCAGGGCGGAGATCTGGCTGTTGAGGATGTCACCGGTCTTGGCGCCCGAACAGGCCACGAACTTGAAGGAGGACGGCGCGTGCGCGTTCTTCCAGAGGTACGCGTACGCGTTGGTGCTGCGCTTGCAGCTGCCGCTGTCGCTCAGGTAGCTGCCGGCACCGACGCCGGAGGAGTACGAGTCCCCGAGGGCCACGTAGTTGACACCGGCGGCGTTCGCGGACGACGCGGCGAAGAGCGTCGTCATGGTGAGGCCTGCCGCTACGGCGGCGATGGACAGGGCACGGGCAGGGCGGATCATCGCATCTCCAGTGGGGTGGCGTGGCGAGGGTCACAGAAGTGATACCAGGCGGTAGCCAAACCCGGAAGCGGTCATGCCAAGGATATTGACGGGCCGTCCGACAGCCCGGAGATGAATTGCCGCCGACAATCCGGGATTTCGCCCAGGTCAGCGGGGGTACGCGGTGACGCGCGTAGCGCAGCGCGCGTAGACCGGCAACTTGCGGAAGTTCTGTGCACGGTAAGCGGGGGGCTGCCGCCCGGCTACCGCCGAGTCAGATTCGAAGCGGGTGCCGAGGGGCGCAGGGGGGGCTGACGGAACACCTCAAGGCACGTCAGGAGGTGGGCGGAACACGGCATCGGCGGAACTGGTGAAAATTCACTGGTGAGCCTGATCGGACCCGTGCGGCTGATCGGACGCGTGCGGCTGACGGTTGACGTCCGCCATAGCCGCGCCTGCCGTACGTGCCGCGCGATGTGGCAGCGCGTCAAGGCAGCACGGTGGGACACCACGCCAGGGCGGCGCATCAGAGCACCCCGCCGGGAGGTCGCGCAGGGGTACGGCGACGCGCGTGGTCAGCCGTGCACGCCGGGGCGGCCACCACCGAGGTGCACGGCACCCGGGTAGACGGCGCCCGGGGAGACCGTGCAGCCCTCGACCGGCAGCTCCTCGATCGCCTCGTTCGCGGCCGCGGGCACGCCGAGCCAGCTCGCCGCGGTGGCGACCGCCACCCGGGCCTGGCGCAGCCCGGGCGCGCCCCAGCCGAGCAGTTCGACGGCGAGGCCCGGCGCGACCAGCAGTCGCCGGTAGTGCCGGCCCGAGGCCGGGTCGGCCACGCTCGGACCGACCGCCCGCAGCGCCGCCGCCATCCGGACCCGCGCGCACTCGTGCCCGCCGTTCGCCGAACCGACCCGGTCGTAGAGGTAGCCGAGGTAGTACGGCCGGCCGATCACGGCCTGCGCCTCCTCGGCGGCCTCCCGGGCCAGGGCGGCCGCCGGATCACCGCCGTCCTCCGGCTCCAGCGACCCGCCGGGCAGCGAGCAGATCCCGTCCCGGGGGTTCACCAGCGTCAGCACCCGCCCGTCCGGTGCGAACAGCCACCCCCAGGACTGCTTGACCGGCAGCCCCTCCGGCACCTGCTCGCCCGGCCGCCACGGCCAGCCCGCGGTGGGACGCCGCCGCACCTTCCCGAGCAGTTCGGCGATCTCCGCGCTGTACTCGATCGGGCTCATGCTCTCGCCCCGCGGCGCTCGGCGGGGGTGCTCGCCCCTGCGCACCCCCTGGCACCGAGCTCGCTCCGCTCGCTCATCCGTCCCCCTCTCGCTGTCGGGCTTCGCCGGACCGGCGGTGCGCGGGGAGGACCTGCAGGGCGCGGTACGGAGCGGCCGGAGCGGCGGCGTGGGGCACCGCACGCTCCTGCTGTTGATCTTCTCCGAATCTTCCCCGAACAGGCGGTCGATGAACAGTCCCCAGCGCCGCATGGTGGACGCGAGGCGGTGAACCCGATGGACGCGGAGGCGACGAGCCCCCCGATCACCCCAGCGGCCCACCCCCTTCCCCGGCGCCCCGGAAGCCGGGCAGCGGGAACCCGGGCCGAGGGTCCACCCCGGGCGGGAACGGCATCCCGCGCGCGGCGTCGTCGGCCAGCTCGTCGAACACCTCGTGCGCCGTCATCGGCCGCAGCCGCCCGCCGGTCAACGCCCAGCCGAGCACCGGCGGCCGGAGCCCGGCGTCGTCGGCCGGGGAGGCCGGACCCCTGGCCGGGGCGGACCGGCCGTCGGCCTGACCGGCGGCCCGGACACCCGCCGACGGATCGCCGTGCAGCAGCAACGCCCCCTCCCCGCCCAGGGCGACGCCCGCCGCGAGCGTGACGCAGAACGCCTCGGCGTCCCGCCCGGCCGGGTACAGCCGCCCCTCCTCCACGCAGACGTCCACCGCCGAGGTGAGCTCCTCGCCGTCCTCCGGGCCGTGGCAGCGCAGCGTCAGCAGGTGGCACCCCTCCCCCGCGCCCTCGGCGAGGGCCAGGTAGACGGACGTCACGTACCGCATCACGGCCGCCATCCGGAACTGCCCGTCCGGGTCCTCGCCGACGGCGTCCAGCAGGGCCGCGCAGGCCACGGACATCCGCACCCGCGCCCGGTGGTCGTCCAGCAGCACCGGGAGCAGCTCGGCCAGCCGCTCCCCCGCGTAGACGAACGGCTCCCCCGCCAGCTCGGGATCGCCCGCGTAGGCGACCCGGGCGGCGGGCATCCGGGGATCGAGGCCGAGCGCCTCGCAGTAGTCCTCGAAGTCGCCCGCCTCCAGGACCCGCAGATGCACCTCCAGCCCCTGCCGGTACAGGGCCGTGAGCTGCTCCTCCGCCCGCCGCAGGTAGGCCTGGTGCCCGAGCCCGCCGAACAGCCCGTACCGCGCCAGCCCGGCGAAGTCCCCGGCATCGACGGCCAGGGCCACCGCCACCGGCTGGGGCGGCGGCGCGCCCCGGACGCGCCCGCCGAGCCCGACCGCCCGCGCACCGTCCCCTCCCGCACGGGCCCCCGGCGGCCGGCCGCCCCCGGGCGGCGCCGCCCCGCCGGGCCCGGCGGCCGACACCCCGCCGACACCGCCGCCCGGCCTCCGCCCGGCCATCACCAGCACCCGCCGCCGCCCCCGCGACGGACGCCCCACCGCAGCGCCCAGCGCCTCGCACACCGACTCCCGCACGACAGTCATGACTCCTCCTTCTCGCTCGCCCGACTCCGGACCTCGTCGGCCGCCCCGACCCGGGGTGGCCGACGCCGAGGAACATACACAGAGCCACTGACAATTCACCCCAAGTAATCGAACAAGCTCAGCGCCCCCTCACCGGCACCGCACGGCACCCGCGGCCCGCCATCCCCCCGGGAGTCCCGGGACTCCCGGGACTCCCGGGGTGTGCGGTTTCCACCGGGCCGGGCGGGATTGTCAGTGCTGCGCGTTAGGGTCGGGGACCATGCGACTGCTGCATACCTCCGACTGGCATCTCGGGCGCTCGTTCCACCGGGAGAGCCTGCACGACGCCCAGCGCGCCTTCCTGGACCACCTGGTGGAAGTGGTCCGGTCCGAGGGCGTGGACGCCGTGCTGGTCGCGGGGGACGTGTACGACCGGGCGCTGCCCGGGCTGGAAGCGGTCGCGCTGTTCGACGACGTGCTGCACCGGCTGGCGGACCTCGGGGTGCCGACGGTCTTCATCAGCGGCAACCACGACTCGGCCCGCCGCCTCGGCGTCGGGGCGGGGCTGATCGGGCGGGCCGGCATCCACCTGCGGACCGACCCGGGCGAGTGCGCCGAGCCCGTCCTGCTGGCGGACGAGCACGGCCCGGTGGCGGTGTACGGACTCCCCTACCTGGAGCCGACGCTGGTGCGCGAGCGGTTCGGGTTGGCGAAGGGCGGGCACGCGGCGGTGCTCGGCGCCGCGATGGACCAGGTCCGGGCGGATCTCGCGGCGCGCCCGTCCGGCACCCGGGCGGTGGTGCTGGCGCACGCCTTCGTCACCGGCGGCGCGCCGAGCGACAGCGAGCGGGACATCGCGGTCGGCGGCGTCGCCTCCGTACCCGCGTCGGTCTTCGACGGGGTGCACTACGCGGCGCTCGGCCACCTGCACGGCTGCCAGACGCTCGCACCGCACCTGCGCTACAGCGGCTCCCCGCTCGCCTACTCCTTCTCCGAGGTGAAGCAGCGCAAGACCATGTGGCTGGTCGACCTGGCCGCCGACGGCTCGGTGACGGCCGAACGCGTCCCCTGCCCCGAGCCGCGCCGGCTGGCGACGCTGCGCGGCACGCTCGACGCGCTGCTCACCGAGGAGGGGTACGCCGAGCACGAGCAGTCCTGGGTGCAGGCCACGCTCACCGACGCGGCCCGGCCGAGCGAGCCGATGGAGCGGTTGCGCCGCCGCTTCCCGCACACCCTCCAGCTGCTGTTCGACCCCGAGCGGAGCGAGGCCGAGCCCTCGCAGTCGTACGCGGCGCGGGTCAGCGGCCGCGGGGACCTGGAGATCGCGGAGGGCTTCCTGCGGCACGTCCGCCCCGGTGCCGAGCCGGAGCCGGACGAGCTCGGCTGGCTGCGCGAGGGCTTCGAGCACGTCCGGGAGACCACCGACCGGAAGGCGGACCTGCCCCGATGAGGCTGCACAAGCTCACCGTCACCGCCTTCGGCCCGTTCGCGGGCAGCGAGACGGTGGACTTCGACGCGCTCGCCGCCGGCGGGCTGTTCCTGCTGCGCGGCGCCACGGGCGCGGGCAAGACCAGCGTGCTGGACGCGGTCTGCTTCGCCCTGTACGGCGAGACGCCGGGCGCGCGCCGGGCCAACCGGCTGCGCAGCGACCACGCCGACCCGAAGCGGCTGACCTCGGTGGAGCTGGAGCTGACCCTCGGCGGGCGGCGGCTCCAGGTCACCCGGCTGCCGGAGCAGCGCCGGCCGAAGAAGGTCGGCACCGGCACCACCGTGGAGCGGGCGCAGACCCTGCTGCGCGAGTGGGTCGCCGACACGGGCGACGGCACGCCCGGCTGGCGGGGGCTCAGCAAGTCGCATCAGGAGGCCGGGGAGGAGATCCACCGGCTGGTCGGCATGAACCGGGAGCAGTTCTGCCAGGTGGTGCTGCTGCCGCAGGGCGACTTCGCCCGCTTCCTCAAGGCCGACTCGGAGGAGCGCGGCAAGCTGCTGCGGCGGCTGTTCGACACCGAGCGGTTCCAGTACGTGGAGGCCTGGCTGGCCGAGCAGCGGCGCGGCCAGGAGGCCGCCGTCCAGGCCGGCCGGCGGCGGCTGCGGGACCTCGCCAGCAAGGCCGAGCAGGCGGCCGGTCCGGACGCCGAGCCCGCCGCGGGCTGGGTGCCGGCCGAGGACGACGCCGCCGGCCTGGCCGCCGGGGTGCTGGGCTGGGCGGCGGTCCTGCGCAGCGGCGCGGCCGAGCAGCTCGCTGTCGCCGAGGCCGCGCTCGCGGGCGCCGGGGCGGCCCAGCGCGCCGCCCAGGAGCGGCGCGAGGCCGCCGAGGAGCTGGCCGGCCGCCAGCGCCGGCACCGGGAGGCAGTGGGCCTGGCCGAGCGGCTGGCCGGCTTCGAGCCCGCCGCGGCCGCGGACCGGCAGCGGCTGGCCGCCGCGCAGGAGGCCGTCGGGGTGGAGTCGGCGCTGCGGCTGCGGGAGAGCGCGGCCGAGGCCCTCGGTCGCGCCCGGCTGGCGGAGCGCCGGCACCGCGAGGCGCTGGCCGGCTCCGGTGGCGAGGGCCGGGAGCTCGCCGGGGCGGACACCGCCGGGCTGGCCGAGGCCGAGCTGCGGCTGCGGGCCGAGGTGGTCCGGCTGGAGGCGGCCCGGGCGGAGGAGCGGCGCTGCGCCGAACTCGCCCGCGAGCAGCGCTCCCTGACGGAGGACCGGCGAGCCGCCGAGGAGCTGGCCGAGGAGGCCGAGGACTGGCTCGCCGAGTTCGAGGACGGGCTGGCCCGCCTGGAGCAGCAGCACACCGAGGCCCGGTCGGCGACCTCCCGGGTCGAGCAACTGGACGGGCAGCGCGCCGAGTTGACCGTCCGCCTGGGCGCGGCCCGGGAGCGCGACGGCCTGCGCGCCGAGATCGCCGCGGCGGAGCCCCGGGTGGTCGCTCTGCGCACCGCCGCGCTGGACGCCCGCGAGCACAGCCTGGACCTGCGGGACCGCCGGCTCAGCGGCATGGCCGCCGAGCTGGCCGAGCAGCTGCGGGCGGGCCAGGCCTGCCGGGTCTGCGGCTCACCCGAGCACCCGGCGCCCGCCGAGGCCGCGCCCGGCAGCCGGGTCGGCGCCGAGGACGAGGAGCGGGCGCGCCGGGCGCAGGCCGCCGCCGAGCGGGTCTGGACGGAGGCCGACCAGGCGCTCACCGCGCTGCGGGTGCGCGAGGCTACCGCGTCCGGCGCGGCCGGGCCGGACGGTACGGAGGCGCTCGCGCAGGCCCTCGCCGGGCTGGAGCGCGAGCACCGCGAGGCGCGGCACGCGGCGGAGGCGCTCGGCCGGGTCGAGCAGGAGATCGCCCGGCTGTCGCAGGACCGTGCCCGCCGGGTCGACGAGCTGCACGAGGCCAAGGAGCGCGCGGCCGTCCTCTCCGACCGGCTGCTGGCGCTCGACACCGAGCAGCAGGCGCTGACCGCCCGGGTGGCGGCCGCCCGGGGCGAGGCGGCCTCGGTCGCCGACCGGGCCACGGCCCTCACCCGGCTCACCGCGGCGGTCGCCGCGGCTGCGGTCGCCGCCCGGGCATACGCGGAGGCGGCGGCCCGGCTCGGCGAGGCCGAGGAGGAGCTCGGCAAGGCCGCCGCCGCAGCGGGCTTCCCGGACGCCGCGGCGGCGCTGGCGGTGCTACTGCCGCGCGAGGAGCGCGAGCGGCTGGAGGCCCGGCTGGAGCGGCACCGCGCGGAGACCGCCGCCGTCCGCCGCGAGCTGGCGCTGCCGGAGCTGGCCGAGGCCGCGGTCCGTCCGCCGGTGGACCTGCCCGCCGTGGCGGCCGCGCTCGGCACCGCGACCGACCGGCTCGGCCGGGCGCACGCCGCCCACGCGGCCGCCCGAGAGCGCTGCGGGGCGCTGGCCGCGATCGGGCGGCAGCTGACCGGGCTCGCCGCCGAACTGGCCCCGGCGCTGGACAGGTACGGGCGGATCAACCGGCTCGCCGCGCTCGCGGCCGGCACCTCGGCCGACAACCGGCTGCGGATGCGCCTGGAGTCGTACGTCCTGGCGGCCCGGCTGGAGCAGGTCGCGGCGGCGGCCAGCGACCGGCTGGTCCGGATGTCCGGCGGGCGCTATACCCTGGTGCACAGCGACGACCGGGGCACCGGGACCAAGCGCTCGGGCCTGGCCCTGCGGGTGGTCGACGCCTGGACGGGCACCGAGCGGGACACCGCGACCCTCTCCGGCGGCGAGAGCTTCTTCGCCTCGCTCTCCCTCGCCCTGGGCCTGGCCGACGTGGTCACCCACGAGGCGGGCGGCATGCCGCTGGACACCCTCTTCATCGACGAGGGCTTCGGCACCCTCGACGAGCACGCCCTGGAGGAGGTCATGGACGTCCTGGACGGACTGCGCGAGCGGGACCGCGCGGTCGGCATCGTCAGCCACGTCGCCGACCTGCGCAGCCGCATCCCCGCCCAGTTGCTGGTCCGCAAGGGGCGGCACGGCTCGACCCTGGCGCTGGCCGGGCGGGAGGACGCGTAGGGCCTGAACCCCCGGACCCTGTCCGGAGGTTCAGCCCGAGCAGGCGATCCGCTGCGCCTGCTGCCAGGCGCACACCGGGCAGAGGGTGCTGCCCGGCTGGTCGGCGGGCAGTTCGGTCGGCTCGCCGCACAGGACGCAGTCGGCGCGCGGCCCGGCCGCCCGCGGGTCGTGCCGCAGCGCCGCCTCCGCTCCGCCGTCGGGCGCGAGTTCGCAGACGCCCGCTTCCTGGTTCGTACCGGTGTCGCTCATACCGACTTCCTACTCCGCGCCGCCGCCCTGCCGCAACACGCCGCAGGTGACCGGGCCGCCGCCCGCCCCTCTCTCCCCCGCCCCGCCTCGCCAGCAGCGAACAGATGTCAGAAAACGTTCGCTGAAAGCTGTCGTCTGAACTCTGTTCGCTGAAGTTCGTTCGCTGAAGTTCGTTCGCTGAAACCTGTCCGCTGGAACCTGTCCGCCGAAGCCCGCCAGAGGTACGCCCCCGCCCCGCCGACGGCCCCCTCCCACCTGGCGGTTACCGTGGCCGGCATGCCCACCGACCTGCACCGACGCCTGCTCGCCGCCCGCGCCACCACCCCGTCGTACCCCGAGGTGGGTGCCACCCGGGACGGGGGCGGGCGGCTCCCGGACGGCTACGCCCACCTGCGGCGGCGGGTCCACCTGGGGCACGGGCCGGAGGTGCTGGAGCGGGCCGGGCGCTACGTGCTCGGCTGGGGCAGCCAGTTGGGCACCGGCTTCGCGGTGCACCCGGCCGGCCCGGCCCGGGAGGGCGGGACGGTGCTGCTGCGGCTGAACCTGCCGGGGAGCCGGTGGCCCCGGCTGGTGATCCCCTGCCGGGTGGTGTGGACGGTGGAGGAGCCGGACCGGATCGGCTTCGGGTACGGCACCCTCCCCGGGCACCCGGAGTGCGGCGAGGAGGCGTTCCTGGTGTCGATGGACGCAGGCGGCGAGGTGTGGTTCGAGGTCACCGCGTTCTCCCGGCTGTCCGCCTGGTACGCCAGGCTCGGCCGGCCGGTGGCCCTGCTCTGCCAGCACCTGGCGATCGAGCGCTACCTCGCCGCGGTGGCCGCGCACGTCCGCTGAGCCACCGGGTCCGCCGAGGCCATCCACCGGACCGCCACCCGCGGGACCGCCGCCCGCCGGAGCGCCCGCCGTTCCCGCGCGTCAGCCGAGGAAGGACAGCCGGACGGTCCGGCGCGGGTTGTCCCCGTTGGTGTCGACCAGGACCACCGACTGCCAGACGCCGAGGGCCAGTTGACCGCCGAGCACCGGCAGGGTCGCGTGCGGGGCGACCAGTCCGGGCACCACGTGGTCCCGGCCGTGGCCCGGGCTGCCGTGCCGGTGGCGCCAGCGGTCGTCGGCCGGGAGCAGGTCGCGCAGGGTGGCGAGGAAGTCGTCGTCGCTGCCCGAACCGGTCTCCAGTACCGCGATCCCCGCGGTGGCGTGCGGGACGAAGATGTTGAGCAGGCCGTCGCGCCCGGTGGCCCGTTCGTCGAGGAACTCGACGCAGCGGTCGGTGATGTCGAGCGCGACCTCGCGGGAGCCGGTGGTGATCTCGAAGGTGCTGCTCTGGAAGGTGGTGGTCGGGAACGAGCCGGTCTGGGTGGAGTGGTTGTTGTCCGCCATGGCGCCATCCTGTCCCAGGTCAGCGGGCCGGGCGTACTCCCTCGCCGTCTGGCCGTGCCGGGCGGGCAAACTCGCATAGGCTGAAAGGTTCAGACCACATCACCCCGGACGGCCGCGACGCTCCCCCCGGCACCGCCCGGACGCCGTCCGGACACACTGAAGACCCGGCGGACCGGACGGTCCACCGGGTCGGTTCCGACCGGGCGGCGGGGAGGGACCCGTGCCGCACCGGTCGGACTAGCCGCGCCCGCCGAAAAGGCTCCGCCGCAGCCGACGCAGCGGCGTCAGCAGCGAGATCCTGGTGTGGCGACGACGGGTCGTCGGGGCCTCGGCGCCGCGCGGCGTGAGCTCCCTTATCAACCCGAGCGCCTCGGCGGTGTCCACCGCCGGGAGTGCGGGCGCGCCGAGCACGGCCAGGTGTCGGTCGATCCGGCGGCCGGTCGTGCCGACACCGCACTGGATCGCCGGCACGCGGGGCCGAGTCCGCACTTGCATGTGTTCCATCAGTTTTTCCCACCCCTACGAGGCGCCAGGGCCGTGAGGCGAAGACTATCCGTGAAGGACGGCCTTCGCGCAACCGTCCTTGGTGTTGTGCCACCGTATCGTGCGGCGTCAACTGACGAAGCACCAGGGGCCGCCCGGCCGGTCACGACTAGGCATCAATGATGGTGCACGACCGGCCATCCGTCACCAGGGCGGGCGGGCGCGAGTGCGGCAACCCTGCGCATGACGCGCGCCCGGCGCACAGCGGCACCCCGGCGGCACCCCGCCCACGCACCGCCGGCACCGACTGCCAGCACCGACCGCTCCCCGCCCACTCCCCTCCCGCGTCCCCCTATTAAGGGGACAGCCGCCACATCGACAAAGCGATCACCGACCGGCCCATCGGGCACGGCCCGCCCGGGCATGACCCGTCCGAGCGCGGACCCCGATGACACCGTGACCGACCGACTTCAGGAAGTGAACACATTCGAGGGATTGACTCCCGCCGAACCTCCAAGCAATATCGGATGCACACGCCAGTGCCCGCACCGCACCCAAGCGTGTGTTCGAGTGATGAAGAACTCCGGCTCCCGCGAGCCACTGCCCGGCCGCCTCGACGCTGCGGTGGCCAGGCTCGCGCGGTGCCCGGACCGGCGGTCGGCCGTCGAGGGTCGGCCGGATCGCCACCTGACTGCCGGTGCCGCCCCGCGAGGGGCCCGGCACCGGCGGTTCCGGGTCCGCCACGGACGGCTTGTCCGCCACGGACGGCTTTCACGGACACCCTTCCCGGACACCCCGCAGCCCCCGCCGCAGCCGCGCCGCCGCCACCGCCGCCCAGGCCCCCCAAGGGCCGCAAGGCCCCGGAAGGCCCGCACCGGACGTCCGCGCAGGTCGCGCCCGGTGGATCGGTACACTCGGCCAGCGTGTCCCTCCTCCTCAGCATCGTGCTCCCGGTCCACGGCGTGGAGCGGTACCTCCCGCGCTGCCTCGACTCGATCCTCGGCGACGTCCCCGCCGCCGAGACCCGTTTCGAGGTGATCGCGGTCGACGACCTCTCCCCCGACGGCTCCGGCGCGATCCTGGACGCCTACGCGGCCCGCGACAGCCGGCTGCGGGTGCTGCACCTCACCGAGAACCAGGGCCTCGGCGGCGCCCGCACCGCCGCCCTGCCGCAGGCCCGCGGCGAGTACGTCTGGTTCGTGGACAGCGACGACTGGGTGCCCGAGGGGACGGTCGGCACGCTGCTGGACGAGCTGGCGCGGGAGCGTCTCCGGGAGACCCCCGCCGACGTGCTGCTCGCCGGCTTCACCCACGTCTACCCGGACGGCGGGACGGAGCCCAACCCCTGGCGCCACGTGCTGGCCGACTCCCCGCTGGTCGAGGGCTGCACCCTGGCCGAGCACCCGGCGCTGTTCCAGACCGTGATGTCGGTGTGGAACAAGCTGTTCCGCCGCGCGTTCCTGGACGGCCTCGACGTCTCCTTCGGCCGCGGCTACTACGAGGACATCTCGGTCACCTACCCGGCGCTGCTGGCCGCCGAGCGGCTGCGCTACCTGGACCGCCCCTGCTACTTCTACCGGCGCGGCCGGGACGGCGCGATCACCGCCACCGCCTCCCCCAAGCACGCCGACGTGTTCGCCCAGTACGACGCGATCTTCGCGTTCCTGGACCGCCCGGACCGCCCCGGCCGGCCCGTCCCGGACTCGCTGCGCACCCTGGTCTTCGACCGGACCGTCCGCCAGGCCCTGAACGTCTACGACACCCCCGGGCTGGTCCCCACCGACCTGCGCAAGGACTTCTTCCAGCGGATCGCCCGGCACTTCGACCGCCACCGCCCGGCCGGTTACCGCTTCCCCGGCGGGGTGCGTGGCGTGCAGTACCGGCTGGCCGCCCGCGGCGCCCGGATCGCGTACGCCGAGCTGCGCCGCACCGGCCGGCTGCCGCGCGAACTCAAGCGCGGGGCACGGGCGGTGGCGCCCGCGGTGAAGAAGGGGATGCGCAGCGGCGCCCGGTTCACCGCGTACAACGCGTTCCGCCGGCTGCCGCTGGACCAGCACCTCGCGGTCTACGCCGCGTACTGGCACCGGGGTTACGCGTGCAGCCCGGCGGCGATCTACGAGAAGGCGAAGGAACTCGCCCCGCGGGTGCGGGGCGTGTGGGTGGTGGAGAACCGCGCCCAGGCCGCCACGCTGCCGCCCGGGGTGCCGTACGTGATCGTCAACACCCCCGCCTACCTCAGGGCGATGGCGACCGCCAAGTACTTCGTCAACAACGTCAACTTCCCCCGCACCATGACGAAGCGGGCGGGCACGGTGCACGTCCAGACCCAGCACGGCACCCCGCTCAAGGCGATGGGCATGGACCTGCGCGACCATCCGGCGGCGGCCGAGGGGATGGACTTCGACCTGCTCCAGGAGGCCGTCGACCGCTGGGACTTCCTGGTCTCCCCCAACCCGCACACCAGCGGGCACTTCGCCCGCGCCTTCCCCGGCCGGTACGAGATGCTGGACACCGGCTACCCGCGCAACGACCGGCTGGCGAACGCCACTTCGGACGAGGTCCGGGCGATGCGCGAGCTGCTCGGGCTGCGGCCGGACACCCGGGCGGTGCTGTACGCGCCGACCCACCGCGGCAGCAAGGGCGGCTACGTGCCGCTGCTCGACGTGGCGGAGCTGGCCCGGCGGCTGGGCCCGGACTTCACACTGCTGGTGCGCACCCACTACTTCCACGCGGACGGCCCGGGCGACCTGACGGCGGCCGGTGCGGAGTCGGCGCGGATCGTGGACGTCTCGGCGCACCCGACCGTCGAGGACCTCTACCTCGCGGCGGACGTGCTGGTGACGGACTACTCGTCGATGATGTTCGACTACGCGGTGCTGGACCGGCCGGTGGTGGTCTTCGCCCCGGACTGGGAGGAGTACCAGCGGGAACGCGGCGTCTACTTCGACCTGTTCGCGGAGCCGCCGGGCGCGGTCACGGTGGACGCGGACGGGCTGGCGCGGGCGCTGCTGGCGGGCGACCCCGAGCCGGCGGCGCGGGCCGACTTCCGGGCGAAGTTCTGCGTCTGGGACGACGGCGGGGCCGCGGAGCGGGTGGTGCGCCGGGTGTTCCCGGTGGAGAAGGAGAAGTAGGAGGAGCGGCGCGGGAGCGTCCGCGGGACCTCCGGACGGGGCCGGCGCCGCCGGTACGGCGACCGGC
This sequence comes from Kitasatospora sp. NPDC001119, assembly GCF_053598475.1. Taxonomy (NCBI): domain Bacteria; kingdom Bacillati; phylum Actinomycetota; class Actinomycetes; order Kitasatosporales; family Streptomycetaceae; genus Kitasatospora; species Kitasatospora sp. NPDC001119. The sequence continues at coordinate 307,744 of NZ_JBSFKI010000001.1, forward strand.
CCCGTCGGCACGGGCTCAGCGCCGGCGGGCGGCCAGGAACTCCTCGAAGGTCAGGACGCCGTCGTGGTTGGTGTCCATGCTGTGGATCAGCGCCTCGGCCATCGAGATGGTGACGTCGTGGTCGCCCATCTCGTTGGCGGCCAGAGCGTACTCGGCCGGGGTGATCTTGCCGTCGCCGTCCTTGTCGAAGCGGTCGAAAAAGGCCTTGATCGCCTCGGTGGTCTCCATGGTGCCCTCCTGGGTACTGCGGGGTGTCGCTCGGTTCGGACGGCCGTACCCTACCCGGCCGTGGTGTTCGCCACGGTCGCCGGGAGTGGACGCGCGCCGGGGTCGGTGTCGTAGTCTGCGGATCTGATTGCAGGCCCGGGCTCCTCCCGGGCGATCGTTCGTCCAGGGAGGGAATCGTGCTCGACCTCGCCACCAAGTTGGTGCTGAAACCGGTCTCGCGGGGGATCTGGCGGCCGGTCATCGAGGGAATCGGGAACGTGCCGCGCAAGGGCGGGGTGATCCTGGCCAGCAACCACCTGTCCTTCATCGACAGCGTGGTGATCCCGCTGACCGCCCCGCGCCGGGTCCACTTCCTCGCCAAGGCCGAGTACTTCACCGGCACCGGGCTCAAGGGCCGGCTCTCCAAGGGCTTCTTCGAGGCCATCGGCGCCGTGCCGGTCGAGCGCGGCACCTACCGTTCCGCTCAGGCCTCGCTGGAGTCGGCGCTGGAGATCCTGGAGGACGGCAAGGCCTTCGGCATCTACCCCGAGGGCACCCGCTCCCTGGACGGCCGGCTCTACCGGGGCAAGACGGGCGTCGCGTGGCTCGCGCTGACCGCGGGCGTGCCGGTGGTGCCGGTGGCGCTGGAGGGTCCGGAGCAGATCCTGCCGGTGGGCAAGCGGCTGCCGCGGCTGAAGAAGGTGACGGTCCGCTTCGGCGAGCCGCTGCACTTCGACGAGCTGCACGGGCAGGCCCGCTCGCTGAAGGCCCGTCGGCAGGTGACCGACGAGGTGATGGCGGCCATCCAGCGGCTCTCCGGCCAGGAGGTCGCGGAGAGCTACAACGAGGTCCCGAAGGCGGCCTGACCGCCGACCCGTCCCGGGCGCACGCGCTCGCACGCCGGCCCGTCCCGCGCACCCGAGCCCGGCGGCCGCCCCGTCGATCCGGCTCGACACGAACCCGGGCGCGCCCGTCCCGTCACACGTGCCCGAGTGCGGCCGGTTCGGGCTGCCGGGCGGCCTCCGGCACCTCCCGGCGCAGCAGCGCCGCGTACCGTCCGTCCAGCGCCACCAGCTCCTCGTGGGTGCCGAGTTCGACCACCTCGCCGTGGTCCAGGACGGCGATCTGGTCGGCGGCGCGGACGGTGGAGAGCCGGTGCGCGATGGTGATGGTGGTGCGGCCGGCGGCCAGGGTGTCCACGGCCTGCTGGACGGCGTGCTCGGTGCGGTTGTCGAGCGCGCTGGTGGCCTCGTCGAGGATGAGCACCGGCGGGTTGCGCAGGATCGTCCGGGCGAGTGCGAGGCGCTGCTTCTCGCCGCCGGAGAAGCGGTAGCCACGCTCGCCGACCAGGGTGTCGTAGCCGTCCGGGAGGGCGGCGATGGTGTCGTGGACCTGTGCGGCCCGGGCGGCCTCGACCAGTTCGGCGTCGCTGGCGCCCGGCTTGGCGAAGCGCAGGTTCTCGGCGACCGAGGCGTGGAAGAGGTAGGTCTCCTGGGAGACCACGCCGACCGCGCGGGCCAGGGTGTCGAAGGACAGTTCGCGCACGTCCACGCCGTCCAGGGTGACGCTTCCGCCGGTGACGTCGTACAGCCGCGGGACGAGGTAGCTGAGGGTGGTCTTGCCCGAGCCGGTCTCGCCGACCACGGCCAGCGAGCTCCCGGCCGGGACGGTGAGGTCGACGCCGGCCAGGGTGGGGCGCTCCTGCGCCGGGTCGTAGCGGAAGTCGACGTCCTTGAAGCGGACCTCGCCGCGGATGTCGGTCAGGGTGACCGGGTCGGCCGGCTCGTCGATCTCCACCGGCAGGTCGAGGTACTCGAAGATGCGCTGGAAGAGGGCGAGCGAGGTCTGCACGTCCACGCCGGTGGAGAGCAGGCTGACGGTGGGCCGGAAGAGGCCCTGCTGGAGGGTGACGAAGGCGACCAGGGTGCCGACCGAGACGATCGGCGCACCGGCGGCGGAGGTCAGCCCGGCCGCCCAGTAGATCAGCGCGGGCATCGCGGCCATCACGATCTGGATGGTGTTCATCCGCCAGCGCCCGGCCATGCTGGCCCGCACCTCCAGGTCGGCGAGCTGGTCGGACTGCCCGGTGAACTCCCGGGCGAGCGAGCCGGAGCGGCCCATGGTGCGGCCGAGCAGGATGCCGCTGACCGAGAGCGACTCCTGGACCGCCGAGCTCATCGCGGCCAGCTGCTTCTGCCGCTCGGTGGTGATCTTCTTGCGCTCCTGCCCGACCCTGCGGCTGATCCAGACGAACAGCGGGAGCAGCAGCAGCGAGACGACGGTCAGCCGCCAGTCGAGGGCGACCATGGCGACGACGGAGGCGACCACGGCGGTCAGGTTGGAGACCAGGCTGGTCGCGGTGGAGGTCACCGTGGACTGCATGCCGCCGATGTCGTTGGCGATCCGGGACTGCACCTCACCGGTGCGGGTGCGGGTGAAGAAGGCCAGCGACTGCCGCTGGAGGTGGCCGTAGACGGCGGTGCGCAGGTCGTGCATCACGCGCTGGCCGACGGTGGTGGAGATCAGCGTCTGGAGCACGTTGAAGATGCTGTTCACCACGGCGGTCAGGATCATCCCGAGCGCGAGCAGGCTGAGCAGCCCGGTGCGGCCCTGCGGGATGGCGGTGTCCAGGACCGCCCTGAGCAGGAAGGGCGAGACGACCGAGACCACGGCCGAGGCGGCGACCAGCAGCCCGACGACGGCCAGGCGGGCCCGGTACGGGCGGAAGAGCGCGAGGATGCGGCGCCACTCGGCCGGTGGGCGGGGTTCGCCCTCGGCGCGCTCGGGCGGGGTCCAGTCGATGGCGGTGGGCCTCAAGGACGGGCCTCCCTGGGTGGGGCGGTCGGGTGCGGGGCAATATAGCGAGGATAGCTCATAGTTAGATAAGCTAATAGTGACTGTTGCCCTATTCCTCGTCCGTACAGGCTCCGCGGAGCGCCCGTACGATCCCTGCGAAGCGCGCGTACGGACCCCGCGGAGCGCGCGTACGGGCCCCGCGGAGTGCCCGACCGCCCCGACCGCCCCGACCGCCCCCGGCCTCAGTTGGTCCGGTAGGTGCGCGCCGCCTTCGAGGAGACCCCGCCTAGCTTGCCGGAGGGCAGCATCCGGGCGATGGCCACGGCGACCTTGTACCGCTTGCCCGGCACGGACACGGCCCGGCCGCGCGCCAGGTCGCGCATCGCCTCGTCCACCACCCGCTCGGCGGACAGCCAGGACCAGGACGGGATGTTCCCGGTGCCCATGCCGGCCCGCTGGTGGAACTCGGTCCGGGTGAAGCCCGGGCAGAGCGCCATCATCCGCACGCCCGTACCGCCGAGGTCGCGCAGCACGCCCTGGGTGAAACTGACCACCCAAGCCTTGCTCGCGCCGTACGTGCCGCGCGGCAGGAAGGCCGCCACCGAGGCCACATTGACGATCGCACCGCGGCCGCGCTCCCGCATTCCGGGCAGGGCGGCCGTGGTCAGCCGCAGGATCGCCTCGATGTGCACCTTCAGCATGGCCAGCTCGTCCTGGAGCGGGACGGTCCCGAAGGCGCCCTTGTTGCCGAAGCCCGCGTTGTTGACCAGGAGGTCCACCGGGCGGGCGGGGTCGGCGAGCCGGGCCTCGACGGCACCGATGCCCTCGTCGGTCGCGAGGTCGGCGGTCAGCACCTCCGTCTCGATGCCGTACCTGCCGTGCAGGTCGGCGGCGGCGCGCTCCAGGCGCTCGGTGTCCCGGGCCACCAGGACGAGCTGGTAGCCGCTGCGGGCGAGCCGTCGCGCGAAGGCGGCTCCGATGCCGGCGGTCGCGCCGGTGATCAAGGCTGTGGTCATGCCCCCGACCGTACCGACTCGCCGCTTCCGGACCCACACCGAGGGCGATTTCCCAGCTCAGAGAGTTGCGGATGCAGGCCCGGGGAGGTGCTCGTACTGTCGAACGGGGGCATCGTCCGACCGGGCGGTGAAATCCAGACGAGGAGGCACTTCTGATGCTTACTCAGTTCCGGACCGAATCGGCTACGACGTCGCACAGCGCGACACTCGAAGCCAAGACACTCGCGAGCCTGATGGTGGAGGACGAGGCCGTCGTGTCCGACGCGCCCACGTACCTGCCCGAGGCCGCCGGCGCGGTGCTGCTCGCCGCGCTGCTGCTCCTCTCGCCGAAGGGCCCCAAGGAGAAGCCGACCCGGTAGGGCGACTTCCCCCCTGTCGGGCCTCGCGCCCGTGACCGACCCTCCTGAAGGGGGACCAGATCACCATGCCAACCGCCGAGACCCCTCTCCGTGACGAGTACGCCGCGGCGGTCGAGCGGGTGGCGGACCGGACCCTCGCCGTCCTCCGGGACGGCGAGGGTGCGGCCGCACTCGCGGACCCCGACACCGTGGTGCCCCGCCCGCTGCTGGCCGCAGTCCGGGTGCTCGGCGCGGACCTCTTCGCACCGCAACTGCTCACCGGCGCGCAGCCCGACGACACCACCGCCGCGCTGCTGGCCGAGGCACGAACGGCCTTCCCCGCACCCACCCCCTCCTCCGCGGAGGCCGCGCTGGTGATCGGGTGGCAGGACTGGGCGGCCGGAGGACTGCTCGCCCGCACACCGTACGGGGCGGCCGTAAAGACCCCCGCGCCACTGTCCGACCCGGAGACCGTCGGCTGGCAGGCGTGGTCGAAGCGGATGGCCCAACTGTCCTCCCTGGCACTGCCGACGCTGGACGGCCCGGTGCACGACGCCGCCCGCGCGAACACCCTGCACCTCGCCCGCGGCGCCGTCCGCAGCATGCTCCGGCGCGACCCCACCACCGCCGTACGGCTCGCCCGGTGGCTCTCCTGGGCCCGGGCCGACGGCCGGCCGCTCCGGCTGGAGATCGAACCCGTCCTGGACCGGATCCGCCTGGCCGGCGACGGGACGTCCCGCTCCGTGCTCGAACTCACCATCGCCCAGCGCATGTTGGAAGGAGCGCCGAAATGACCGAAACCTCGGTGCTCGCCACCGCCCAACAGCTCGGCTCCCGGTCACTGGCCTGGCTGCACGCCGGCTACCAGCGCGGCTACAGCCGGCTGGAGGAAAGCACCATCGTCGACCTGGCCGACCCGGAGGACGTCTACAAGCCGCTCTGCGAAGCCGCGTTGGCCTCCTCCCTGGTCCTGCGCGACGGCGTCACCGGCCCGCACGACGCCCGCCTCGCGCGGGAACTCCTCGAAGCCGCCTGGGCCCAGCTGGGAGAGGGCGACCTGCTGCTCGAACGACAGCTGCGGCACGTCACCCTCGTCGACCCGCTGGAGACGTACGGCCACTTCGCCCGGTCCGGCTACCGCCACGCCGCCATGGAGGAGTTGCTCACCTCGATCGGCCGACTCCGCGCCGTGCACGCCGTCGAGATCCAGGGCAGCCGCCACCTCGCCCTCGCCAACGCCCGGCGGATCTCCGGCCTCGAACCGCAGCCGGACTGGCCCCGGCTGGCCCGGAACACCTGGCTCGGCGCCCTCCCCGAGCCGTGGACCGTCGCCTGGGTGATCGCCTACCAGGTCACCCACACCGTCTTCCACCTCACCGACTGGGGCGCCCGGCCCGAGTGCCTGCCCGAGCCGATGCGCGACTACCTGCGCGACTGGCTGCCGGTCTGGCTCGACATCTGGCTGGAGATCGAGCAGTGGGACCTCGCGGGCGAACTGCTCATCGTGGACTCCTGCATCGGCGAACCGGTCACCGGCCGGACCGGCTGGGAGGCGCTGGCCGCGGCCCAGCAGACGGACGGGATGATCAAGTGCGAGGGCTCCGCACCCGACAACGAGGACCCGGAGGAGGACTTCCGCCAGCACTGCCACACCGCGGTGGTCGGGGTGGTGGCCGCCAACGTCGCGCTCTCCCGGGCCCTCGGCGGCACGCCGGTGGCCCCTTGAACGGGTTGGACGCCGCGGTCACGGCGGTGGTGCGGGCGGCCGAGCCCTACGCCACCGCCGTGACCGTCGCCCTGGCCCGCGGCGACCTGGCGGAGGTGCGCTGCTTCGGGCGGGTCCACCGCGGACCGGCCGCCGCGCCCTGCACCCCCGACACCGTCTTCGAACTCGGCTCCGTCAGCAAGACGTTCACCGCACTGCTGCTCGCGGAGATGGTCGCCCGCGGTGAACTCGCCCTGGACGACCCGGTCGAGAGCAGGCTGCCGCGCCGCTGGCGCGCCGCGAAGGTCCACTCACCGGAACCCATCCGGCTGCTGCACCTGGCCACCCACACCTCGGGCCTTCCCGGACTGCCCCCGGGACTGCTCGCGAAGGCCGTCCCGGCCTGGTTCAGCAACCCGTACCAGACGTACGGCGACGAACAGTTGAGGGACGCACTGGCCCGAACGACCGTACATGGACATCCCGGTAGCAGGTACGGGTACTCCAACTACGGAGTCGGACTGCTCGGCCGGGTGCTCGCCGAGACGGGCGGGCTGCCGTACGGGGAACTGCTCGTCGACCGGGTCTGCGGCCCCCTGGGGCTGCGGTCCACGACCTGCGCCCCGGACCCGCCGGGCCGGGCCACCGGCTACCGGCGCGGACAGGCGCTCCCGCCCTGGCACATCCCCGGGCTGCCCGGAGCCGGCGCGGTGCGGTCCGACGGGACCGATCTGCTGCGCTACCTCCGCGCACACCTGGACGACGGGCCGGCGGCGGGCCCGGGCAGCGGGCTGAAGGCCGCCCTGCAGGACGTCCGGCGGCTGCGGCTGCGGTTGCCGCACTCGACCGACCGGATCGGCCTGGTCTGGATGCACCGCCGCTCGGGCGACCGGGACCTCTTCTTCCACAGCGGGGGCACCCGGGGGTTCACCGCCTTCGTGGGCTTCTCGCCGGAGCGTTCGGCGGCCGTCGCGGCGGTGGCCAACACCGCTCCGGCGCTGAACGGACGGTTCGTCCAGGCGGGGTACGAGGCACTGCGGGTCGCCAGCCGGCTCTAGCCGGCGAGGAGACGCCCTAAACCGCCACGGCCTTGGCGCGGTCGGCGGCGATGTGCACGGCGAGGCCCGCGAGGACGGTGCCCATCACGTAGCGCTGGATCCGCAGCCAGCCGGGGCGGCGGTTGAGGAAGGCCGCGATGCTGCCCGCGCTCACCGCGATCAGGCCGTTGACGGTGATCGCTATCGCGATCTGGGTCAGGCCCAGCAGCAGGCTCTGCAGGGCGACGTGACCGCGTTCCGGGGCCACGAACTGGGGCAACAGCGAGATGTACATGATGGCGATCTTGGGGTTGAGCAGGCAGGTCAGGAAGCCCATCGCGAACAGCCGGCGCGGCGGGTCCGGCGGCAGCTGCTGCGGGGCGAAGACCGCCGTGCCGCCCGGCTTGACCGCCTTCCAGGCCAGCCAGAGCAGGTACCCGGCACCGGCCAGCTTGATCGCGGTGTAGAGGGCGGGCACCACCGAGAACACCGCGGCCACCCCCGCCGTCACCGCGACCAGGTAGACCAGGAAGCCGGCCGCGACCCCGGTCAGCGAGATCAGCCCGGCGCGGCGGCCCTGCGCGATCGAGCGCGAGACCAGGTAGATCATGTTCGGCCCGGGCGACAGCACCATGCCCAGGGCCACGGCGGCGATCCCGAGCAGGGCCCGGCCGTCCACGGCGGATGTCAACGCGTCCATGCGAGGAGGCTAGGACGGCTCATCGGGTCAATGCAATGATGACTTTGCCCTCGGTGCAATCCAGCGCCCGAGGCCCTGGAGGAGCGAACGCCGATGGACGACTACCGCCTGATCGCCGACCGGATCGCCGCCGAGATCGCGGACGGACGACTGCGGCCCGGCCAACAGCTGCCTACCCAACGGGCGTTCGCCCGCGGCCGGGGCATCGCCAACTCGACGGCGGGGCGCGTCTACCGGGAACTGGCCCGGCGCGGGCTGACCGTCGGGGAGGTCGGGCGCGGGACCTTCGTCCGGGCCGGGCGGGCACCGGACGGCACCCGGGTGGCACTCGCGGAGCCGGCCGCCGCCCCCGTGGACCTGGAGCTCAACTACCCCGACGTCGCCGGGCAGGCCGAACTGCTGGCGGGCGCACTGGCGCCGCTGCTGCGGCCGGACGCGCTGGGCGAGGCGCTGCGGCCGGTCGGCGCGGCCGGGACGGGCGCGGCACGGCGGGCGTTCGCCGGACTGGTGTCGGCCGGCTCCTGGGAGGTCGCGGCGGAGGACCTGCTGTTCGCCGGCAACGGGCGGCAGGCCATCGCCGGGGCCCTGTCCGCGCTGGTGCCGCCCGGACAGCGGCTGGGCGTGGAGGAGCTGACCTATCCGGTGGTCAAGGCGGCGGCGGAGCGGCTGGGCATCGTGCTGGTGCCGCTGGCCGTGGACGAGTACGGGCTGCTGCCGGACGCCGTGGCGGCCGCCCACCGGGCCGGACCGCTGCGCGCGGTGTACATCCAGCCGCGCCTGCAGAACCCGCTCGGCGCGAGCCTGCCGCAGGAGCGGGTGGTGGCGCTCGTGGCGCTGCTGCGGCGGCTCGACCTGCCGGTGGTCGAGGACGCCGTCTGGTCCTTCCTGCGGCCGGAGTCGGTGCCGCTGGCCGCGCTCGCACCGGAGCGCACCGTACTCGTGGACAGCCTCTCCAAGCGGCTCGCCCCGGGGCTGACCACCGGGTTCGCGGTCGTCCCGGCGACGCTGCGCGAAAGGGTGGCGGGCGCACTGCGCTCGGGCGGGTGGACGCCGGGCGGCTTCGCGCTGGAGGCGGCGGTGCGCTGGATCGGGGACGGCACACTGGCCACGGTGGAGGCGGCGAAGCGGGCCGACGCGACGGCCCGGCAGCTGCTGGCGCGCGAGGTGCTGGCGGGGCAGCGGCTGCGGTCCGACCCGTGCTCGTACTACCTGTGGTGGGAGCTGCCGACCGGCCGACGGGCGGAGACCTTCGTCGCGGAGGCGGCGCGGGCCGGGATCTCGGTCACGCCCGCGGCGGCCTTCGCCGTCGATCCCCGGCGCTCGCCCGCCGCCGTCCGGGTCGGGCTCGCCTCGCCGCCGCTGCCGGTGCTGGCGCGGGCGCTGGAGACGCTGGCGGGGATCGCGGCGGGGGCGGGTGACGGCGAACGACGAACAGCTGACAGCTGACAGATTTCGAAATCTGTTATCTGTCAGCTGTTATCCGTCGCCTGTCATCCGTCAGCTGTCGACTGTCCGCCGTCGGTCGTCCGCCGCGCCCCCGGCGCCGACGGCGCGCAGGCGAGTGGCGGCGGTGGCGGCGAGCTGGGGGGCGAGCCGGGCCACGTCCCGGGAGCCGACCACCGCGATCAGGCTCGGCAGCAGCCAGCGGACCGGCTGCATCCCGCGCAGCCAGGCCTGGGCGTAGACGTGGGCGGACCGGCGGGCGATCCCGGCGACGATCCGGTCCACCGCGGGCTCCAGCGGATACGTCTTGTTCGCCGGCCACGGCAGCCGGGAGCGCATCTGCTTCAGCACGGCGTCCTCGTCGGCCCCGCGCACCATGTCCGTGTCGGTCCAACTCAGGTACCCGACACCGACCTTGACCCCCTGGTAGGCCACCTCGGCGCGGATCGAGTGGGCGAAGGCCTCCACCCCGGACTTGCTGGCGCAGTACGCGCTCATCAGCGGCGCGGGGGTCAGCGCGGCGAGCGAGGCGATCTGGAGCAGGTACCCGCGGCTCTCGGCGAGCGCAGGCAGGAAGGCCCTGGCGGTGGCCACGCTGCCGAGCAGGTTGACCTCGATGACCCGGCTGAACGCCCGGTGGTCACTGTCGGCCAGCGGCCCGCCGAGGGCGATCCCGGCATTGGCGACGACGGTGTCGACCCGCCCGTAGTGCTCCTTGATCCGCCGGGCGGTGTCCTCCAGCGCGTCGAGGTCGGTGACGTCCACCTCCCAACTGGTCGCGGACGGGCCGCACTGCGCGGCGACGGCCTTCAGCTCCTCCGGCTCCAGCCCCAGCAGGGCCACCTTGGCCCCGCGCCGGGCGAGCTTGCGGGCCAGCGACGCGCCGACGCCACGCGCAGCCCCGGTGACGACGACGACCTGCTCGGACAACGGCAGGATGGCGTTCATGCGACGGCGGTCCTCTCGTCGGTGGAAGCGGAAGCGGGAAGGGAAGCGGGAACGGCGCCGGCGGGCGCGGCCGTCAGGTACCCGGAGGCCATCCGGTGGATCTCCGCGGCGACCTCCGCCGGGCGCTCCAGCGGCGACATGTGCCCGACCCCGGGCAGCAGCAACAGCCCCTGCGCGTCCTGGAGTTCGGCGACCATCCGGTGCGCGTGCACCGGCGGGGTCAGCCGGTCGTCGGTGCCGACCACCACCGCCGTGGGCACGGCGATCCGGGCGAGCCCGGCGTGGACGTCCAGCCGGTCGAGGACCGCGGCCCAGTTGGCGCGGACGGCGGTCGGGCAGGCGTGCACGATCCGGGCCGTCGCCTCGACCTGGCCGGCGGGCGAACCGGCGCCCATGGTCGCGTACTTGAGCGCCGCCCGGCTGACCGGCGAGACCGGTCCGAGCGGCATCCGGGAGCGCAGCAGCTGCCGGTGCAGGAAGCGTCGCAGGCCCCGGGCGCGTACGGCCGGTGGCAGGACGGTGAGTTCGGCCACCAGGTCGCCCGGCCCGGTGGAGATCAGGACGGCCGCGGCGGTGCGCTCGGCGACCTCGGGGCGGCCACCGGCGGCCATGATCGTCATCCCGCCCATGCTGTGCCCGGCGAGCACGGCCCGCTCGCCCGCCGGCACGGTCCGCGCGAGCACGGCGGACAGGTCCTCGGCCAGCGCCCTGGTCGAGTAGCGGGCCCGGCTCGGCGGGATCTCGCTGCGCCCGTGGCCGCGCTGGTCGTAGGCCACCACCCGGTAGCGGTCGGCCAGCAGGCGGATCACCGGGGCCCAGAAGGCGGTCGAACAGGTCCAGCCGTGGGCGAGCACCACGGTGGGCGCGTCGAGCCGGCCGTGCACCTCGACGTGCAGCCGGATGCCGTCCGCCGACCGTACGCTCAACTCCTCCACGGGAACGGGAGGTTCGTACTCCTCGGGCAGCCGGACGCCGTTCACGCGGAGACCTCCTGGACGGTGCGGGCGGCCGCCGGTGCGGCGCGCATGATCAGCTCGTACTCGCCCAGGTCGACCCTTCGGGTGGCCCGGCGGAACGAGGTGGTGGAGCCGGGCCAGAGCACGGTGTTCCTGCCGCTCGGGTCGAGGTACCAGCTGAGGCAGCCGCCGGTGGTCCAGACGGTGCGGTCCATCCGGTGCTGGAGTTCGAGGTTCCACTGCCGCTGGGCGCGCGCGGTGGGCTGCATCGCGGCGGCGCCGATCGAGTCGAGCGTGGTCAACGCGTCGATCATGTAGTTCAGTTGGGACTCGATCATCAGGATCATCGAGCTGTTGCCGAGGCCGGTGTTGGGCCCGATGACGAAGAAGAGGTTCGGGAAGCCGTGCACGGTCGAGCCGCGCAGCGCCTCCATGCCGTCCTTCCACTCCTCCGCCAGGCTGGTCCCGTTGGCGCCGAACACCCGGGCGCCGATGGGCATGTCGGTGACGTGGAAGCCGGTGCCGAAGACGATGGCGTCCACCTCGTGCTCGCTGCCGTCGGCCGCGACCAGCGTGGAGCCGCGCAGTTCGCGCAGGCCGGAGGAGACGACCTCGGTGTTGGCCGCGGCGAGCGCCGGGTAGTAGGTGTTGCTGAGCAGGATGCGCTTGCAGCCGATCCGGTAGTCCGGGGTGAGCCTGGCCCGCAGCGCCGGGTCGGGGACCCCCTGGGCGATGTGGCGTTCGGCGAGCTGCTGGACCAGGCGCAGCAGTCCGGGGCGGCGCACGAACGCGTCCACCTGGAGCTCGCGGAGGGCGAACAGGGTGCCGCGGCGGATCTTCGCGGTGACCGGCAGGCGGCCGTGCAGCCACTTCTCCAGCTGGCTGATCTCGCGGTCGCGGCGCGGCAGCACCCAGGCCGGGGTGCGCTGGAAGACCGTCAGCCTGCCGACCCTGGGCTGGATCGACGGGATGATCTGAGCGGCGGAGGCGCCGGTGCCGACCATCGCGACGCGCTTGCCGGTCAGGTCGAAGTCGTGGTCCCAGCGGGAGGAGTGGAACACCTTGCCGGGGAAGTCGCCCAGCCCGGGCAGGTCGGGGATCTGCGGGTCGGCGAGCGGTCCGGCTGCGGAGACGATGGCGTCGACCGTCCACTGGCCGGCCGAGGTGGTGATCCGCCAGCGGGTCTGCTCGCTGTCCCAACGGGCTTCCAGCACCTCGGTGTTGAAGCGCAGGTGGGGGCGGAGGCCGAAGACGGTGGCGACCTTCTCCAGGTAGGCGCGGATGTCCGGCTGGCCGGAGAAGCTGCGCGGCCAGTCGGGGTTGGGCGCGAAGGAGAAGGAGTAGAGGTGCGAGGGCACGTCGCAGGCGCAGCCGGGGTAGCTGTTGTCGCGCCAGGTGCCGCCGACCGAGTCCGCCCGCTCCAGGACCACGAAGTCGGTGATCCCGGCACGGCGCAGTCGGACCGCGGCGCCGAGTCCGCCGAAGCCGGAGCCGATCACCGCCACCCGGACGTGCGGGACGGACTCCTGCGCCGCGGTGGTGTCGGTCGCTGCGGACGCGCCGGAGCGGGGGCGCTTGCTGCTGGATGCCATGCGGCAACCTCCTGAGGGTGGGACGGTGATCGTCGCGCTCTCCCGGCGAGCGCGCCCCGGAACCTCCTGGGGCCCGTCTCCGGATCCTCCCGGGGCCCGCCTCCGGAACCCCGCCAATCGCGCCAGTAATCACTGGCATGGTTGGCAGGGTAGCCCTTGCTGACACCGGATGGAAGAAGCGCGACCGCTCCGGTTCGGGGAACCTTCCGAGCCGACGGACCTATGCTGATCGCCGTGGACAAGGTCAGAGCTGCTGCGGGCGACAGAAAACGCGAGTACCGGGTGGAGGAACTGGCCGAGGCCGCCGGCATCACCACCCGCACCCTGCGCTTCTACCGCGAGCGCAAACTGCTTCAGCCGCCCCGCAAGGAGGGCCGCATCGCCTGGTACGGCGAGGAGCACCTGGCCCGGCTGCGGATGATCGGCGAACTGCTCGAACGCGGCCACACCCTGGGCGGCATCGCCGAGCTGATCGGCGCCGGCGAGAGCGGACGGGACGTCGCCGAACTGATCGGACTGGAGGCGGCGATCGTCGCGCCGTGGTCCGACGAGACCCCGGTGCGCCTGGACTGGGACGAGCTCAAGACCGCCTTCGGCGACCAGCTGACCGAGGAGAACACCGCCGAGTCGATCGCCCAGGGCTACATCACCGTCGAGGAGGACGGCATCACCCACGTCAGCCGCCGGCTGATGGACGCCACCACCGAGCTGGTGGCGGAGGGGGTGCCGCTCTCGGCGGTACTGGACGCCAGTCGGCGCACCCGGGAGCACGTGGACGCCATCGCCGAGATCTTCATCGAGGTGGTCGGCGAGCACCTGCTCAGCGCGCTGGCCGCTGACACCCCGCTGCCGCCCGGCGAGGCGGCCCGGCTCACCGAGCGCATCCTGCGGGTGCGACCGCTGGCGCGCACGGTCGCGGACGCCCAGTTCGCCCTCGCCATGGACCGGCGGGTGCACGTCGAGTACCTCGAACTCCTGCGCCAGCGACGGGAGAACGGTTCCGAGGCGTAACCGGGCCGCTGCGCGGGCAGGGATTCCCGCGCCCTGCCCGTACGTTGGAGGTGCCGCCGATGGCCCGACCGCTCAGCCGCCGCGCCGCTCTCGGCCTCGCCGCCGGGCTCGCCCCGGGGCTCGCGCTCGCCGCGTGCGGGTCCGACTCCCCGGCGCCGGGCGGCAGTTCGTCCGGTGGTGGTTCGTCGGGCTCCGGTTCGTCCGACTCCGGTTCGTCCGGTGGTGGTTCGGCCGGCTCCGGCGGCACCCGGACGGTCCGGCACGCGCGCGGCGAGAGCACCGTGCCGGCCCGGGCGAGCCGGGTGGTGGCCCTGGACACCGACGCGCTGGACTCGGTGGTCACCCTCGGCCTCAGCCCGGTCGGCGCCACCACCGTCACCGCGGGCGCCCCGTTCCCCGCCTACCTGCCCGCCGAGCGGCTGTCCGGGACGAAGCCCGTCGGGGCCATCGGCCAGCCCAGCCTGGAGACGATCGCGGCACTGCGGCCGGACCTCATCCTGAGCAACCAGGTCCGCGACGACAAGCGGTACGACGAACTGTCGAAGATCGCGCCGACGGTGCTCTCCAAGACCACCGGGCCGACCTGGAAGGAGAACGTCCGGCTGCACGCCGAGGCGCTGGGCCGGCAGGCCGAGGCCGACGCGGCGGACGCGGCGTACCGGGCGAAGCTGCGGGACCTGGTCACCGCGCTCGGCGGACCGGCCAGGGCGGCGGCCACCCGGGTCGAGATGGCCCGCTTCCTGGCGGGTGCGCCGACCAGGCTCTACCTGAACGACACCTTCGTCGGCTCGCTGTTCAAGGATCTGGGGCTCGGGCGGCCCGCCAACCAGGACAAGCCCGGTTTCTCGATGGAGATCAGCCCCGAACAGGTGGACCAGGCCGCGGCCGACGTCATCTTCTACGCGGTGTACGGGGACGCGGCCAAGTCCGACCAGGGGAAGATCACCGAGGGGGCGCTCTGGAAGAACCTGGACGCCGTGCGCAACGGGCGGGTGTTCCGGGTGGACGACAACCTGTGGATGCTCGGCATCGGCTACACCGGGGCCGGGCTGATCCTGGACGAGATCCGCAAGGACATGGCACCGGCGGGCGGGTGACGGACGACGGGTGACAGCGAACAGCCGACAGCTGACAGATAACAGATTTCAGATAACAGATAACAGATAACAGATGATGAAATCTGTTATCTGAAATCCGTCACCCGTCATCCGCCGCCCGCCACGGCGCGCGTCACCCCTGCCCGTACCGGCCCGGCCGCAGTCGCCCGGTGAAGGCGAGGAAGGCCCCGAACCCGCCGAGGACGACCCAGCCGGGCCAGCCCGCCAGCGACATCGTGAGCGGGTCCAGCTCGGCGTCCGGGTCCGCGAACTCCCGGACCATCGACACGCTCATGCTGCTCGTGAAGGCGTGCGCCAGCACCGCCGGGACCACCGACCCCGAGCGCAGCCTCAGCCAGGTGAAGACCGGCAGGACGAGCACACAGCTGACCGTCAGCGCGGGCACCGCCAGGTACCACGGCCGTCCCGGGTACTGGCCGCCCATCAGCAGCGTCGGCAGGTGCCAGAGCGCGAAGGCCGTCCCCGCGAGCAGGTAGGCCCGGACCAGCACCACCCTGCCACCGGCGCCCTCACCCCCGCCCGCTCGCCGGCCGAGCAGCAGCAGCCGGGAGAAGAGGAAGCCCTGCCAGCCGATCTCCTCGCCGAAGAACAGCGGCAGCGAGAGCACCATCCCGATCAGGCCCTGGACCGCCCACGTTCCGATCCGCCCCGCGTCCAGCGAGCCGAAGCCGGCGAACGGGTAGCTGCCCGCCAGCGCGCCGAGTGCCAGCGTCGCGGCCGTCAGCCCGCCGAGCACCCCGAGCGGCAGCAGGCAGGCCCGGACCGCGCGGGCCCGGGGCCGCGGCCAGCGCAGCGCCAGCGACTCCCGTACCCCGCCGCCCCGTTCGACGAGGCGGACCACCAGCAGCGCCGCCAGTGCCGGGGCCAGCATGGCGGCCGCGATGCAGATCTGCTCCAGCGCGCCGACCCCCTCCCGGGCGTCGGTGCGCTGGTAGCCCGCGGCGAGCAGCGGGGTCATCGCCGCCCACATCCCGGCGTAGGCGAGCACCAGGTAGACCAGCAGGCCGCGCCGTCGGACGGCGCTCGGCGGGGTTCGTGTCAGTAGCGTCATGCCGAGGACGCTACGGATCCGGAGCTTCGCCCCGGAACCAAGTGCACTGCCGTTACCGGGGGTTGTCCGCTACCGCCGCGATGGTCGAGTTTTCTGGGTGTACGGGGGCCCGCCGGAGGTGCTACCAGGGCCCCGCGCCCTGCTGTCCACCCTCGCGTGCGCCACGAATCGCCACGGAAGCTGCACGGAAAGGAAAATTGACGTATCGTCAGGCGTCACACAGCGGGGGCGACGGTGGTCCGCTCACCGTCGCCCCCGCCGTACTCCCCCGCCGGCCGGCACCCACGGCCCGGCGGGGCCCTCCACACCTCCCCGGGCCCGGGCCTGATGGGTTCAGGCCCGGGCCCGGTTCAGCTCCGGGCTGGACTCATGCCCGAAGTCTTCCCGGAGCCTGGTCAGTTGACGTTGACGGCCGTCCAGGTGGCGGCGACCGCGTTGTACTCCGCGCTGCCCGACCCGTACAGGTCCGCCGCCGCGCTGAGGGTGCCCGCACGGGCGCCCGCGTAGTCGGTGGTGGAGGTGAAGTACGTGGTCAGCGCGCGGTACCAGATCTGCGCGGCCTTGTCCCGGCCGATGCCCGCGAGCGTGGAGTTGTCGTACGTCGGGCTGTTGTAGCTGAACCCGTTGATCGTCTTCGCGCCGCTGCCCTCGGACAGCAGGTAGAAGAAGTGGTTCGCCACCCCGGACGAGTAGTGCACGTCCAGGTTGCCGACGTTCGCGTCCCAGTAGTCCGCCGAGCCGCCGTCCTTGCTCGGCTGGTCCATGTACCGCAGCGGCGTACCGTTGCCGTTGAGGTTGATCAGCTCGCCGATCCAGTAGTTCGGCGGGTTGGAGGGCAGGTTGGCGTACCACTCGACCATCGTGCCCATGATGTCCGAGGTCGCCTCGTTGAGGCCGCCGGACTCGCCCGCGTAGTTGAGGTTCGCGGTGGCCGCGGTCACGCCGTGGCTCATCTCGTGGCCGGCCACGTCGATCTCGGTGAGCGGTGCGGTGTTGTTGCTGCCGTCGCCGTACGACATGCAGAAGCAGCTGTCGTCCCAGAAGGCGTTGACGTAGTTGGAGCCGTAGTGCACCCGGCTCAGGGCGCCGACGCCGTCGTTGCGGATGCCGTTGCGGCCGAAGGTGCTCTTGTAGAAGTCCCAGGTGGTGGCGGCACCGAACTGGGCGTCCACGGCGGCGGATTCGCGGTTGTTGACGGTGCCGTCACCGAAGCTGTTGCTGGTGTTGGTGAACAGCGAGCCGGTGCCGTCGGTGCCGTTGTTGAGGTCGCTGGTGGACTGGCCGCCGCGACCGGCGTCCTTCAGCTGGTAGTTCGAGCCGCTCTGGGTGGTGGCCAGCGGGACCTGGCCGACGAAGATGCCGTTGCCGGTGCCGGCCGCGGTCTCGATCGTCTCGTGGGTGGCGAGGACCCGGCCGTCGGCCGCGTCGGTCACCAGGATCTGGCGGCTCGGGGTGCCGTCGGCGCGCTGGCCCTCGACCGTGGTGCGGTACGCCAGGCGCGGGTTGCCGTCGGTGGCCCAGACCACCAGCTCGGCCTTGCCGGCCTGGTGGACCTCGGTGAGCGGCGACTCGTCGGCGTCGGCGCGCGCCCCGATGGTGGCCTTGACCCCCGCGGTGACCTGCGTGGCGGCCTGGTCGGCGGCGATCTTCGGGGTCGTGTTCGGCAACGCGATCCGGGCGGAGACCGCCTTGTCGACCGACTTCACCGAGCCGTCGGCCTTCTGGTGGACGACCAGGTCGCCACCGATCACCGGCAGGCCGGCGTAGGTGCGCTCGAAGCGCAGGTGGCGGGTGCCGTCCTTGTCCACCGCGGCGTCCTTGGCGACCAGCTGCTCCTTGTCGCCGAGCTTGAGCGCCTTGGCCAGCGGGCCGGCCTGACCGGCCGCCAGCTTGAGCGCGGTCGCGTGCTGCTGGGCGGCCTGGGCCTGCAGCGAGGGGGTGGGAGCGGCCTGGGCGGCGGTGCTCACCTGGATCACACCGGTCAACAGGGCCGTGGCCGAGAGTACGGCGACGGCCGCGAGCTTACGCTTCACGTACGAGTCCTTCCGGGAATCCGCGTCTGGGCGCGGTCGCACCGCGTCCCGGGGGGCCGGGTCGGCACCTGTGGGGCGGGACGGGCACTGACGTGCGGGAACCCCGTGCAGTCGAGCGGTTCGCCACCGATGGGTGGGGGTGGGGCTACCGCTGGGGGATGACCAGAAGCATGACAATCCAGCAGGTGAATTGACAGGTCTTGCTCAGCAATTGGCCAGGTCCCGCCATCGGGTAAAGAGCCTCCAATCAGCAGACGAACCCGGGCAATTCGCCACATCCCGCCAAGGGCTCCGACCCGAACGACGCCCGGTCGCCTGCACCTACGGGAATCCACCCGCCGCCCGCCGCACGCCGACCCGACGAGCGGGCCCGGCCGGCCGTCGATCGACTTTTACATGTGTGTAGAAGACTCCATACGGTTCCTTGACACGCCGGTGGCGAGGTCCCGCCACCCCGACCCCCTTGAACACCGGGAGGTCGTCTGCTAGTCAGCCGACCGTCACCGCCCGGACCGCAGGACCACCTCCCTGCGCGCGAGTCGGGGGACGGCAGCAGAGGGAAGCGACGGCACGGCTGCGCTGGAGCCCACGGCTCCTCCTTCACGGGGCGGTGATGGTGGCCACCGGCAGCCTCACAGGCCGCTCGCGCACCCCGCGCCGCGAATTCTCATGCCTCGGGCGGGCCCCTACTGCAGCCGCCACTCCTGGGCGGCGTTGCCGGGGGTGCAGGAGACCATGGTGACGGCGCTGCCGGGGCCGTTGTTGGTCATGCAGGACTGGTTCTGGTAGTCGCCCAGCGTGTACGAGCCGGCCGAACTGCCGGTGCGCATCGTCCAGTTGGTGAGGAAGCTGAGGCCGTTGCTCAGCACGACCTTCCCGTCCATCGTCTGGACCAGCTGCGGGCCGCCGTTGTTGCAGGCGTTGAACAGGATCCACATGCCGGGGTTGGTCGAGCGCACCCAGCCGTACTGCGCGTGACCGCCGACGACGATCGGGTTGTCGCCGTTCAGGTTGTCGTCGCGCATCCCGATCGCGCGGCCGTCCTTCGCGCTGACGATGGTGCTCCAGCTGGTGCCGCCGCAGGACGCGGGCCGGGGCGGGCTCTGCGGGACGCTGGTGGTCCCGCCGTTGGCGCTCTGGGCCGGAGGCTGCGGGTTCTGGTTGGCGGGCGGGTTGGGCGGGTTGCCGCCGCCGGGCTGGCTCCCCTGACCGGCCGACGACGCCCCGCCGGCGGCCGCGCCCGTACCACCGGTCCGGGCGCCGCCCGAACCGGCCGAGGCGCCCGAACCGCCGCTGCCGCCCTGACCACCGGTGGCCGGAACCGGGGGGACCGGGACCTGCGGCTGGTTCTGGGCGGCGCCGGGCGCCGGCTGGTCGGGGCCCGGGGTGGCCGCCGGGGTGTCGGTCGGCGCCGGGGTGGTCGGCGCGGTAGTGGTCGCGGGCGCCGAGGTCGCGGTGCCCGGGGTCACGGGGGCGGTGACCACCACGGTCGGCTGGGCGCCGGGCGACTGGGCCGCGTCGGTGCCGCCGGCCCCGCGGTCGACCAGCAGGACGGTCGCCGTGCCCATCGAGATGACCACGGGGATGACGACGGGCACCAGCAGGGTGCGCCGGGACCGCCGCCGACCGGGTTCGGTCTGCGCCTGCGGCTCCACCCTCGCCACCTCGTCCGGTGCCGGGGCGCCGCCCGCGGCGGGCACCACCACCGCCCCGCCCTTGACCAGCGCCACGGCCGCACCGCCCTGGGCCGGCCCCGCCGCACCGCCCTTCGCGGGCTCCGCGGCACCGCCCTCGGCGGCCGGGCCCGCACCACCCGGGACCGCACCGCCCGAGACCGCACCGCCCTCGGCCGCCGGGCCCGCACCGGGCCGGAGCGGAAGGGTCCCGCTGTCGGCCGCGCCGGCCTTCCCCGGCGTCTGCCCGCCGCCGGCGAAGCCCTCTCCCGCGAGCGCCGCCCGGACCGCCCTCGCCATCTCCGCCGCGTCCGCGTACCGCTCCTCGGGCTTCTTGGCGAGCGCCCGGGCGACCAGTGCCCGTACCGGCGCCGGAAAGGTGTCCGGCAGTTCCGGCACCGGCTGGTTGACGTGCTTGAGCGCGATCTGGAGCGGCCCGTCACCGGAGTACGGCGGCTCGCCGACCAGCAGTTCGTAGCAGACCACGCCGATCGAGTACAGGTCGGTGGCCGGTCCGAGGTTCACGCCCTCGGCCTGCTCCGGGGACATGTAGAGCGCGGTGCCGATGATCGCGAACGGGGCGGTGAGCTTGGTGCTGGCGAGCGCCCGGGCGATGCCGAAGTCGGTGATGGCCACCCGGCCGTCCGAACGCACCATCAGGTTGGACGGCTTGATGTCCCGGTGGACGATCTCCCGCTGGTGCGCGGCGTGCAGCGCGTCCAGGGCTCCGGCCACCAGGTCGAGGGTGCGCTCGACGCCCATCGGTCCGGTGTCCTTGAGCACCCGGTCCAGCGGACGGCCGTCGATCAGCTCCATGACGATGTAGGCGCAGCGCTCCTCGCCGTCCCCGCCGCTCTCGCCGTAGTCGTGGACGCCCACCACACCGGGGTGGTCGACCGCGGCGACCAGCTGGGCCTCGCGGCGGAAGCGCTGGGCGGAGGTGTCGTCCTCCAGCAGCTCCGAGCGCAGGATCTTGACCGCGACCCTGCGCGCCAGCACGGTGTCCTCGGCCTTCCAGACCGAGCCCATGGCGCCGCCGCCGATCTTCTCGACCAGCTCGTACCGCCCGCCGAGCACGGTGCCCGCGCCGCTCATACCCCTGCTCCCCCGTGTCATGACCCCACCCCCGCGGGTCGTCGGCACACAGTGTGCCAGAGGGTGTCGTGGACTCAGTCGTGCAGGTCCGAAAAGGAATTGGGCGCGAGTTGTCAGTCCTTGAGGAAATATCGAGCACGGTCCGAGACTTCCCGGACGGCCGAGACGACCGCGTGGGGCCGGTCGGCCTGGATGGCGTGACCGGCGCCGAGCACCGTGCCGTGCGTCCCCCGGACGGCGCTCCTCGCGACACCCGCCTGCAGGGCGGTCCAGCGGACGCGCATCGCCCTGGGCAGCCCCCGGGTCGCGCTCAGGACGGCCAGCGGCGCCTCGGTCGGCGGAGCCCCGGCCCGGCGACGACGGATCTCGGGGACGGCGGCGGCGGTCAGCCCCAGTTCGGCGAGGAGGGCACGCCGCTGGTGCCGGTGCGCGATCACGGCCGCCTCGGCCCGGGCGAGCGGCTCCTCCGGTTCGGGCGAGGTCGGCGACAGCGCCGTCCGGTACAGCCGGAGCCGGTTCAGCACGGCCTCGGCGACCTGGATGGACCGCGGCTGGAAATCCTCGTGCGCCGGATCCACGAGCACCTGCCCGGCCACCAGCTCCGGCCGCTGCCAGGCGAGGAGTTGGGCCAGCTGGCCGCCCCAGCTGTGCCCGACCAGGAGGGCCGGGCCCGCGTCCAGGTGCCGCACGAGGGCGGCCAGGTCGGCGAGCTGGCCGTTCAGCGTCGGGACGGTGGACCGCTCGGGCTCGCTGGCCCCCAGCCCGGCCCGGTCGTACGCCACGACCCTCCCGTACCGGGCGAGTTCGGGCAGGACGGCCGACCAGGTGAGCGCCGACGTCCCGGCGCCCGCGATCAGGACCACCGGCACGGCGCCGCCCCGGCCGGCCTCCACCCAGCGCAACGCCCGTCCGTCCCGGTCCAGTTCGCCGGTGCGCACGCCGCCGGGCAGGTGCTCGCCGAGCGCCCGGGCGACGGCCTCCTGGACGCTCCGCAGACCCGGCCCGGCGGGCTTTCCCCGCGTGCCCTGACTGGTGTTCATGTGCCGTCCCCCTGGATCCCTCGTTCGGCCCCGTTTCCCCCGGGCCTGGTTCCGACCGGCCTGCGAGCGGCCTCGGGCAGTCCTCAGACCTGTCCGGGACCGGTCTCAGGCAATCCTCAGACCGGCCCCGGACAGTTCTCCGACGGCCCCTCAGGCAGGCAGGGCCCGCTTCAGCAGCCCGAGCAGCGCCTCCCAGTGCCGCTCGGCCGCCACCGCGTCGTAGCGGTTGGTGTCGGCCTGGGTGTAGCCGTGCGGGGCGCCGGCGTAGACCTCCGCCCGGTACCGGACACCGGCGGCGGTGAGGGCCGCGGCGAGCCGGTCGATCTGCTCGGGCGGCAGCGACGGGTCCTCGTCCGCGTGGCCGAAGTACAGCTCCGCGGTGATCCGGTCGGCGCCCAGGTGCGGGCTGTCCGGGCTGTCGGTGGCGAGCCTGCCGCCGTGGAACCCGGCCGCGACGGCGATCCGGTCCGGGTGGCTGGCGGCGGCGCGCAGCGCCAGCATGGCCCCGAAGCAGTAGCCGGTCAGGCCGACCGGGCCGTCCTGGACCAGCGGGGACTCGGCGAGCCAGCGCAGGTACGCGTCCGCGTCGCGGGAGTTCGCGTCCGGGGTGAGCGTTTCGATCAGCGGGAAGATCCGGCCGAAGAGTTCGTCGGCCTGCTCCAGGTCGATGCGCTCCGGCAGGTCGAAGACCGGCGCGCGGCCGGCGCGGTAGAAGAGGTTGGGGGCGAGTACGGCGTACCCGGCCGCGGCCAGCCGGTCGGCCATGCCCTCCACGTGCGGCCGGAGGCCGAAGGCGTCCGTGAAGAGGATGACGCCCGGGTGGGCCCGGCCGTCGTCGGGGTGGGCGAGGTAGGCGTCGGCGGTGCCGTCCGCCGTCGGGATGTCCACGAGGGTTCCGCGCACGAGCATGGTGAGGGTGCTCCTTCCGATTCGTCCGGCAGCGTATCCGGTGGACCCGCCGCCCGCCCGTGCGCTTTGCGCCACAGTGCGGCCGCGTCGAACCCGCGTCGAATCCGCGACGTACCCGCGGCGCGCCCACGTGTGCGCCCGGGGGAACGCCGTGGCCCCGTGCGCGCGTTGAGCGGGCATGGGGTGGATCGTGGGTGTGGCGGCGACGGTCGCGGCGGTGCTGGGGCTGGTGCTGCTGGCGGTGTGGCAGGTCCAGGACGAGTCCTCGTCGCGGCCGCGGCGGCGCGGGCCCGGGGTGGGGACGGGTGCCGGCGGGCTGGAGGAGCTGCACGCGCTGTTCAGCCCGGGCAAGCAGGTGCAGGTCGAGCAGAAGCGGGAGCAGCTCGTGCTCCGGGACGACGAACAGGCCGGGGCGCCGCCGCACTTCGGCGTGGACCTGGACCGGGGCGTGGCGGTGCTGCCCGGCGGGGCCGGAGGACGTGCGCCCGGCCCCGCGGAGCGCGAGGGGATCGGAACGGGTACGGCCGGCCGGGCGCCCCGGGAGCCGGGGGCTCAGGCCCCCCAGGTGCGGGAGCAGAGCACCAGCCGGTAGCCGTCCGGGTCGGCTATCGTCACGCCGTGCTCGTCCCAGTACGGGTTGTGGGACGCGACCCGGGTGCCGCCGGCCTCCTCCAGCCGGGCGACCAGTGCCTCGTCCACCGGGGCGCCGAGGTAGACGACGAACAGGTCGTCCACCGTCGGGGTGGGCTCCAGCGGCCGCTCCGGGTCGTGCGTCAGCTCGAAGTGCCAACTGCCGCCGGGCGGACCGACCATCAGCAGGTCGTGCTCGCCGGACACCCGCTCGGTGCTGCGCCACTGCACGGCGAGGCCGAGGGCGTCGACGTAGAAGCGCTCGGCCGCCGCGATGTCGCGCGAGGGGCGGGCGATCCGGACCCGCGTGGTGGAATCGATCATGTCGGCGACCATAGCCGATGCCACTGACAGCGAACCAGGCTGCGCGGCCCGGCTGTGGACGGACCGTCAGAGCCGCCGCAGCCGCTCCTCGTCGGAGGTCCTCGGGCAGGTCAGACAGGCGGTGGCCGCGGGCCCGACCGCGTAGTAGAGGCAGCAGGCGAGCCGGGTGCGGGTGTGGTGGGCGCGCCCGTCGGGGGTGTGCAGGCGGCGGAAGTCGGCGCCGCCGGGGAGCGGCAGGGTGCCGCCGGGCAGGACGGCCTCGGCGGCGGCGACGGCGGCGTCCTCCTCGGCGACCGCGACGGCGGCGCCCTCCCCTGCGGCGGCGACGGCGACACCCTCCTCGCCGAGCATCCGCCCCAGGTACCAGAGGGCGGAGGCCAGATCGTCCGTCACCATGCCCCAGAGCGCCCGGTCGCGGCGCCGGGTGGGACCGGCGAACGCGGCGAGCACCGGTCCGAGGTGCGCGACCACGGTGGCCCGCAGCTCGGCGCGCAGTTCGTCGTCGCCGGGGAGGGTGACGTACCCGCGCGGGCGCAGGGCGAGCGCGCCGGTGGGGGCGTGCAGCCAGAGGTCGGCCGGGTCGACGATCGGGACCCGGCGGGCGAGGTGCCAGGGGCCGGCGATCAGCAGGCAGGCCGACCAGACGTAGTGGTGGAGCAGCCGGGAGGCGGTGACGTGCGGTCGCGGGGCGCGGCCGTGCTCGTCGGCGATGCGGGCCTCCGCACCCGCCAGGACGGCGGCCAGCGCCCGTTCGTCAGTGGCGAGTTCGGCTCCGGAGTGCCAGCCGTCGGCGGCGCCCGGGGCGGGCTCGGCGACGTCGAGCAGGCGCAGCTCCAGCACCGGGCAGAGCCCCCGCAGCCGCCGGTAGTCGGCGACCAGCGCGGAGGACGCGCAGGGTGCTACGGGCAGGGGTGTTCCGGGAACCATGGGCACTCCCGAGATCGATTCCGCATGATCGATTAAGGTGAGGCTCACCTTACAACGCATCACCGCACTCGATGACCATGCCCAACTCCACCGGTCGGCTCACCGGTCCCGCCGGTCGAAGTGGCCCGAAGGCCGCGGGCGTGGACGCGCCGAAGTGGCCGTCGACGGCCGGGGGCGAACAGCTGACAGATTTCGAAATCTGTCAGCTGTTATCTGTCAGCCATCAACCGTAGGCCGTCAGCCGTTCCACCGCCCCGGACCGCCGCCGCCCCCTTCCTCCGCTCGTGGGAGAGTGGTAGGCAGCGAAGGGAGCGCGAACGTGCTGATGGACAAGGTGGCGGAGATACTCGCCGAGGCGTCGGCCGAGGTGGTGGAGCCGCGCTTCCGGGCGCTGGCCGCCGGCGAGGTGATGGAGAAGGCCCCCGGCGAGATCGTCACGGTCGCCGACCGCGAGGCCGAGGCGATCATCGCCCGTCGACTGCACGAGCTGCTGCCCGTCCCCGTGGTCGGCGAGGAGGCGGTCTCCGCCGACCCGTCGCTCGCCCTGGCCCTCCACGACGAGCCGGCGGCCTGGCTGGTCGACCCGGTGGACGGCACCGCCAACTTCGTCGCCGGCAGACCCGAGTACGCCGTGATGTGCTCCCTGGTCCGCTCCGGCCGGACCGTCGCCTCCTGGATCTGGCAGCCCGCCACCGCCACCGCCTACTGCGCCGAGCTGGGCTCCGGCGCCTGGCGCGACGGCGTGCGCCTGACCCGCCCCCCGGCACCGAAGGACGTCGCGAAGCTGCGCGGCTCGGTGAAGAGCCGCTACCTCGACGCCGCGCACCGCCGCCGGCTCCAGGACAACATCGCGGCCTTCGGTGAGATCTCCCCCGGTCGGCACGCCGCCGGGATCGAGTACCCGGACGTCGTCGACGGCCGCTTCGACTTCCTCCTCTACTGGCGCACCCTCCCCTGGGACCACGCCCCGGGCTCCCTCCTGGTCACCGAGGCCGGCGGCGTCTCCGCCCGCCCGGACGGCACCCCGTACCGCCCGGAGGCCCCCGGCTGCGAGGACGGCCTCCTGGTCGCCGCCGACCCCGAGACCTGGGAGCTCACCCGGTCGATCCTCCTCGCTGGCTGACGCCGGGGCCCGCCCGCCCGGAGCCCCCGCGGAACCTCCGTCGGCCCTACCCGGCCCGCTCGCCCGCGACCTTGCGGCCGGCGCCCACCACCTCCCGCACCAGCGCGCCGACCTCCCCCACCGTGGTGTGGGGGTTCAGCAGCGTGAGCTTCAACCGGACCCGGCCCGGACCGTCGCCCGGGAGTTCGGTGCGGCCGACCACCGCCCGGCCGGTGCGCAGCAGCAGGCGCCGCAGCCGGCCGTTCACCTCGTCCAGCGCGGCCTCGTCCGTCACACCGGGCGGCCGGTAGCGGAAGAGGACGGCGGTGAGCACCGGCTCGGCGTAGAGCTCGAGCGCCGGGTCCGCGCGCACGGCGTCGGCCGCGGCGAGCGCGAGGTCGTGACAGGAGTCGACCAGGCGGCCGAGTCCGTCGCGGCCGAGGGTGCGCAGGGTGACGGCGAGCTTGAAGGCGTCGGCCCGGCGGGTGGTGCGCAGCGAGCGGCCGAGCAGGCTGGGGTAGCCGGCCTGCTCGTCGTCGACCGGGTTGAGGTACTCGGCGCGGCGGGCGAGCGAGACGTAGGTCTCGGCGCGGCGCACCAGGAAGACCCCGGCCGCGGCCGGCTGCCAGCCGAGCTTGTGCCAGTCGAGGGAGACCGAGTCGGCGCGGGCGATGCCGTCGAGCAGCGGGGCGAGCCGGTCGGAGAGCAGCGCCCCGCCGCCGTACGCGGCGTCCACGTGCAGCCAGGCGCCGTAGCGTCCGGCGAGGTCGGCGGCGGCGGAGAGCGGGTCGACGGCTCCGGTGTCGGTGGTGCCCGCGGTGGCGACCACGGCGATCGGGGTCCGTCCGGCCCAGCTGGCCTCGGCCATCGCCCGTTCCAGTTCGTCCTCCCGCATCCGCAGCCCGCGGTCGACCGCGACGGGGATGACGGCCCGCTCGCCGAGGCCGAGCAGGGCGGCGGCGCGCTGGACGGAGAAGTGCGCGGCCTCGGAGGCGAGGATGCAGGGCCGGACGCCGGCCGGGATGCCGTCGAGCTCCACGATGCCGTCGAGCTTCTGGTCCCGCGCCAGCATGAGCCCCATGAGGTTGGACTCGGTGCCGCCGGAGGTGAGGACGCCGGCGGCGCGCTGCGGGTCGTAGCCGACGAGCCCGGCGATCTCGGCGAGCAGCGTGCTCTCCAGGGCGGTGGCGGCGGGGGCCTGGTCCCAGGAGTCCTGGGAGGGGTTGAGGGCGCTGACCGCGAGGTCCGCCGCGGCGGCGACGGCCAGCGGCGGGCAGTGCAGGTGCGCGGCGCAGGCCGGGTCGGCGGGGTCGGCGGCGCCGTAGGCGAGCAGTTGGGTGAGCCGGGCGAGGGCGCCTGGTCCGTCGTCGGTGGCCAGGGCCTCGTCGACGAGTGCGGCGATCTCGGCCGGGCTGCCCGCCGGCACCGGTCCGGAGCGCATGGCGGCGCCCGTCTCCAGGGAGTCGAGGACGGTGGCCAGCAGCGGTCCGAGCGCGCCAGGACCGGCCGCGCCGCCCGCCAGGGCGTCGGTGGCGGCGCCGTCCCGGGGGAGCCCGACGGGGCCGGATCCGGGCCCGCTCACCGGGTCCCCCGCACCGTCGGCGCGCCCCCCGAACCATTCGCCGAACCGCCCGTCGGCCCGCCCGTGGACGCCGCCGCGATCGCCTCCGCCAGCCGCTCCAGCACCGCCGCCACCTGCTCGTCGGTGATGGTGAGCGGCGGGAGCAGTCGCAGCACCGCGTCGTGGCGCCCGCCGAGCTCGACGATCAGCCCCCGCGCCAGGCACGCCTCCCGGACCCGCACCGCGAGCGCCGGGTCGGCCGGCCGGGCGCCGCACGCGTCGGGCTCGGCCGCCGGGTCGACCAGTTCGACCCCGAGCATCAGCCCCCGGCCGCGCACGTCGCCGATCACCGGCAGTTCGGCCGCGAGTTCGCGCAGCCGGGCCGCCATCCGCTCGCCGACGACGGCGGCCCGCTCGACCAGCCCGTTCGCCGCGACGTGGCGCAGCGTCGCGGCCCCGGCGGCCATGGCGAGGGTGTTGCCGCGGAAGGTGCCGGTGTGGGCGCCGGGCCGCCAGCCGTCGTAGTCCTCGCGGTAGACGACGACGGCGAGCGGCAGGCTGCCGCCGATGGCCTTGGAGAGGACCATCGCGTCCGGGACGATGCCGCTGTGCTCGATCGCCCACATCGCGCCGGTGCGGCCGACTCCGGTCTGCACCTCGTCGACGATCAGCGGGATGCCGCGCTCGGCGGTGATCCGGCGCATCGCGCGCAGCCAGCCGTCGGGCGCGGGGACGACCCCGCCCTCGCCCTGGACGGCTTCCAGGATCATCGCGGCGGGCGCGACCACACCGCCCGAGGGGTCGTCCAGCAGCCGCTCCACGTAGGTCGCGGCGAGGTCCGCGCCCGCCTCGCCGCCGACCCCGAACGGGCAGCGGTAGCCGTACGGGTAGGGCAGCCGGGCGACCTCGCCGCCGCTCGGCAGCGGCTCCTTGACCGCGACGTTGCCGGTGAGCGCGAGGGCGCCGGCGGTCATGCCGTGGTAGGCGCCGGTGAAGGCGAGCGCGCCGGAGCGGCCGGTGGCGGTCTGCATCAGCTTGAGCGCGGCCTCGACGGCGTCCGTCCCGGCCGGTCCGCAGAAGTGCACCCGGGCGCGGGCGGCGAACTCGGCGGGCAGGCTCTCGAAGAGCGCGCTGGTGAAGTCGTCCTTCTCGGCGGTGGCGAGGTCGAGCAGGTGCAGCGGGGCGCCGCTGTCGAGGGTGCGGCGGATCGCCTCCAGCACCACCGGGTGGTTGTGGCCGAGGGCGAGCGTGCCGGCGCCGGAGAGGCAGTCCAGGTAGCGCCGCCCGTCGGCGCCCTCGACGGTCATGCCGTGGGCGCGGACCGGGACGATCGGGAAGGAGCGGGCGTAGGTTCTGGCTGCGGACTCGCGGACGCGCTGACGGCGCAGGATGGCTTCACCGGCGGCCGGGGCTCCGGAGGCGGCCTGGACGGGTACGGCAGCGAGCGACACGAGAAACCCCCAGGGGAAGTTAGGTAAGCCTAACTTTACTGCCCTTGACCTGGCGGAATGCCCTCGGGGTCCCAGAACCACCCGAGTGAGTGAACCTCCCCCGGTTCCTCCAACGAGCGCCGCGCGGAAAGGTCACGGCCCGGCCCGCACCGGCCGAACCCGACGGTCGGGCCCCGCCCCTCAGGCCCGGTGCCTCAGACCCGGCTCCTCGGGCCCCGCCCCTCAGGCCCGGTGCCGCCACCGGTAGCAGAGCTCCGGCCGCCCGACGCTCCCGTACTGCGGCTCCCGCACCGCGCACCCGGTCTCCACCAGGTGCTCCAGGTAGCGCCGCGCGGTGATCCGGGAAACCCCGGCCGCCGCGCCCGCGGCCGCCGCCGACAACCCGGTGGCCGCCTCGCGCAGGACCGAGGCGACGGTGTCCAGGGTGGGCGCGCTCAGCCCCTTGGGCAGGGTGCTGCGCTCCGGCGTGCGGAGCAGGGCGAACGCCTGGTCGACCTCCTCCTGCCCGGTCGCCTCCCCGCTGCGCCCGAGGCTGTCGCGGTAGCGGGCGTAGCGCTCCAGCCGGTCGTGCAGGGCGGCCGCGCTGAACGGCTTCAGCAGGTACTGCACGACGCCGGCCGAGACCGCCTGCCGGACCATCGCGAGGTCGCGGGCCGAGGTCACCGCGATGACGTCGGTGCTGTGGCCGGCCGCGCGCAGCGTACGGCAGAGCTGGAGCCCGTGGCCGTCCGGCAGGTAGAGGTCGAGCAGGGTGAGGTCGACGGGCGTCCCGGCGGCGCGGGCCCGGTCCAGGAAGCGCAGCGCGTCGGCACAGCTGTGGACCGTCCCGGCGGCGTGGAAGCCGGGCTCCCGCCGGACGTAGAGGGTGTGCGCGGCGGCGGCCACCGGGTCGTCCTCGACCACCAGGACGGAGATCCCCGCCCCGGCGGCGGCTGTGTGGGCGGTGCCGTTCACGCCAGGGCCCCTTCCCGCTCCCGACCGCTCGACCCACCGGGCCGGTCGGCGGGCTCCCCCGGCTCGCCACCGGGCCCTCCCGGCCCGCCCGGCCGTCCGGCCAGCGGCAGCCGCACCGTGAGCACCGCGCCGCGCTCCCGTCCGACCTCGACGGTGCCGCCGTTGCGCCGGGCGGTCTGGGCGACCAGCGCCAGCCCGAGCCCGTGCCCGTGCCCGTCCTGCTTGGTGCTCCAGCCCCGCCGGAAGACGTCCTCGACCGCGCCCGGGTCGATCCCCGCGCCGGTGTCGGCGACCCGCAGCAGTAGGCAGTCGCCGGGCACCCCGGCGCCGTCACCGCCATCGCCGCCGTCGCCGCCGTCGCGACCTTCGCCGTCGCCGCCGGTGCAGTCCCGACCGCCGGCGATCCGCGCCGTGACGGTGACCTCCGGCGGGACGGGGCTCTCGGCCGCGCCGGCGATGGCGGCGTCCACGGCGTTGTCGATCAGGTTGCCGAGGACGGTGATCAGGTCCCGTGCGGAGAGGTCAGGCGGCAGCACCCCGTCGTCGATCCGGCTGTCCTCGGTGAGCGTCAACTCCACGCCCCGTTCGGCGGCTTGGGCGGCCTTGCCGAGCAGCAGCGCGGCCAGCACCGGCTCGCCCACCGCCGCGACCACCCGGTCGGTGAGCTGTTGGGCGAGTTCGAGCTCTGCGGTGGCGAACTCCACCGCCTGTTCGTGGCGGCCGAGTTCGATCAGCGAGACCACCGCGTGCAACCGGTTGGCGGCTTCGTGCGCCTGCGCGCCGAGCGCCTCGGTGAAGCACCGTACCGAGTCCAACTCCCCGCTGAGCGCCTGGAGTTCGGTGTGGTCCCGGAGGGTCACCACCCGGCCGAGACCGGGCCCGGTGCCGATGGTGGAGGTGTTCAGCACCACGACGCGCTCGGCGGTCAGGTGCACCTCGTCCCGGACGGGCTCCTCCCCCAGCACGGCCGCCACCAGCGCCTCCGGCAGGCCCAGTTCCACCACCGGCCGACCGTCCAGGTCGCCGGTCAGGCCGAGCAGTTCACGGGCGGCGTCGTTGCACAGCACCACCCGGTGCGAGCGGTCCAGCAGGACCAGTCCCTCGCGCACCGCGTGCAGGGTCGCCTGGTGGTACTCGTAGAGGTGGCTCAGCTGGTCCGGCCCCATCCCGTGGGTGTGCCGCCGCAGCCGGGAGTTGGCGAGGTAGGTGCCGACGCCGCCGACCGCGAGCGCGGCGACCGCCACCCCGACCAGGGCGAGCAGCGGACCGCTCAGCTGCGCGGAGATCGACTCCACCGTGAGGCCCGCGCTGACCAGCGCGACCACCCGGTGCCGCTCGTCCCACACCGGGGCGACCACCCGCACGGACGGGCCGAGCGTGCCGGTGTACGTCTCGCTGCGGGTCTGCCCGGCGAGCGCCCAGTCGATGTGCCCCAGGTAGGTCCGGCCGATCTGCTCGGGCAGCGGGTGGGTCCAGCGCACGCCGTCGGTGTCCATGACGGTGATGAAGGAGACCCCGGAGTCGGCCCGCACCTGCTCGACGTACGGCTGGAGCGCCGCGGTCGGGTCGGGGGCGCCGACGGCGGCCCGGACGGACGGCGAGTCGGCGACGGCGTGCGCGACCGCGGTGACCTGGCGACGGGCGGCGTCCTCGGCGCGGTCGGCGGTGAAGAGGTACGCGAGCACCGCGCCACCGGCGACCACGGCGGCGACGATCACCACCTGGACGACGAACAGCTGCCCGGCCAGGCTGCGGACCAGCCGCCGGGGACCGCGGCCCGTCGGCCGGTGCGAACGGCGGCGCGGGGCGGTGGGGGCGGTGCGCTCGGACATGCTTGCCAGTGTGCACCACGCCCCCGGGCGCCCCCGAGGGCCGTCCGGCCCGCACCGTTCGCGGGCCGGGCCTCCGGGCCGGACAGCCGGGCCGGACATCCGGGCCGGACAGCCGGGCCGGACAGCCGGGCCGGACATCCGGGCCGCCCGCGCCGTTCATGAACTCTATGAACGCAAACGTGACCTCCGTCACCTCGGAGCCCATAGTCAGAGCGGCCCATCCCCCCGGGGCCACCAGGACTGCACGGCAAGGGAGCCGCAGATGTCGATCACTGGAGCCGCCGCGGCGGCGGGACCCAGACGCAAGGACCGGACCCACTACCTCTACATCGCCGTGATCGCCGCGGTGGTCGCGGGTGTGGTGGTCGGCCTGGCCGCCCCCGGTTTCGCCGTGGAGCTGAAGCCGATCGGCACGGGCTTCGTCAACCTGATCAAGATGATGATCAGCCCCGTGATCTTCTGCACCATCGTCCTGGGCATCGGCTCGGTGACCAAGGCCGCGAAGGTCGGCAAGGTCGGCGGCCTCGCCCTCGGCTACTTCCTCGCCATGTCGACCGTCGCGCTGGCCATCGGCATGGTCGTCGGCAACCTGCTGGAGCCCGGCGGCGGCCTGCACCTGACCGCCGCGCTCGCCAAGTCCGGCCACGCCCAGGCGGCCGCCGGCGGCGCCCAGTCGACCGCCGACTTCCTGCTCGGGATGATCCCCGAGACGCTGTTCTCCGCCCTGACCCAGGGCAAGGTGCTCCAGACCCTGCTGGTCGCCCTGCTCACCGGCTTCGCCCTCCAGGCGATGGGCCCGGCCGGCGCGCCGGTGCTGCGCGGCATCGAGCACGTGCAGCGGCTGGTCTTCCGGGTCATGTCGATGATCATGTGGGTCGCGCCGGTCGGCGCCTTCGGTGCGATGGCCGCCGTGGTCGGCGCCACCGGCACCGCCGCGCTGAAGAGCCTGGCCGTCATCATGATCGGCTTCTACGTCACCTGCGTGCTCTTCGTCGTCGTGGTGCTGGGCACGCTGCTGCGCCTGGTCGCCGGGGTCAACGTGTTCGCGCTGCTGAAGTACCTCGGCCGCGAGTTCCTGCTGATCCTCTCCACCTCCTCCTCCGAGAGCGCGCTGCCCCGCCTGATCGCCAAGATGGAGCACCTGGGCGTCAGCCGCCCGGTCGTCGGCATCACCGTGCCGACCGGCTACAGCTTCAACCTCGACGGCACCGCCATCTACCTGACCATGTCGTCGATCTTCATCTCCGAGGCGATGGACAAGCCGATGTCGCTCGGCGAACAGCTCTCGCTGCTGGTCTTCATGGTGATCGCGAGCAAGGGCGCGGCCGGGGTCACCGGTGCCGGCCTGGCCACCCTCGCGGGCGGGCTCCAGTCGCACAAGCCCGCGCTGGTGGACGGGGTCGGCCTGATCGTCGGCATCGACCGCTTCATGTCGGAGGCCCGCGCGCTCACCAACTTCGCGGGCAACGCCGTCGCGACCGTGCTGATCGGGCACTGGACCGGCGAGATCGACGCCGAGCGCGCCCGGCGGGTGCTGGCCGGCGAGCTGCCGTTCGACGAGCTGACGCTGGTCGACTCGCACGGTGCGGCCTCCGGTCCCGCCGCCGGGTCGGACGGCCCCACGGCCGACGCCCCCGAGGCCACTCCCGAGACCGCCCCCGAGACCGCCCCCGAGGCTGTCCCCACCCGGGGCACCGCCACCCAGGGCGCGGCCACCGCCGGGGTCTGACCCCGGCAGCGACCCCCGCACTCCCCCGGTCCGGCGCCCCCACCAACCCCCGGAAACGGCGCCGGACCGGGGGTCCTCGTTTTTCCGTCCGGCCGACGTTCCCGGTCGGGCCCGGACGGGTCTCCGGCCCGCTCGTCACAGGTCCTGCGAGCCGCTGACCACCCAGGACACCCCGCCGGCCGGGTCCTCCAGCACGACGTGCAGATGGTGCAGCCCGGCCGACGGCTCCTGCCAGGTGAAACAGCGCATCCGGTCCACCAGCGCGTTCACCTCGCCCCGGTCCACCCCGCCTGTCCCGCCTGCCCCGTCCGGACCGTCCAGGCCGTCCAGGCCGTCCAGGCCGTCCGCCCCGGCCATCGCGGCCAGCGCCCGCCACACCCCCAGCCTCCCGTGCGCGCAGCCCTGCGCCCGCTCCAGGGCGGCGGACCGCACCAGCGCCGGGTAGACGAGCGCGAACGGCAGGTACCCGCCGACCACCCGCCGGTCGCGGGCCAGCAGGGCGGCCGCCGCCGGGGCCTGGCCGCGCACGCAGGCCGTCTCCGCCCACGGCGCGAGCGCGCCCAGCCCCTCCAGGGCCCGGGTGATCGGCGGCCCGTCCGGCCGTCCGGCCGACCGCGCCACCGGCGGCAGCTCCACCTCGCCCAGGCCCTCCCGGCTGGCCGGCAGGGTCAGCAGCGCACTGCGCGCGCCCCCGCCGGGCAGGTACTCGCGCACCCGGGCCGCCTCGTCCCAGCCCGCCGCCTCCCACGGCTCCAGGCGCAGCGGCACGCCCTCCGGGTCGGACTCGGCCCCGTACGAGAGGTCCTCGCCGAGCAGCGCCCGGGTGTGCGCGACCAGCCGTCGCACCGGGACCGGACCGAGCAACGGGGCCAGCCGCAGCCAGGAGTGCCGGGTCGCCAGCACCTCCCAAAGCGGGCCGGCGTCGTGGTCGGCCACTCCGGCGGCCGTCCCCGCGCCGCCGTCCCGGTCGAACAGGCGGACGGCCAGCTCGGGCGGCGCCGCGTAGGCGATCAGGTGGCCGAGCGGCGCGGTCAGTACGGCCGCGGCCTCCTCGCCCGCCTCCGCCACGGCGGCCGCGCGGCCCTGCCGGTAGGCGGCGAGCAGCTCGGGCCAGCGGCCGTCCTCGGCCAGTGCGCGCAGGCGGCCGTGCTGGTGGATGATCACGATTCGCAGGGTACGGGCCGGGCCGGCGCATCAGCTGACTTGCCGTCAGCTCGGTGCGTCGGGGCGGCGCTAGTACGCCCGCCGCCACGCGCACCGCCACACCCTCAGCTCCGCTCGTGCTCCCGCTCGCGCTCCTGTTCGCACCCCCGCTCCTGCTCGCGTTCGCACCCCGCCTCCCGCTCGCGTTCGCGTTCCCGCTGGAGGACGGCGCGCAGTCGGCCGTGGGCGCGGCGCCGGGTGACGGCCAGCGTGCTGCGGTGCAGCCCGAGCAGTTCGGCGGCCTCGTCGACGCTGTAGCCGTCGAGGTCCACCAGCGCCACCGCGCGGGCCTGCTTGACGGTCAGGAAGCCCAGCAGGCGGACCACCTCCCAGCGCGCCTGCAACTCGGCCATCCCGCCGGACCTGGGGTCGAACTCCCCCCGGTCCCGCTCGACGGCGTCGCCCACCTCCGGCACCTCGGGCATCGACACCCGCCGACGCTCCCGGCGCCACTGGTCGCGCAGGATGTTCACCATCGTGGTGAACGCGTAGGCGTACGGCTGCGGATGACCGAGGAAGCGCTCCGGCCGGCGGGCGATCCGCAGGTACGCCTCGTGGACGACGTCCCCGGCGCCGACCGGACCGCCGGCGAGGGAGGCCGCCGCCTGCTGGAGTCTGGGCAGGAGATCCGTGAACACCCGGTTGAATTCGGCCGATTGACCGCTACTCCCACTCGGACCGAAGCCCTCTTCCCGTCCGCTGCCCGCATTTCGACCGCCGCAATCCACCATGCCGCTCTCCCCGGAAATCGGCACCCCGAGCACCCGGTCCGCCCTGGCCACAGGGGTCTTGAGCCGACCGAATGACTTGTGACACAGGTCACATCATAGTTCGTCGTCTCACTGTGCGCAGTCATTCGTGTGCACCATGTCACCAACCGCACAGGAAGCGGGACTTCACCTCCGCGCGGACACCCCGGCGACCGGGGACGGCTCCGCCCGACGAGAACCCCTGAGCAAGGAGAACCACCGTGCGAGGTTGCATCGCCAGGAAGATCGCCACGTTCGGGCTGGCCGCCACGGCCGCCCTCGGCGTGCTCGGGACCACCGCCCTGCCGGCCGCCGCGGCGACGGTCCGGACCCAGGCCATCACCCCCGAGACCGACACGGACTGGAACACCGTCGAGACCGCGACCTACCGCTGCGTCATCACCGCCGACTACGGCTGGCGCTGGGAGGGGACCTGCAACGTCTACTCCGGACGACTGCGCACCATCACCTACTGTGCCGACGGCTCGTCGAGCACCGGCCTGTGGATCGGCGCGCGGCCGCAGGCCTGGGCGGTCTGGGGCAACTGCCCCGGGTCCAGCTGGACCCGGATCGTGTTCCAGTGGCACAGCTGAACCGCCGGACCCGGAACCGCTGAGAGTCGACGGGTGACAGATGACAGCTGACAGATTTCGAAATCTGTCAGCTGTCATCTGTTAGTTGTGAGTTGTCAGCTGTCATCCGCACGCCGTCCGCCCGCCGACACCTCCCGCCGCCGCCTCAGCCCACCGGAGAGACGTCCGCGAGCAGCCGGGCGGCGTGCACCCGGCCCGCGTGCTCGACCAGGTTGATCAGCACCTCCTTGCCCGAGGCCCGGTGGCGCGCATCGCACAACAGCACCGGCGTACCCGCGTCCAGGTCCAGCGCGCGGGCGACCTCCTCCGGCCTGAACTCCCGTGTCCCGGCGAAACGGTTCACCGCGACCACGAAGGGGATGCCCCGGTGCTCGAAGAAGTCGACGGCCGGGAAGCAGTCGGTCAGCCGGCGGGTGTCGGCGAGCACCACCGCACCGAGCGCCCCCTGGGCCAGCTCGTCCCAGAGGAACCAGAACCGGTCCTGCCCCGGGGTGCCGAACAGGTAGACCGCCAGCCCCTCACGGATGGTGATCCGACCGAAGTCCATCGCCACCGTGGTCGTCGACTTGCGCTCCACGCCGTCGAGGTCGTCCACCTCCCGCCCGGCCTCGGTCAGCCGCTCCTCGGTGCGCAGCGGCCGGATCTCGCTGACCGCGCCGACCAGCGTCGTCTTGCCGACCCCGAAGCCGCCCGCCACCAGGATCTTGAGCGCCAGCACGGCGTCGTCGGGATCCTCGGCATCGAACGGGTCCGACCCGCCGTACGGACCGGACCGGCCGTACGGATCGGACGGGCCGTACGGGTCGGACGGGCCGTACGGGTCGGACGGGTCGGACGATACCGACGGATCAGGCAGGTCGGACGGGTGGTCAGAGTGCACGGAGTCCACGGATGACCTCCTGGAGGATGCGCTCGTCGGGGAGCAGGGCGGGCGGGACGGGACGGCGGACCCGGATGAGCCCGGCCGCCAGCAGGTCGCCGAGCAGCACCCGCACGACGCCCACCGGCAGGTCGAGCTCGGCGGCCAGCTCGGCCACGGACAGCGGGGTGCCCCGGCACAGCGCGAGGATGCGCGCCTGTTCCGGGCCGACCGGCGGCTCGGGCGCGTCCGGTACGAGCGCCGGGTCGGGGAGTTCGGCGACCACCACGGCGATCAGGTCGAAGCGCTGCTCCCCGGCCCCGGTGCGCCCCCTGGTCATCGCGTACGGGCGGACCAGCGGCCCGGCGTCGTCGTCGTACCAGCGGGCCCGGTGGGCGGCCGCGAGCGGATTGCGGGGGTGACCGTCGGGCTCGGCCCTCGGGTGCTCGGGATGTCGCCCCCGGTACGGGTGGGGCACCGGACTCACCGGCCGCCCACCGTCCGCGGCGGGGTGCTCAGGTGCTCCCCGACCCGGCGGACCAGCCTGGCCATCTCGTAGGCGACCAGGCCGAGGTCGGCCCGGGCCGTGGTGAACACGGCGAGGCAGGTGCCCTCCCCGGCCGCCGCGACCAGCAGGTAGCCGCCCTCCAACTCGACCATGGTCTGGCGGACTTCACCCGCGCCGAAGTGCCGGCCGGCGCCCTTGGCCAGGCTGTGGAAGCCGGAGGCGACGGCCGCCAGATGCTCCCCGTCCTCCCGCGCCAGACCGGCCGAGGTGCCCATGGCCAGGCCGTCGGCGGAGAGCATCACGGCGAAGCGGAGCTCGGGGGCGCGCTGGACCAGCTCGTCGAGGAGCCAGTTCAGCTCCCCCGCGCGGTGGGTGGTGGCGATCACGGACGCTCTCCTTCGGGTCGGGACGGGGGTTGGGGGTGGCGCGCCTGCGGCGGCCGCGGAGCGTCGGCGGGCTGCCCGTCCCGCCGACCCTCCGGGTGCAGACCGCGCGCCCATCCGTTCTGGAAGGCCGACATCGTCGCCCGCGCCTCCTCCGGGCTGCGGCCCGCGGCGCCGAAGCCGTCGCCGGGGCCGGGGCCGGGGCCGGGGCCGGCCGAGGCCACGGCCGCAGTGGCGGCGGCCGTACGACGACTGTGCGCGGTCGGACGGGCCGGGCCCTCGCGCAGCTGCGGTGCGAGGCTCGCCTGGCGGGTCCGGCGCGGCAACTCCTCCGGGCCCGAGTCGACTTGGGGACCGTCCGGCCGGGGGCCGTCCGGTCGTTGACCATCTGGACGGGGACCGCGCGAGCCTGGTCCGAGCACCGGCTCCGAACGGCGTTCCGTACGGTACGGCTCCGCGCCGTACGGCTGCGGCGGCCCGGCCTGCGGACGGGCGGCCGCACCCGCGCCCCCGTCCGCAGCCGGACCGGCCACCCGGGCACCGGAGGCCCGGTAGGGGGTACGGCGCACCGGCCCGGGGTCACTGCCCCGGGCACCGAACGGCAGCAGCGCCCCACCCTCCGGCGGCGGCCCACCCGCCGCCGGAAGCCCGTCACTTGCCCCGCCCTGCGGGTGCTCCCGGCGCCCCGGGTCGCCGCTCGGGACACCGCTGGGACCCCCCGTCGGCTCCCCCGCGTGACCGTGCACCGGCGTGAACTCCCGCTCCGGGCCACCGTGCTGTGCCCGCTCGGCGAACACCGGCTCCGTCGGTCCCGCCCCGACCGCCACGCCGCCCGGCGCCGCCGCGCGCGGCAGGGGCGGCACCGGCTCGAAGCCGTACCGCGCCTCCTCCGCCCCCACCTCCGCCTCCACTTCGGCCGCCTCGTCGGCCAGCAGCGTGGTCGGCAGCAGGACCACCGCCGTGGTGCCGCCGTACGCGGAGGTCACCAGCGAGACCTTGACGTCCTGCCGCCGGGCGAGCCGGCTGACCACGAACAGGCCGAGCCGGTCGCTGTCGAAGAGGTCGCTCTGCTCGGCGGCGGCGATCCGGCGGTTGGCCGAGGCCAGCACCTCCGGGCCCATGCCGAGGCCGCGGTCCTCGATCTCCAACGCGAAGCCGTTGCCGACCCGTTCGCCCCGGATGTGCACCCGGGTGTGCGGCGGGGAGAACCCGGTGGCGTTCTCGACGAGTTCGGCCACCAGGTGGGTGAGGTCGGCGACGGCGTGGCCGACCACCGCGGCCCGTGGCAGCGGGTGGACCTCGACCCGGGCGTACTCCTCGACCTCCGAGACGGCCGCGCGCACCACGTCCACCAGCGGGACGGGCCGGCGCCAGCCCCGACCGGGAGCGGCCCCGGAGAGGATGATCAGGCCCTCGGCGTGGCGGCGCATCCGGGTGGTGAGGTGGTCCAAGCGGAACAGGTCGGCCAGCTCGGACGGGTCGTCGGTGCGGCGCTCCATCGCATCCAGCAGGGTGAGTTGGCGGTGCACCAGGACCTGGCTTCGGCGCGCGAGGTTGACGAACACACCGGAGACCCCGGAGAGCACCTCGGCCCGCTCGACCGCCGCCGTGACGGCCGCCCGCTGGACGGTGCCCAGCGCCCGCTGCACCTGGCCGATCTCGTCGCCCCGCCCCACCGGCCGGGGCGCCTCGGCCTCGATGTCCACCTCCTCCCCCGCACGCAACTTCCGTATGGTCGCCGGGAGTTTGCGCCCGGCCAGCTCAAGTGCCGAGTTGCGCAGGCCGATCAGATCGGTGACCAGCCCGCGCCCGATCTGCACCGAGATCACCAACGAGGCCACCACGCCGACCAGTCCGAGCAGCACCGCCATGCCCGCCGGGGTGAACAGGCCTAGGGCGTACGGGTCCTGGCGCTCGGCGGCGAGCCGCCCTGCCTGGTCCTCGACGGTCCGCAGGCCGCCGGCCACATTGCCCGCGACCATCGCCCACCGGTCGGCCGGCACCGCCGCGACCGCCGTCCGGCCGTCGGCGGCCGTCCGCACCCTGTCCTCGTACCCGGCCAGCTCGCGGTGGTCCTGGCCACCGGTGACGGCGAGCAGCGCCGCCCGGTCGGCGGGGCGCAGCTCGGCGGCGGCGCCCCGCTCGAACTCGCGCCGGGCGAAGGCCGCGCCGGCGAACTCCCGCAGCTGGTCGTCGCCGAGCCCGCCGGACAGCTGGGCGGCGCGCAGCAGGGCGTCCTCCCGGGCGAGCAGTTCCCGGGACCGGGCCAGCTCCAGCAGCACCCGCGCGTCGGCGGCCACCTGGCGGTCCTGGAGCGGCGCGACGGCACCGGCGGCGGCGAGCGCCCGGTCCACCGCCTCGCCGTACGCGGCGTACGCCTCGGGCCAGCCGACGCTCCTGGCCAGGACCCGGTCGCGCAGGACGGGCAGGGCAGCGAGGGAGCCGCCGAGCGCGTCCAGCCGGGCGGCCGCGTCCCCACCCAGGCCCTGGGCGTCGGCACGGTTGTAGCCCCGGTCGGGGCGGCGGGGGTCCGGGAACAGCGGAGTGAGCGCCCGGTCGGTGGCCGCCGCCGCCTCGCGCAGGGCGCTCTCCCGGACGGCGCTGGGCGCGGCCACCGGGGCGGCCAGCAGCTGACCGACGGCCGTGCGTTCGGCTTGCAGCCCGGCGACCGTCTCCGCGACCGGCGTGAGCAGCGTGCGCTGGGCGTCGCGCTGGCGCATCAGGCCCCAGACGCCCTGGGCGGTGGTGACGGTGGCGAACCCCCACAGGGCAATGACGGAGACGACCGGAACCATCAGCAGGGCGATGATCCGGGCGCGGACGGTCCGGGGGCGCAGGCCGCGCAGCCACGGGCCGGGCCGCGGTGGACGGGCGGGCGGCCCGGCATGGGCACCCCGACGGGCACCGGGGGCGGTACCGCGGTCTTCTCGCATGGGTGAGGAGCCTTTCGGGCAGGGAGAGGCTGGAGGACGGAGGCAGGTGGGCGGGGGCAGGAGGGCGGGGGCAGGAGGGCGGGGGCAGGAGGGGGCGCGGCTCAGGCGGCGCGGCCGTGCCGTTCGCCGTCGCGCCCCTCGCCGCCGCGCCGCCCGGCCTCGACCGGGGCGAGCTCCTGCCGGGCGGGCTCGGGGTACGGGGACTCGGGGTACGGGGGCCCGGCAGGCAGATCCTCGGTGGCCAACTCGCCGGCCTCCCGGTAGCCGGCCCGCTCCTGGGCGGTCGGCGAGAGCGCGACGAAGGCCGAGGCGAGGAAGAGGAACGAGCCGAGACCGACGGCGAGCGGGAAGACGAACTCCATCGGGCTGACCCCACCGAGGCCGGTCCGGGTCGGTTCCAACCGGACGTGGACGGCGGCCATGCCGGTGTAGTGCATGCAGCTGACGGCGAGGCCCATGGCCATCGCGGCGGCCGCGGCCGCGTACACGTTGCGGATGGTGACGGCGGCCCAGAGCGCGGCGGTGGCGGCGCCGACCGCGACCAGCACGGACAGCGCGACCGTCCCGGCGTCGTAGTGCAGCCCGCCGTGCATCCGGAGGGCGGCCATGCCCAGGTAGTGCATCGCGGCGACGCCGAGACCGGTGGTGACGCCGCCGGACAGCAGGGAGAGGCCGCGGTGCCGGCCGTAGCAGACCACGGTCAGGCCGAGGCCGGTGACCAGCACCGCGACCACGAGGCTGAGGACGGTCAGCGGCACGTTGTAGCGCAGCTCGGTGCCGTCGACGGTGAAGCCGAACATGGCGACGAAGTGCATGGTCCAGATCCCGGAGCCGATCGCGGCGGCGGCCGTGACCAGCCAGTTCCGCCGGGCCGGGCCGCTCGTGGCCAGGCCGCGCAGCGTGCAGCGCAGCCCGAGGGCCGCGCCGGCGCAGGCCATCAGGTACGAGAGGGCGGGGGTCAGCCAGCCGAAGCTGAGGTGGTTGATGGTGCCCATGGGACCTCCGGTCGACCGGTCGGGCCCGGAGGCGGTACGCGGTGCGCCCGGGCTCCCCGGGCCGGGCGGACTGCATACGAAGGGCATATGCCAATCGCATGTGCTCTTCCGGCCTGGGGTGCGTGGGACGCTATCGAGGGGCCGGAATCGGTCAGACAAAGATCTGAAAAGCTGCCCGCGAGGCCCGGGTGATGTGTTCGAATGCTCTGGTCGTCTGCCCAGCGGACGGCGCACAGATGACAACAGACAGATAACAGAGTTTGAAATCTGTCATCTGTCCGCTGTCTGTTGTCTGTTGTTCGTTGTTCGCTGTTCGTTGTTCGCTGTTCGCTGAACCCCGTCAGCCGTCAGCTGTCAGCTGTCAGCCGTCACCCGGATCCGCATCGGGCTCGCCGCCCGCAGCGTGATCCCCTGGGCGAGCGCCACCCTCCGGTCCACCGCCTCCACCTCGAAGTCCCGCAGCAGCACCCCCAGCGCCAGCACCGCCTCCAGCATCGAGAAGTGCTGCCCGATGCAGGCCCGCGGCCCGCCCCCGAACGGGAACCAGGCGTAGCGGTGCCGGGCCCGCTCCGCCTCCGGCAGGAACCGGTCCGGGTCGAAGCGCTCCGGATCCTCCCAGTGGTCCGGGTGCCGGTGGGTGACCAGCGGCGCGACGACGACCTGCGCCCCCGCCGGGATCACGTACCCGTCGATGACGGTCTCCTCGACCGCCCGCCGCCCGCCCAGGGCCGCCGACGGATAGAGCCGCATCGCCTCCTTCAGCACCCGGGTGATGTACGGGAGCGCGTCCAGGTCCGCCGCCGTCGGCGCGCGCCCGGCCAGGACGGTCCGCGCCTCCTCGCGGGCGAGCCGCCGCTGCTCGGGGTGCTTGGCCAGCAGGTGCAGCGCGAAGGCCAGCGCGGTGGCCGTGGTCTCGTGCCCGGCGAGCAGGAACACCAGGACCTGGTCCCGGAGTTCGGCCGGGTCCAGCCGCTCGCCGTGGTCGTCGCGGGCCCGGCCGAGCAGGGTGAGCAGGTCGTCCGCGCCCTCGTCGCCGCCGCCCCGCGCGGCCCGCTCGGCGATGATCCGGTCGCAGACCCCGTACAGCGCCCGCTGGGCCTCGGCACCGCGCCGGTTGGCCGGCGTCGGCCAGGTGCGCGGGAGGCGGACCGGGGCGTAGCCGCGCTCCTTCACGTACTCGCCGAGCACCGGGAAGCTGCGGTGGACCACCGCTATCGCCTCCTCCACGTCGGCGCCGAAGAGGATGCGCGCGACCGCCCGCAGCGCGAACCGGGACGTCTCGTCCGCCGCGTCCACCACCCCGCCGGGCACCGCCCGCCACCGCTCGGCGAGCGACTGCGCCTCCTGCGCGAGCGCGTCCGCGTAGCCGTCCACCCGGCGCCGGGTGAACAGCGGCTGCACCATCCGGCGTTGGCGCTGGTACTCGGCGTCCTGACTGGTCAGCAGCCCGTTGCCGACGCTGCTCCGGAGCTCGTCGTAGAACGGGTCCTCCTTGCGGAAGTTGGCCGCCTCGCCCGCCAGCACCTGGCGGACGCCCTCCGGCGAGAACACCCCGTAGAAGTCGGCCCGCAGCCCGGGCGGCCCGGCCTGGAAGCGCACCACGTCGCCGTGGTCGCGGCGGGCCGCGAGGTAGCTGCGCAGCGGGCGGCGGGTGAGGTCGAACAGCGATCCGACCAGCGGGTTCCCGGCCGGCACGGGTATCGCGGAGGTGGGGGCGGGCACGAGGCCGGGGTCGGGAACGGGGAGGACTTCGGTGGCCATCGGCACTCCTTCTGTACGGGGACTCACCCGCCGCCTCTACCGACGGGCGGTCAGCACCGAGAGGAGCCGCACCCGGACCGGTCGGCCGGACCGACCTGCCCGGCCACCGGATCCGGGCCCGTCTCACTCGTACTCGGTGCCCCCCTTGCGGGTCAGGTAAGCCTCGCTGACCACCTTGGCGATCGCCCGCCCGCCGAGCACCGGGCTCCAGCGCTCGGTGACCGGCCGCACCACCACGCCCTCGCGCAGGTGCAGTTCACGCCCGGAGACGGTCTCCCGGCCCCGGGCGAACCCCAGCACGGTCTCCGGATCGAACGGTCCGCGCCACAGCTCGGGCACCAACGGCAGTTCCCCGTCCAGCAGTTCGGCTGCCGAAAGCCAGTTCAGCTGCCCGTCCACGAGGGCCGACACGTCGAACGCGGCGTATCCGGGCCGCTCGGTGCGCGCCGAGGCGCCGTAGCCCAGGTCCTGCACGCCCTCGCCGAAGACCTCGCCGAAGATGCCGACCCGCTCGGCCCCGAGGCGCTCCGCCAGCCGGGCCGCCACCGCCGGGATGTCGTACGCGCGCACCGCCCGCCAGTAGAGGTTGCGCGCGTCCTCGGCCAGCGCCAGCCCCTGCGCACCGATGCCCTTGGACGACACCCGCACCTCGCCGGTGGCGGCGGTGTACGTGACCAGGCAGCAGCTGCCGTGCAGCTTCTCGGTCAGCACGACCGGCTCGCCCGGCGCGAAGGCCTCGGGGTAGCGCTTGAGGTTCTCGATGTCCACCCAGGGCAGCAGGTCCGGCGCGCTGACCACGTCACCGCTCATCGACGTCGGCACCGGCGGCTGCCACTTGACGACCCCGAGCAGCTCGGCGAAGTCCTCACCGCGCTCGGCCGCGGCGGCCAGGTCGGTGCCGGCGAGCGCGGCGGGCCGGCAGACGACGCCCTGGGACAGCTCGCCGCGCAGCCGTACCGCCTTCACCCGGTTCGCCCGGGCGCCGGCCAGCTTGCCGGTCAGGCCCAGCTCCTCGATCAACTCATCCGGGAGGACGGACTGTTCGGGGATGTAGACGGCGTGGTCCCCGGTCCGGTACGCGCCTTTCGCGACCACCGCCCGGTAGAGGCCGACCTGGGCGAGCTCCAGGGCATCGGCGTTCGGGTGCTCCAGGATGACCAGCTTCTCGGCGGTGACGCGCAGCGTGGACATGGACGGACTCCTCCCCTTGGTTCGGCCCCGGCCGCGTGTCCGACCGGCCCGGCCGTCTGTACGGACGGCGACCACTCTCGCCGTTCGACCACCCACGGCGCGACGCAATTACCGCGCGCCCCTCGCCAGCGCCCCCACCGGCCCACCGGCCCACCGGCCCACCGGCCCCACCAGCCTGACCGCCTCACCGCCTCACCGTCCTCACCGCGCCCCGCGAGTCCCGGTTGAGCCATCCCACAGCAGCCCCGCGACCCCTGCGACCCCCAGCTGTGCGAACCGACAGGGGATTTATCGCTCGCATTTGCGGCACTATGATCGCCGTAATGGCCGCACCTGCGGCTCGTCCCTCGCGCCCCTCCCGGCGCGCACCCTGGAGGGGAAGCACCGATGAGCACCCGTACGCCCACCGCCCGCAGGCTCGCCGTCGCCACCGCCGCGGTCCTCGTCCTCGGGCTCGGAGTCAGCGCCTGCGGCAGCGACGGCGGCAAGTCCTCCGGTTCCTCGGCCTCTTCGAGCACCTCCGCGAACGCCTCCGCCG
This sequence comes from Kitasatospora sp. NPDC001119, assembly GCF_053598475.1. NCBI lineage: Bacteria > Bacillati > Actinomycetota > Actinomycetes > Kitasatosporales > Streptomycetaceae > Kitasatospora > Kitasatospora sp. NPDC001119. The sequence continues at coordinate 352,635 of NZ_JBSFKI010000001.1, forward strand.
CGGGCAGCAGCGTCCCGAAGGCCTCCGGCACCATCACCGTCTTCGCCGCCGCCTCGCTCAAGGAGACCTTCACCGAGCTCGGCAAGAAGTTCGAGGCCGCCAACCCGGGCGCCAAGGTCACCTTCAACTTCGGCGGCAGCTCCAGCCTCGCCACCAGCATCAACTCCGGTGCCCCGGCGGACGTGTTCGCCGCCGCCAGCCCGGCCACCATGAAGACCGTGACGGACGCGGGCGGTGCCAGCGGGCAGCCGACGACCTTCGTCCGGAACACGCTCACCATCGCCGTCCCCAAGGGCAACCCCAAGCACATCGCGGGCCTCAAGGACCTCACCGCCTCCGGCGTGAAGGTCGCGCTGTGCGCGAAGGAGGTGCCGTGCGGCGCCGCCGCCCAGACCGCGCTCAAGGCGGCGGGCGTCGACCTCACCCCGGTCACCCTGGAGCAGGACGTCAAGGGCGCGCTCACCAAGGTCGAACTCGGCGAGGTCGACGCGTCCCTGGTGTACCGGACCGATGTGCAGGCCGATGCTGCGAAGATCGACGGCGTGGACTTCCCCGAGGCCGACAAGGCCGTGAACGACTACCCGATCGCCGCGCTCGCCAAGGCGCCGAACAAGGACGGCGCCGCCGCCTTCGTCGCGTACGTCCAGTCGCCCGAGGCCAAGCAGGTGCTGACCGCGGCGGGCTTCCAGGCACCGTGAGCGAGCGCACCACCGGCTCCGGGGACGGCTCCGGACGCGACTCCGGACGCGACTCCGGTCGGAACCGCACCGTCGGCGGCGGCGCGGCGGAAGCCGAGAAGGCCCTGCCGCGCCGCGACCCACGAAAGCGCGACCCACGAAGCCGCGCCCCGCGAAACCGACGCCCGCGGACGCACCGCGCCCCGGTCGCCCTGCTGCTCCCGGCGCTGCTCGGGTTGGCGTTCCTGGTCCTGCCGCTGGTCGGCCTGCTGATCCGGGCGCCCTGGAGCGACCTGTCCGAGCAGCTCACCAGCACCGCCGTCTGGGACGCGCTGCGCCTGTCGCTGATCAGCGCGACCGCGGCCACCGCCGTGTCGCTGGTCCTGGGCGTCCCGCTGGCCTGGCTGCTCGCCCGCACCGAGCTGCCGGGCCGGCGGGTGATCCGGGCGCTGGTCACCCTGCCGCTGGTGCTGCCACCGGTGGTCGGCGGCGTGGCGCTGCTGCTGGTGCTCGGGCGGCGCGGCATCGTCGGCTCCTGGCTGGACTCGGCCTTCGGCATCACGCTGCCGTTCACCACCACCGGGGTCGTGATCGCCGAGGCGTTCGTGGCGATGCCGTTCCTGGTGATCAGCGTCGAGGGCGCGCTGCGGGCCGCCGACCCCCGCTACGAGGAGGCCGCCGCGACCCTGGGCGCCTCCCGACTGACCGCGTTCAGGCGGGTCACCCTGCCGCTGATCGCGCCGGGCATCGCCGCCGGGGCCGTCCTGGCCTGGGCCCGGGCGCTCGGCGAGTTCGGTGCGACGATCACCTTCGCGGGCAACTTCCCGGGCCGCACCCAGACCATGCCGCTGGCCGTCTACCTGGCCATGGAGTCGGACCCGCAGGCGGCGATCGCGCTGTCGCTGGTGCTGCTGGTGGTCTCCGTAGCCGTCCTGGTCGGCCTGCGCGACCGCTGGCTGTCGACGCCGTGACCCCGCCCGCCCGCGCCGTCCCGAGCGCACAGGCCATCCCGACCACCCGCACCATCCCGACCGCACGCGCCCTCCCATCCCCACCTGCCATCCCGGACACGCTGAACGCAGCAGACGCACTGGACACCTGGACGCCGCCCCGATGAGCACCGAAAGCCGCCCCGGCCCCGCCCTGGACGCCCGCCTGCGGGTCGAGCGCGCCGCGTTCGCCCTCGACCTCGCGCTGACCGCCGCCCCCGGCGAGGTGGTGGCACTGCTCGGCCCCAACGGCGCCGGGAAGTCCACCGCCCTGCGCGCCCTCGCCGGGCTGCTCCCGCTCACCGGCGGCCACCTGCGCCTGGACGGCCGCCTCCTGGAGGACCCGGCGCAGCGCGTGCACACCCCGGCCGAGGAGCGGCCGGTCGGCGTGGTGTTCCAGGACTACCTGCTGTTCCCCCACCTGAGCGCGCTCGACAACGTCGCCTTCGGCCCGCGCTGCCAGGGCCGCCCCAAGCGGGAGGCGCGGGCCGAGGCGGCCGACTGGCTGGAGCGGATGGGCCTGGCCGACCACGCCACGGTCCGCCCCGGCCGGCTCTCCGGCGGCCAGGCCCAGCGGGTGGCGCTCGCCCGAGCCCTCGCCGTACGCCCCCGGCTACTCCTGCTGGACGAGCCGCTGGCCGCCCTGGACGCCCGCACCCGGCTCGACGTACGAGCCCAACTGCGGCGCCATCTGGCGGAGTTCGAGGCGGTGGCGGTGCTGGTGACGCACGACCCGCTGGACGCCATGGTGCTGGCCGACCGACTGGTGGTGATCGAGGACGGGCACGAGGTGCAGTCCGGCAGCCCGGCGGAGGTCGCCCGGCGCCCGCGCACCGACTACATCGCCAGGCTGGTCGGACTGAACCTGTACCAGGGCCGGGCCGAGGGCTCCCGGGTCACGCTCCCGGACGGCACGGTGCTGGCCACCACCGAGGAGCTGGACGGTCCGGCCTTCGTCGCCTTCCCGCCCTCCGCCGTGACGCTGTACCGGGAGCGTCCGCGGACCAGCGCGCGCAACCTCTGGCAGGCCGAGGTCACCGGGCTCGACCTGCACGGCGACCAGGTCCGCGTCGAACTCGCCGGCGACCTGCCGATGGCCGCCGACCTGACCCCGGCCGCCGTCGCGGAGCTGGAGCTGGCGCCCGGCGTCGCGGTCTGGGCCTCGGTCAAGGCCGCCCAGGCCCACGCCTACCCAGCCTGAGCGGCCCCGCCTGAGGCATCGTCAGACCGCGTCACTCCGAGGGCTCGACGAACCCCGACTCGTACGCCGCGATCACCGCCTGGGTGCGGTCCCGCGCCCCGAGCTTCGCCAGCACGCTGCTGACGTGCGTCTTCACCGTCTGCACGCCGAGGAACAGCCGCTCGGCGATCTCCCCGTTGCTCAGGCCCCGCGCGACCAGCCGCAGCACCTCCGCCTCGCGCCCGGTCAGCGCCGCCCGCTCCATGGCGGCCCGGGCGGTCGGGTTGCCGTGCCCGGCCGCCAGCCGGCGGATCGCGGCCGGGAACAGCAGCGACTCGCCCGCCGCCACCAGCCGTACCGCGTGGGCGATCTCGGCCGGGCGGGTGCGCTTGAGCAGGAAGCCGTCGGCGCCCGCGCGCAACGCCTGGTAGACGTAGTCGTCGTTCTCGAAGGTGGTCACGACCAGGATCCTCGGCGGACGCTCCCCCGGTGCGCCGGGGCGCAGCAGCTCGCGGGTGGCCGCCAAGCCGTCCAGCACGGGCATCCGGACGTCCATCAGCACCACGTGCGGGCGCAGCGCGCGGGCCAGCGCGACCGCTTCCGCGCCGTCGGCCGCCTCGCCGACCACCCGCTGGTCCCCCTGCGCCTCCAGGACGGCCCGCAGGCCGGCCCGGACCAGTTCCTCGTCGTCGGCGAGCAGGATCTCCGTCATCCCCGCGGCTCCTCCGGCCGGGCCTCGCGTCACAGGATCGTTCGTCACGAGCCCAAGCGTAGGGGCAGCCGGACGGTCAGCACCCACTCCCCTCCGCCCTCCTGCGACACCCCCGCCGCCGCCTCCCCGCCGAGCAGCGTGGCGCGCTCGCGGATGCCGCGCAGCCCCTTGCCGCCCTTGCGCGTCGCGCCCCGGCCCGCACCGCCCGCCGGAGGCCGTGCCGAGCCGACCGAACCGGCAGGCCCGGCCGCGCCGACCGCCGAACGCCCGGCGCCGGGCAGCCGGTTGGCGCAGCGCAGCTCCAACTGCCCTTCCCGTACGGCGATCCGGATGTCGACCGGCTCGCCGGGCGCGTACTTGAGCGCGTTGGTGACACCCTCCTGGACGATCCGGTACGACTCGCGGGAGAGCACCCCGGGCAGCGTGCCGGGCGGCACCTCCATCCGCGCCTCCACCGGGCTGCCGGCCGCCCGGGCGGTGTCGAACAGCGCGGGCAGCTGGTCGATCCCGGGCTGTTCGGTGGCCACGCCGTTCGCCCCGGCCGGGGTCTCGCGCAGCAGCACGAGGGTGCGTTCGAGGTCCTCCATGGCCTGTCGGCCGGTCTCCTCGATGACTTCGAGCGCCTTGGCGACGAAGGCCGGGTCCCCGACCTCGCGCGCCGCGCCCGCCTGAAGGACCGTCACCGTCAGTGCGTGGCCGATCGAATCGTGCAGCTCCCGGGCCAACCGGTTGCGCTCCAGCAGGCGTTCGGCCCGCAGCTCCGCCTCCGCCAGCCGCTCGGTCGGCGACGGGCCCAGCAGCCGTACGGCCATGGCTAGTTGGAGGCGCCCGGCGAGGACCAGGAACCAGCCGAAACCGAGTACCAGCAGAGGGGAGAACGGGAGGTACCAGAGCGCGTCCGGACCGGTCAGCCGGTCGTAGCACGCGGCGGAGCCGAGGGAAAGCACGAACCCGGCCACCGAGCCGAGCGCGACCCGGCCGATCAGCCAACCCGCCGTCCGCCGCCGGTCGGCCCAGGTGCGGGAGGGCTCGGCGGCGATGTCCTCCTCGCGGTCGGGCACCAGCAGCAACCGCGCCTGCACCCCCTCCGCCCGCCGAGCCGCCGGGATGAGCGCGAGCGCCGCGAGCAGCACGCAGTCCACCAGTACGCTCGCCGTGAGGATCTCGCCGAGGCCCTTCCGGTACGTCCCCGGATAGATCATCAGCACCACGCCCGCGAAGATCCACCCCACCAGCAGGTGCAGCAGCCGCGCGTACGTGACACCGGCCGCCAGCGGCGCGACGAGCCTGGCCACCGCACTTCCCGGCGCGGATCCTCCGGACACCGCGCTCGCGCTCCTCAGCGCTGCGATCTTGGACATTGCGCCATCCTGCCAGGTCGCCCCCGGCCCCCGGATCCCGCGCCGGTCGCCCGCGTCCTCCCTCCTGGGAGGGAGGTGGCTCCCCGCCCCGGCGGGATCCGCCGCACCGGCCCGCTCCGGTCGAATGGAGCCACCGACCGGGGCAGCGACAGCGGGCACCGGCGGAGACCACCGACGACGAGACGAGGGGAGCGGGCCGTGATCGAGATCCAGGGCCTGACCAAGGAGTACGACGGCCGGCGCGTCGTCGACGACCTGACCTTCGAGGTCCGACCCGGCGTGGTGACCGGCTTCCTCGGCCCGAACGGCGCCGGCAAGAGCACCACCATGCGCCTGGTCCTCGGCCTCGACCGGCCGACCGCCGGACACGCCCTGGTCGACGGCCGCCCGTACGCCGAACTCCCCGCCCCGCTGCGGACGGTGGGCGCACTGCTGGACGCCCAGGCGATGCACGGCGGCCGGACCGCGCACGGCCACCTGCGCTGGCTCGCCGCGAGCAACGGGCTGCCGGCCCGCCAGGTCGACGAGGTGCTCGGCCAGGTCGGCCTGGCGGACGCGGCCGGACGGCGGATCCGGGGCTTCTCGCTCGGCATGCGCCAGCGCCTCGGGGTGGCCGCCGCCCTGCTCGGCGACCCGCCGGTGCTGCTGCTGGACGAACCCGTCAACGGCCTGGACCCGGAGGGCATCCGCTGGATCCGCACCCTGCTGCGCGACCTGGCCGCCGAAGGCCGGGCGGTGCTGGTCTCCTCGCACCTGATGACCGAAATGGCGCTCACCGCCGACCACTTGGTGGTGATCGGGCGCGGGCGACTGCTCGCCGACGCCGCCACCTCCGAGTTCATCGACCGCCACGGCCGGACCCGGATCAGGGTCCGCGCCGTCGCCCCCGCCAAGCTCGCCGCCCTGCTCGACGGCCCCGGCCACGACCACGGCCTCGACGCCACCGAAGTCGACGGCGGCGCCTGGGAGGTGAGCGGCGCCGAACCCGAGCGGATCGCCGCACTCGCCGCCGCCAACGGGGTGGTGCTGTACGAGATCGCCGTCCAACAGGACTCGCTGGAGGAGGCGTTCATGCGGATGACCGCCGACAGCGTCGAGTACCGCGCGGAGGCCTCCGCATGACCACAACCGGTGCCGACTCCGCGCACGTCCTGCACGTCCTGCGCGCCGAGCGGATCAAGCTCACCACCCTCCGCTCGCTCTGGATCACCCCACTGCTCGCCCTGCTGCTGACCGCCGGGGTCACCACGGCCATCGGCGCGGCCATCGGCGGCAAGGACCACAGCATCACCGACGACCCGAGCATCGGGGTCTTCTACGGGCTCAACTTCGGCCAGGCGGCCCTTGCCTGCTTCGGCATCCTGCTGATCGGGCAGGAGTTCAACACCCGCATGATCAACGTGTCGCTCACCGCCGTCCCGCGCCGTAACCGGCTGTACGGCGCCAAGTTGGCGCTCGGCGCGCTCGTCGGCCTCGCCGTCGGCGCCGTCGGCACGGCGGGCGCCTTCGCCGGCTACGCGGCCACCGCCCCGGGCGCCTGGGACGGGCCGGCCCTCCTGCGCAGCGCCGTCGCCGGCGTGCTCTACCAGGCGCTGCTGGTGGTGCTCTGCCTCGGAGCGACCGCGCTGCTGGGCAACCTCACCGCCGCCATGGGACTGCTGGTGCCGACCGTCTTCCTGCTCTCGCCACTGCTCGGCGGAGTGCCCGGGGTCCGCCGGGTCGTCCAGTTCCTGCCCGACCGGGCCGGCCAGTACGCCCTGCGGTACGCCGACGACCCGCAGGTCGCGTACGGGCACTGGACCGGGCTGCTGATCATGGCGCTCTGGACGGCGCTGGCGGCGTACGGCGGCCTGCGCGCGCTGCGCCGCATCGGCGCCAAGTGACGACGGACGAACGGGAAACGAGAGAAAACCATGAGCACGCTCGCCGGCGCCCTGCGCGCCGAACGCGTCAAGTTCACCACCCTGCCCTCGCAGTGGGCGGCCCCGCTGGTCGCCCTGGCACTGACCGTCGGCGTCACGGCCGCCGTCAGCGCCGCCTACGGGGCGAAGGACCACACGCCCGCCCCGGACCCGGCCAACGGGATCTTCTACGGGCTGCTCTTCGGCCACGTCGCGGTGGCCTGCCTCGGCATCCTGCTGATCGGGCAGGAGTTCAACACCCGCATGATCGGCACCTCGCTCACCGCCGTCCCCCGGCGCGGGCGGCTGTACGGCGCCAAGCTCGCGCTCGGCGCCGGGCTGGGCCTGCTGCTCGGCCTGGCCTCGACGGCGGGCTCGTTCCTGGCCGTCGGCACCACCGTCGGCCTGGACCTCTCCACCCCGGGCCTGGCCCGCAGCTTCCTGGCCGGCGTGCTGTACCACCCGATGATGGTGCTGCTCTGCCTCGGACTGACCGCGATGCTGGGCAACTTCAGCGCCGCGCTCGGCCTGCTGACCCCGATGGTGTTCCTGGGCACCACCTGGCTGGCCGCCATCCCCGGTGTCCGGGAACTCGGCCAGTTCCTGCCCGACCGGGCCGGCCTCTACGCGACGCGCACCCAGACCGAGCCGGGCATCCACTACGGCCACTGGACCGGGCTGCTGATCATGGCGCTCTGGACGGCCCTGGCGGCCTACGGCGGACTCCGGGCGATGCGGCGGTACCAGCACAGCTGACGGACGACAGCCGACAGCAAACGGCGAACAGATGACAGATTTCGAAATCTGTCATCTGTTCGCTGTCGTCTGTTAGCTGTTAGCTGTCCGCTGTCGCCTGTCAGCCCGTCACCGCAGCGCCGGGTGCTCCGCGATCACCGTGCAGCTCCCGGGCGCGATCTCGGTGAAGCCCGCGTCCTGGACCACCGGCAGCCCGCTGCGGACGAGCTCCTCCCACGCCTCCGGTGAGGCGGTCCGGACCGCGAGCGCGAAGCCGGCCTCGGCCCACTCCTTGCGCTGCGCCTCGTCCAGCCGCCACCACGCGAGCTGGGCGGCGTGCCCGGTCTGCGCCATCGTCTTGCCCGCGCTCATCTCCAGCTCGGGGTTGAGCCACAGCACCGGCAGCCCCGGCTCGGGCGCGCCGACCTCGGCCGTCTCCTCGAGGTCCGTCCCGGACACCTGGAGCTTGGCGAGTTCCTTCGGCCAGCCGTCCAGCGGGACCGGCGGGAACACCCGCACCTCGGCCTCCCGCCCGTGCACCGTGACGCCCGGCAGCTCGCCGGCCCGGCGCCACTCCCCGCCCCGGGCCCGCCGGACCACCTTGCGGATCCGGGCGTCCTCCCAGGCCTCGACCCGCTCCGCCCACTCGCCGCCCGCCTCGGTCACCCGAGGGTCGGCGAGCAGGGTGAGCACCGCCCGCGCCGAGGTCTCCAGCGCGTCCGTCCGGCCCGGCGGAGTGGCCCGCTCCAGCCGGACGACCAGCGGCAGCACGTACTGCGGCCGCTCGTCGCGGTCCTCGCGCGACGGGGCGTCGCCGGGGTCGGCCACCGGAGCGGGGGCCGGGCTGAGGGGAGTCGGGGCGTCGGAAGGAGAAGTCACCCGTCCAGGATGCCAGCCCCGCCCCGACCGACTCGGCCCGCCCCGTCCGCCCCGGTGGTCACCCCGGCACTCGCGTCGGCACTCCCGCCGGTACTCGACCCGTCAGCGCCGGTAGCCGCGCTGCGGGTCCCGCTCCTCCGCGTCCTCGTACATCAGGAACCAGCCCTCCGGGTGGGTGGCCGCGAGCAGCATCTCGGTGCGCTGCTCCGCCGCCAGCTCCGGATCGCCCTCGTCCGGCCCGTAGACCCCGAACAGCTCGTCCTGGCAGCCGTCCCAGTCGTAGTCGTACAGGTCGGCCGGGAGGTCGCCCATCATGTCCGCCACCGACTCGGGTTGCGCACCGAGCAGCGCCCGGGCGTCCACCAGGGCCATCCGCAGCGCGATGTCCTCGGCCAGGCAGCGCGGCAGCGGCCACTCGCCGAGCGCGAGGTCGTCGGCGAGGTCGTCGAAGGCCCGGGCCATCGCGCGGCGCCAGCCCCGGTGCATCCGCCAGGTGCGTTCGGGAAGCCGGGCGAAGACCGTCCAGTCCACGTCATCGCTGTCGGCGACCGCCTCGTCCCCGTGCTCGTCGAGGTCGTCGTACGCGGCGTCGGCCAGGCCGATCAGCTGGGCGTGGAGCAGGCAGGCCGTGCGCGGGGTGAGCGTCCAGTCCGCGCCCGCGCCGCCCTCCTCCTCATCGCCCTCCAGCGGGAACAGGTCGGCGAAGTCCGGTGTGAAGTCCTCCGTGACGCTGATCTCCAGCGTGCCGCCGATCGCCTCCACCCCGGGGATGGCGGCCACCAGCCGGTCCGGATGCAGCAGCGCGCCGAGCGCCGCGTTGGCGTCCTCGGCGACCTCGCGCAGCAGTTCGCGGCGCTGCCCGGCCGGGTCGACGCCCCCGAAGTCCAGCTCCTCGACGGCCCTGATCGCGGCCGCGCGCAGGGCCGGCCAGTCGGTGATCCGCAGGCCCAGCACCACCGTCGCCTCGATCTCCTGCGCGCCGGAGTCCTCCGCCGCGCCCGGCCCCTGTGGATGATCACTTCGCTCGCCCATGGGGCTAACGGTACGGCCTTTCGGTCGCCCGATCACCGGTCCGGACCAGCTTCCGGGAGCCTTCTCGGCCACCGCCCGGCCCCGCCGCTGTCACTCGGACGCAGGAGTTTGGCAGGATGAGCCGCATGGCTGACATCAACGAGTACGGCGGCGGGCAGGGCCCGAACGCCGACGTCCTGGTCGTGACCACCAACGACATCCCCGGTTACCGGGTCGACCACGTGATCGGCGAGGTCTTCGGGCTGACCGTCCGCAGCCGCCACGTCGGCAGCCAGATCGGTGCCGGTCTGAAGTCACTGGTCGGCGGCGAGCTGCGCGGTCTGACGAAGACCCTGGTCGAGAGCCGCAACGAGGCGATGCAGCGGCTGATCGAGCAGACCAAGGCGCGCGGCGGCAACGCCGTCCTGATGATGCGCTTCGACGTCACGGAGGCGGCCGCCGTGGGTACCGAGGTCTGCGCCTACGGCACCGCCGCGGTCATCTCCCCGGTCTCCTGACGTTCCTCCTGTGACATTCCCCTCCTGACCGGGGAACACCCGCCGACCCCCCGATGTTTCCCGGGGGTGACTGTTTACGGTGCAACGAACAGCGTTCCGGAACGGGTGGACGTCCTGGTGGTGGGCGCCGGACAGGCAGGTCTGTCCGCCGCCTACCACCTGCACCGCCGCGGCTTCGCCCGTCACCGGACGGGCGTCGACGGCGGCTTCGTCGTCCTCGACGCCAACGCCGTCCCCGGCGGTGCCTGGGCGTACCGCTCGCCGTCCCTGCGGATGGCCACCGTGCACGGCGTCCACGACCTCCCGGACGCCGAACTCCCGCCGCCGGACCCGGACGCCCCCGCGCGCGAGGTGGTGCCGGAGTACTTCGCGGCGTACGAGGCGCAGCACGCGCTCCCGGTCGTACGCCCGGTCGCGGTGCGCGCCGTACGCGCCGAGTCCGAGCGCCCGGACTCCCGGCTGCTGGTCGAGACCGACCGCGGCACGTGGTCCACCCGCGCGCTGATCAACGCCACCGGCACCTGGACCCGCCCGTTCCTCCCGCACTACCCGGGCCGCTTCGCGGGCCGCCAGCTGCACTACGCCGAGTACCGCGGCCCCGAGGAGTTCACGGGCAAGCGGGTGCTGGTGGTGGGCGGCGGCGCCTCGGCGGTCCAGGTGCTGTCGGAGGTCGCCGCGGTCGGCGAGACGGTGTGGGTCACCCGCTCCGAGCCCGTCTACCACGACGGGCCGTTCACCCCCGAGTACGGGCGCGCGGTGGTCGCCAGGGTCGAGGAGCGGGTCCGGCAGGGGCTTCCGCCGCGCAGTGTGGTGAGCGTGACCGGGCTCGGCCCGTCCGTCGCCTACCGGCGCGCCGAGGAGCTGGGCGCGCTGCACCGCCGACCGATGTTCGACCGCCTGACCGAGCACGGGGTCGCCTGGGGCGACGAGGAGCTGACCGTGGACGCGATCGTCTGGGCGACCGGCTTCCGGCCCGAGGTCGGGCACCTCGCTCCGCTCGGGCTGCGCTCCCCCGGCGGCGGCATCGCGCTCACCGGCACCCGGGCCACCGCCGACCCCCGCGTCCACCTGGTCGGCTACGGCCCGTCCGCCAGCACCGTCGGCGCCAACCGGGCCGGGCGGGCGGCCGTCAACGACCTCGTCAAGCTGCTCGGGGACCCTGCGCCCGGGCGGCCGACGATCTCCGGCCCGACGATCGCGAGCCCGACGATCGCCGGCCCGAGGGTCGGGAGCCCGACGCCCGGTGACCCGGTCATGGAGCCCGCCACCGTCTGAGGCTCGGCGATCGTGGTCCGGTCGGCGGTGGTGGTCCGCTCAGCGGTCGTAGTCCACGGTCACCCGGTCGGTGAGCGGCCGGGCCTGGCAGGTGAGGACGTAGCCGGCGGCCAGCTCCTTCTCCTCCAGCGCGAAGTTGCGGCGCATCTCCACCTCGCCCTCGGTGACCAGGGCGCGGCAGGTGCCGCACACTCCGCCCTTGCAGGCGAACGGCAGGTCGGGGCGGGAGCGCTGGGCGCCGTCCAGGATCGAGCGGTCGCGCGGGAGGCAGAGCGTGCTGCCGCGGCCGTCGAGGACGACGGTGACCTCGCTCCGCGGGCCCGACACGCCGTCGGCGGAGCCGCCGGACGAGCCGTCCGTCCGGTCCCAGTCCTCGTCGCGCTCCGGGAGCGGCTCGTCCTCGGCGTGGAACAGCTCCTGGTGCACCCGCTCGCCCGGCACCTCCAGCTCGGCGAGCAGGTCCTTCGCGCCCACGACCATGCCGAACGGGCCGCACAGCCACCAGTGCCCGACGCTCCCGACGTCCACCAGCGCCGCCAGCAGCGCGCGTACCCGCTCCGGGTCCAGCCGGCCGCTGAGCAGTTCGGCGTCCCTGGTCTCCCGGGAGAGCACGTGGACCAGCTGGAAGCGGTCGAGGTAGCGGTCCTTCAGGTCGGCCAGCTCGTCCGCGAACATCACGCTGTCACTGCGCCGGTTGCCGTAGAGCAGGGTGACGGTGGAGCTGCGGTCGGCCGCGAGCACGGAGCCGGCGATCGACAGCATCGGGGTGATCCCGGAGCCGGCCGCGAGCAGCACGTGGTCGGCCGGGACGCCGAGCTCGGGGGTGAACAGGCCGGACGGCGTCAGCACCTCCACCTCCTCGCCCGGCTTCGCCTCGCGCACCAGCCAGCGTGAGAACAGCCCGCCGGGCACCTCCCGGACGGCGATCCGCAGCGGCCCGCCGACCGGGGCGCAGATCGAGTACGAGCGGCGCTCGTCGGTGCCGTCCACCAGCTTGCGCAGGGTCAGGGTCTGCCCGGGGCGGAAGGCGTACTCCTCCGCCAGCCCGACCGGCACCGCGAAGGTCACCGCGACGGCGTCCTCGCAGAGCCGCTCGACCCGGTCGATCCGCAGCCGGTGGAAGGTCGGGCGGCGGGCGGGGCGGATGCCGGTCCCCTCGGCGTCGGGGGCGGACCCGGCGGCGAAGGAGGCGGGGGCGGCGGAGGAAGCGGCGGGCATTCAGATCTCCTTGACGCGTTCGAACGGCTCGCGGCAGGCCCGGCAGCGCCAGAGCGCCTTGCAGGCGGTGGAACCGAAGCGGGACAGCTCCTCCGTGTCGGCGTCGCCGCAGCGCGGGCACGGCACGGGGGGCGCGGCGGCGGTCCTCGGCGCGGCCACGGTGGTGGGCGCGGTCGCGGTTCCGGTGCGGGTGGGACCGAGGGTGAGCGCCACCGGTCCGGCCGCGGCGAAGGAGGCGGCGGTCGGGCGCGGCGGGGCGATGCCCGCCTCGGCGAGCTTGCGACGGCCCTCGGCGGTGATCAGGTCGGTGGACCACGGCGGGTCCAACCGCAGCCGCACCCGGACGTCCGGGTACCCGGCCGCGCGCAGCCGGCGGTCCACGTCGGCGGCCATCTCGGCGACGGCGGGGCAGCCCGAGTAGGTCGGGGTCAGCCACGCGGTCACCGTGCCGCTGCCGCCGTCCACCCCGACCTCGGCCAGGACGCCCAGGTCCGCCAGGGTGAGCATGGGCAGCTCCGGGTCCGGCACGGCCGCGGCGACCGCCCAGGCCAGCTCGCGGGCCGTCGGGTCCGCGGTGCCCGTCCCGACCGTCCCGCCCGTCGGCTCCGCGGTGCCCGTCGGCCCCGGGCCCGTCACGACGTCGCCGGTCACCACGTCGCCCCCGGGTGGGCGCGGGCCAGCACCTGGAACTCGGCGAGCAGTGGGCCGAGCGCCTCGGTGTGCACACCGTCCCGGCCGGCCAGGCCGAGGACGGTGGCCAGCGGCGGTACGTCCGGCACGGTCAGCCCGGCCTCGGCGAGAACGGCGCCGAGCGAGCGCAGTACCGGTCCGCGCAGCGCCGCCGGGTCGACGCCCGCCCGCAGCTCCACCGGGTGCGCCGTGAACAGCTCCTCCAGCAGCGGCCAGACCGCGTCCACCCCGGCCTGCATCCGCCCGGAGGAGTACGGCGTGCCGTCGCCCAGGCGCAGGGTCCAGGCGGTGGCGTACTCCCGGTGGTAGGCCAGCTCCTTGACGCCCCGGGCGGCGACCGCGGCCAGCACCGGGTCGGGGTGCGCGCTCAGCGCCTCGTAGAGGGCGCCGCGCGCGGTGGCGAACAGCAGCAGCCGGGCGATCGAGTAGGCGAAGTCGCCGTTCGGGGCCTCCACCAGGCGGACGTTGCGGAACTCGTGCTCCTCCCGCCAGTACGCCAGGTCGTCCTCGGTGCGGCCGGTACCGTCCGCCTGCCCTGCCCGGGTGAGCAGCAGGCGGGCCTGGCCGAGCAGGTCGAGGCCCAGGTTGGCCAGCGCGACCTCCTCCTCCAGCTCGGGCGCCCGGGTGCACCACTCGATCAGCCGCTGCGCGAGGACCAGGGCGTCGTCGCCCAGCATCTGGCAGTAGGCGGCGAGGTCGGCGCCGTCCAGACCGGGGGGCAGCGCGGTGTCCACGCCGAGCAGGGGATCGGCGAAGCCCGTCCCGTACGCCCAGCGGCCCTCGCCCTCGGGGCCGGGGGCGGCGTCGGCGAGGCTGAGGTAGACGTGGTCGTCCTGGCCGGTGCCGGGGGTGGAGGTGGTGGAGGTGGTGTGGTCGTGCACGGTGGCTCCCCCGTCAGATGTGCGGGACATCCTCGGGGATGTCGTAGAAGGTCGGGTGGCGGTAGACCTTGTCGCCGCTGGGCTCGAAGAACGGGTCGCGCTCGTCCGGGGTGGAGGCGGTGATCGCGTCCGAGCGGACCACCCAGAGGCTCACGCCCTCGTTGCGGCGGGTGTACAGGTCGCGGGCGGCGAGCAGGGCCATCCGGTCGTCGGCGGCGTGCAGCGAGCCGACGTGGACGTGGTTCAGCCCGCGCCGGGGACGCACGAACACCTCGTACAGCGGCCAGCCGGCCTTGGGACCGGCTTTGGAACCGGCCTCGGGCCCGGCCTTGGGCCCGGCCTCGGACCCGGACGGGGAGCCAACCTGGGGGTCGGTCACTTTCCGTTCTCCTGTTCGGTCACATTGGTGGCTTCGGAGGCTTCCGTGGGCCCGGCGGCCTCGGCCGCGCGCTTGGCCGCGTAGGCGACGGCCGCCTCGCGCACCCAGGCACCGTCCTCGTGGGCGGTGCGGCGGCGTTCGACCCGCTGGGCGTTGCAGGGGCCCTGGCCGTGGATGACCCTGGTCAGCTCGGACCAGTCCGGCTCGCCGAAGTCCCAGCCGCCGCGCTCCTCGTTCCAGCGCAGCTCGGGGTCCGGGAGGGTGACGCCCAGGTGCTCGGCCTGCGGGACGGTCATGTCGACGAAGCGCCGGCGCAGCTCGTCGTTGCTGTGCCGCTTGATCCGCCAGGCCATCGAGCGGGCGCTGTTCGGCGAGTCGGCGTCCGAGGGGCCGAACATCATCAGCGACGGCCACCACCAGCGGTCCACCGCGTCCTGGACCATCCGGCGCTGGGCCTCGGTGCCGCGCATCAGCGTCATCAGGAGCTCGTAGCCCTGGCGCTGGTGGAAGGACTCCTCCTTGCAGATCCGCACCATCGCGCGGGCGTACGGACCGTAGCTGCAGCGGCAGAGCGGGACCTGGTTGCAGATCGCGGCGCCGTCCACCAGCCAGCCGATCACGCCGACGTCGGCGAAGGTGAGGGTCGGGTAGTTGAAGATCGAGGAGTACTTCTGGCGGCCGGAGATCAGCTTCTCGGTGAGCTCGGCGCGGTCGACGCCCAGGGTCTCGGCGGCGGCGTAGAGGTAGAGGCCGTGGCCGGCCTCGTCCTGGGCCTTGGCGAGCAGGATGGCCTTGCGGCGCAGGGACGGGGCCCGGGTCAGCCAGTTGCCCTCGGGCTGCATGCCGATGATCTCGGAGTGGGCGTGCTGGGCGATCTGGCGGATCAGGGTGGCCCGGTAGGCGTCGGGCATCCAGTCCCTGGGCTCGATCCGCTGCTCGGCGGCGACGACCGCCTCGAACCGGTCCTCCAGCGTCTGCGCGGGGACCGTCTCGGCCACCTCTGCTGTCACCACAGTCCCCTCTCGTGTCCTGCCCGGCGGCCGCCTGGAGCACGACCAACCGACTGACCGTTCGGTCGGTACCATTCTGCGCGGAGGGGCGGAGGGATGGCAAGGTGCGCAACAGATAACAGCTGACAGATTCTGAAATCTGTCAGCTGTTATCCGTCGGCTGTCTTCTGTTCTCTGTTCGCTGCTCTACGTTCGCCGTCCGCCGTCCGCCGTTCTACGTTCGCCGCCGCCGACTGCCGGGGGCCGGCGACCGGCTCCCGGCCGTCAGCAGCTCACCGCCGGCTCAGCCCTCCGCGCGGTCGCGCAGTCGCGGCAGCGGCACCGCGAGCAGCGCCGCCAGCAGGGCGATCCGGGGAGCGATCTGGTCGACCCGGATGTGCTCGTGCCGGGCGTGGGCCCCGGCGCCCACCGCGCCGAAGCCGTCCAGGGTCGGAAGCCCGCGCGAGCCCGGCAGGTTGGTGTCCCCTGCCCCGCCCGCCGGAGCGCCGTCCAACTGCTGCCCGAGCACCGCAGCGAGCGAACGCACGTGCCGCAACAGCGGGTTGCCGGTCCGCTCGGGCCAGGCCGGACGGCTGGACAGCACCTCCGTACGGACCCGGGCGCCCGGACGCAGCGCGGTGAGCCGGGCGAGGTTGTCCAGCGTACGGCGCTGCGCCTCGACCGTGGCGAAGCGCAGCCCCAGCTCGGCCTCGGCCCGGCCGGCGACCACGTTGGCGCGCGAACCACCGCTGATCCGACCGGCGTTGAGCTCGGTGCCGGGCTGACCGGCGAGGTCGCGCACCAGCACGAGCTGGTCCACCAGCTCGTCGACGGCGGACACCCCGTCGTGGGCGTCGTTGCCCGCGTGCGCCTCGCGGCCGGTCACGGTGAGCCGCACCCGGGTGCTGCCGCGCCGCGCGGTCTTCAACCGACCGTCGGGGTGCGGCGGTTCGAGGCCCAGAACCGCGGCGGCTCCGCGCAGCTGGCGCTCGACCAGGCGGCGTCCGTCGGGGCTGCCCACCTCCTCGTCGGAGACCACGACCAGGCGGACGGTCCGGTGCGGGCGCTCACCCAGGTCCGCGAGCAGCGACAACGCCCCCTCCAGGATGGCGAGTCCGCCCTTCATGTCGACCACGCCGGGCCCGGTGAGCCGGCCGTCCTCCTCCGTCACCGGCCAGTCCGCGAGGGTGCCGACCGGCCACACGGTGTCGTGGTGCCCGACGATCAGCAGGTGCGGCAGGGACTCGTCCCGACCCTCCCACTCCAGTACGAGGTGGTCGCCGGCCGGTCCGGGTTCACGCCGGGCGGTGGCACCGGTGGCACAGAAGCCGACCGCCAACTCCTCGGCGAGCGCGTCGAGTCTGGGGGCGTCCCCACTGGGCGACTCGATCCGCGCCAGGTCGACGCAGCGACGCCGGACGGCCCCGGCGAGGGTGCGGGCCCGGGTGCTGAGCGCCTGCGGCACACCGGGCAGCGCCGTGGTGACGGCGGCGGCCCCGTGGGAGGCGGTGGCGGCCGGGCCCGTCGCGGGCTTCGCGACGACGTTCTTCGCCACGACGTTCTTCGCCACGACGTTCTTCGCCACGACGTTCTTCGTCACAGGGCTCTTCGTCACAGGACTCTTCGCCGCCGCGGCCTTCGCGACGACGGGTTTGGTGAGGGCGGATTTCGTGAGGGCGGACTTGGCGGCTGCGGTCGTGGTGACGGCCACCTTGGCCACGACGGTCTTCGCGGCACCGGAAGCGGCCGCGGTGGCCTGGACCGAAGCGGCGGGAAGCGCAGGGGCCGAGACCGTAGTGCCCGGATCCGCAGCGGCAGTTGCGGTGCCGGCGGCGGTGCCGTTGGTGGTAGTAGCGGTGGCTGCGGCGGTAGCGGCGGCGGTGGTCGCAGTGGCCGTGGCGGCGGCCAGGGCCTCACCGTCGGTGGCGGCCGGGACGGCGACCGACGTCGGGGCGGGTTCCGCGGCGGCGCCCGGTGCGGCGGGCGACCCGACGATCTGGGGACTCAACGCTCGCCTCCGCGGCCGCCGCCGGTATACAGCGGCCGTGCCGGCCGACCGCTCCCGCCCGGGTACCAGGCCCGGCCGGACCGCACCGGCCGACCGGGATGATGAGCGGCCCACCGAATCGGCCTGTCTGGCCCAAGTACGGTGGAACGGTTGGGCGGCGTGCTTGGCATGTGCGTCCTCCTCGCTCGATCCGGTGGCCCCGGTCCGCCCGGAGCCCCGTGGACGGCGGCTTCGTGGCGGTGGGCGCAGTGGCCGGACCGCCGCAGGGAAGCCGAGATGTGAGCCTAGAAGAACCGTTCGGTTTCCTGCGAGGTGGCCCTGTTCCCAGCGTGCCGGTACCGGGCCCCGCTTCGGACAACACCCGTCCGCTTTCGGCGCGGGCGCTCGGCGCGCGGGCCTGGATCGGCGCGCGGACGCGGTCGCCGGATCGCGCCCATCTCCACCATGGACCCGCCGCCCGAGTTCGGCAGCGCAAACGGCCAAGGCACGGCATTTCCACGCCGGATGGGTGACAGCGGCTCAGCACGCGATACGAACCGGGAGCACGCGGCGGCTCATGGAAGCCCGCTTCGACGTCCGCCCCGACTCCGGAGGAACGTCCGGGGAACGCCAAGGTGAACACCGGCCGATGCCGTGCCCCGATGTGCCCCACCGAGCCCCGCCGAGCCCCGACGTGCTTCGGCTGCAACCCGTGGCACGACGGCGCGGCACCCCGGAACAGCGGGACAGCGCCCGGATATGCGCGTGCGCGAACGTTCGCGAACGTACCCGCGGGTGCACGACCGATCGGCACCCGGGCACCCCGGCACCTGGGCACCCGAACCCGGGCCCGGCCGATCCCAGCCGTCCGTCCTCAGCCGCCGTCGCCCATCAGCCCGGCGTCGCGTGCGAGCAGCGCCGCCTGGACCCGGTTGGCGACTCCGAGCCCGGTCAGGATCCGACTGACGTGCGCCTTGACCGTGCTCTCGCGCATCCCGAGCACACCGGCGATCTCGGCATTGGAGAGCCCGTCGGCGAGTTCGCGCAGTACGTCCGTCTCCCGCGGGGTGAGTCCGGCGGCCCGGCTGCGGGCGGCCACCGACCGGGGCGCCCCGACCCGGTGGTAGCGGTCGATCAGCCGCCGAGCGGCCGCCGGGTGCAGCATCCCCTGGCCGCCGGCGACGACATGGACGGCCCGGGCGATCTCCGCGGGCGGGGTGTCCTTCAGCAGGAAGCCGTCCGCCCCGGCCGCGAGCGCCTGGTACACGTACTCGTCCAGGTCGAAGGTGGTGAGGGCGATGACCCGCGGACCGTCGGGGAGTTCGCGCAGCCGCCGGGTGGCGGCGATCCCGTCGAGCCGGGGCATCCGGATGTCCATCAGCGCGACGTCGATCCGCCGACCGGCGGCGAGCTCGACGGCCTGCAGCCCATCGGCGGCCTCGGCGACCACGGTGAGCTCCGGGTCCTGGGCCAGGAGGTCGACCAGGCCGAGACGGACCAGCGCGTCGTCGTCGACCACCATTGTTCGGATCATGCGGCGTCCTTCGGCTGCGGCTTCGGTTCCTGCTCAACGTGCTTCGCCCGCGTCGGTTGCGTCGCTTGCGTCGATTGGTTCGGCTGCGTCGGTTCCTCCGGTTGCTTCGGTTGCTTCGGTGGCTCCGACTGCTTCACTCCTCGCGCCCCCTGCGCCCCTTCCTGCGATTGCCGCGCCCCTGGCGTCCCCTTCCCCCGCTCCGGCTGCGGCGACGCCCGCCCGGGGTGCGCCACCGCGCGCGCCGACTGTGGATCCGGACCGTCGCCACGGAGCCGGGCGGACGCCTCGTCCGGCACCGCCTGCGGCGGGCGGTCCGGCGCGGGTAACCGGGCGGAGAGCCGGAAGCCGCCGCCACCGTCCGGACCGGCGTCGAAGTGGCCGCCGAGGGCGCCGACCCGTTCGGCCAGCCCCACCAGACCGTACCCGCCACCGGTGCCCGGCCCGCCCAACGGCGCCTCGCCCGGGCCGTTGCGGACCTCGACCGTCGTCGCCGGCGCCCCGTAGCCGACCCGTACGGTGACGGGCGCGGCGTGCGCGTGCTTGCGGGCGTTGGTCAGCGCCTCCTGCACCAGCCGGTGCACGGCCAGCCGGTGGGTGGTCGGGATGCTCTCCGGCTCCCCGGAGAGGGTGAGTTCGACCCGTTGGCCGGCCTGGGTCGCCTCGCCGACGAGCTCGGTGAGGTCGCGCAGCGCGGGCGCCGGGACACGCCCGGCCTCGACGGGCACGGACGGCTCGCCTCCCGTGGCGGGCGGGGCCGACGGGTCGGCCCGCAGCGCGCCCAGGACGTCGCGCAGGTCGTCGAGCGACCGGGCGGCGGTGGTGCGCAGCAGTTCGAGGCGGTGGGTGAGCCGGTCGGGGTCGTCGGCGACGGTGCCGGCCCTGGCCTGGTCGCGCAGCACCCCGGCGTGCAGGACCAGGAGGCTGAGCCGGTGGGCCAGCACGTCGTGCATCTCCCGGGCGATCCGGGCCCGTTCGGCGGACCGGGCCTGCTCGGCGCGCAGCTCGCGCTCGCGGCGCAGCGCGTCGACCTGCTCGTGCAGGGTGCGGATCAGCACCCGTCTGCCCCGCAGCCACAGGCCGACCGCCATCGTGGCGGCCTGGACCAGGAGTTGGGACCCGGCGGTACCCGCCCGGCCGACCAGTGAGTCCACACCCACCGCGCTGGCCACCGCGATGACCGAGCCGCCCGCCATCGCCAGGCCCGGCCGGCCGAGGTAGGCGAGGTGGAAGACGCTGAACAGGCCGGGGACGGCCCGGTTGAACAGCCCGCCCGTGAGCACCGGCAGCACGGCCGAGGCCACCGGGTGGCGGCGGGCGAAGAAGAGCGAGACCGCGGCGAGCGCGGCGACGACCGTGCGCGGCAGGCGCAGCGGACCGTCGGTCTGCGTCCACTGGGCGAGGGCCTCCTCGATGGTCAGGCCGAGCAGGCCGAGCAGCAGCAACGTGTCCGTCCCGGCCCGGTGGTCCGGCCCGTACCAGCCGAGCACACTCCGGCGCATGGTGCTCCTCCTTTCCGCTCTCCTCGGCCCGAAAGCCTTCCGTACGTCCGCCCTTGGGCACCTCGGGCTCGATGCTAGGGGCGCTCGGCCGCGGAGCGCCTCTGTCTTCCGGGTAACCGCACCCTCGACTTTCGTCGGGGGTCGGCGCCGCTGACCGGCCGATTCGCGGCGGCTCCGCCCTGCCTAGCGTCGACGGCATGACCAACGAACGGCTCCACCACCGTCCGGACTCCCCTTCCCCCCTGTACAGTTCGCCCGCCGGTGGCGACCACCTGCTGTTCCTCGCCGAGGCCCTGCGCACCTTCCACGACACCGGCGCGCTGGCCCCGAGCGGCCCGGAGCTGGTGAACGCCCTGGTGGTACCGGTCACCAGCCGCCCGAACCGTCCGATCTCGGTGCTGGAGGTCGGCGCCGGCACCGGCGTGGTCACCCGCCGACTGGCCCAAGTGCTGCGCCCGGGCGACCGGTTGCACGTCGTCGAGGCCAACCCGCGGTTCGCCGAACGGCTGCGGGAGGACCCGGTCCTCGCCGCACGCCACCCCGGGGTCGGCCTGCGACTGTCGGCCTGCCGGGTCGAGGAGCTGCCGGAGTGCCGTCGACCGGCGCCGGAAGGGGCCCGGGCGGAGGACCGCGGGCAGCGGTACGACGTGATCGTGTCCGGGCTGCCGTTCACCAACTTCGAGCCCGCACAGGTGCGCGACATCCTCGACCTCTACCTGCGGCTGCTGGCGCCCGGCGGCGAGCTGACGTACTTCGGGTACCTCGGCACGACGACGGCGCGCAGCCTCACCTCCGGCCCCCGCCGGGGCGCCCGCCACCGGGCGGTGGTCCGGCTGCTGCGGCGGTTCGAGCAGGCGTACGGGCTGGGCGAGCGCACGGTGTGGCGCAATGTGCCGCCCGCCCGCGCCTGCCTGCTGCGGTCGCCGGGCGGCCGCGAGACCTGGGCACCGGCCGGGAGCCCCGCCGTCGAGCCCGCTGTCGAGCCCGCTGTCGGGCCGGCGGTCGAACCGGCACTTCCGAGCAAGGCACCGACCACGACGACCACGACGGACACGGCAACCGGATCGGCGGGCGGGGCGGCCCCGCTCCCCCGATGATGGACCGGGGCCGGGCCCGGCTCCGACTCTCCCGCAGTGAGGAGCCGCGATGACCATCTCGGTACGTGACGTGGAAGCCCGGAACCGCTTCGAGGCCTGGGAGGACGGCAAGCCGGCGGGCTTCGCCGAGTACCTGCGCAGCGACCAGCTGGTGGTCTACCCGCACACCGTGGTCGAGCCCGCCTTCGAGGGCCGGGGCATCGGCAGCGCGCTGGCCCGCGCCGCCCTGGACGACGCCCGCGCCCGCGGCCTGTCCGTGCTGGCCACCTGCCCCTTCATCAAGGGCTGGATGCTCCGCCACCCCGAGTACACCGACCTCGCGTACGAGAACCGGAGCCGGGTCGCCGACTGATGTCGGCTTCGGTGCGGGCGTCTGCCGCCATGCCGCAGTCGCCCGCCCGTCCACCCGTCCACCGAACAAATGACAGTCGACAGATTTCAACTTTCAGATAACAGACGACAGCGAACAGATTTTGAAATCTGTTCGCTGTCGTGTCACAGTGAGACCCGGGTCACCCTGCTCCTGCCCCTTCCGGCACCGCACCCGCCCCCTTGGAGTCACCCGTGTCCTCCCACACCCGCCCCGCCCGGCGCACCCTCGGCACCACCGGACCGGTCACCTCGGCCCTCGGCCTCGGCTGCATGGGCATGTCCGACCTGTACGGCCCGGCCGACGAGGCCGAGAGCATCGCCACCATCCACGCCGCCCTCGACGCCGGGGTCACCCTCCTCGACACCGGCGACTTCTACGGCATGGGCCACAACGAGCTGCTGATCCACGAGGCGCTGCGCGGCCGCGACCGCGAGAGCGTGCAGATCAGCGTGAAGTTCGGCGCCCAGCGCGGCCCCGACGGCCAGTGGCTCGGCTACGACGCGAGCCCCGCCGCCACCAAGACCGCGCTCGCCTACACCCTGCGCCGCCTGCGCACCGACCACGTCGACGTCTACCGCCCGGCCCGCCTGGACCCGGGCGTCCCGGTCGAGGAGACCGTCGGCGCCATCGCCGACCTGGTGAAGGCCGGCTACGTCCGCCACATCGGGCTCTCCGAGGTCGGCGCCGACACCCTGCGCCGGGCCGCCGCCGTCCACCCGATCAGCGACCTCCAGATCGAGTACTCGCTGCTCTCCCGCTCGATCGAGGCCGCCGTCCTGCCCGCCGCCCGCGAGCTCGGCATCGGCATCACCGCGTACGGCGTGCTCTCCCGCGGCCTGCTCGGCGGCCACTGGGACCGGGAACGGGCCCTCGCCGGGACCGACTTCCGCAGCCACAGCCCGCGCTTCCAGGGCGAGAACCTGGCCCACAACCTCGCGCTGGTCGAGGCCCTGCGCGAGATCGCCACCGCACGGGGCGCCACCGTCGCCCAGGTCGCCATCGCCTGGGTGGCCTCCCGCGGTCAGGACGTCGTCCCGCTGGTCGGGGCCCGCCGCCGGGACCGCCTGACCGAGGCCCTCGGCGCCCTCGACGTCGCACTGACCGAGGCCGACCTCGCCGCCGTCGAGGCCTCCGTACCCGCCGGCTCCGCCGCCGGTGACCGGTACGCTGCCGCACAGATGGCCCACCTGGACAGCGAGCGCTGACCGCACCACCAGCGCCGTCGCCGCACCACCGGCGCCATCGCCGCACGACCCGACCGCACGACCTAAGGACGGACCTCCCCGTGACCACGGACACCACACTCACCGCCGAGCAGATCCTGAGCGCGGCGGAGGACGTCCTCCGGCGGTTCGGCCCGGCCAAGGCCACCGTCGTGGACGTCGCCCGCATCCTCGGCGTCAGCCACAGCAGCGTCTACCGCCACTTCCCCAGCAAGGCCGCGCTGCGCGAGGCGGTCACCCAGCGCTGGCTCGACCAGGCGCACCACGAGCTGTCGACCGTCTCCAACGAGGGCGGCCCCGCCTCCGAGCGGCTGCAGCGGTGGCTGACGGCGCTGTTCACGGCCAAGCGGAAGAAGGCGCTGGACGACCCGGAGCTGTTCGCCACCTACATGGTGCTGGTCGAGGAGAACAGCGGCCTGGTGGACACCCACGTCGACACCCTGGTCGACCAGATCGCGCGGATGGTGGCGGAGGGCATCGAGACCAAGGAGTTCAAGCTCGCCCACATCCGCAACACCGCCCGCGCCGTCTTCGACGCGACCGGCCCCTTCCACGACCCGGCCTACGCCTCCACCTGGTCCACCCCCGACGTCGACGACCGGTTCGACGCCGTCTGGAAGCTCGTCCTCGGTGGCCTGAAGGCGAAGTGACGAACCGTCAGCAGATGTGGCGCCGGCGAGCGGAGGAATAACCGCTCGCCGGCGCCCCGCCCGTCCGGCAGACTGCCGCACACAGTTGATCTCACACGGAGGATGACATGCGTGCGGCCCGCCCGGTCCTGGACAGCCTGGAAGGACTCGCCCTCGGCGACGCCTTCGGCGACCGGTGGTTCTCGGTCCCGCTGGACGAGGCGCCCGCCGCGCTCGCCGCCAGGCTGGTCCGGCCCGCACCCTGGCACTGGACCGACGACACCGCCATGGCACTCGTGCTGGTCCGCCACCTGCTCGACGCGGGCGAGGTCCGACCGGACGCGCTCGCCCGGGAGTTCGCCGCCGAGTACGCCCGCGAGTACGGGCGCAAGTACGGCCCGTCGATGCACCGGGTCCTGCGCGGGATCGGCGCCGGCGGGGACTGGCGCGCCATCACCGCGGCCCAGTTCGAGGGCCAGGGCTCGCACGGGAACGGCGCCGCGATGCGGGTCGCGCCGCTGGGCGCCTGGTTCGCCGAGGACCTCGACACGGTGGTCCGGCAGGCCGAACTGCAGGCGCTCACCACCCACTTCCACCCGGAGGCCGTCGCCGGTGCGGTGGCGGTCGCGCTCGCGGCGGCGCTGGCGGTCCGCAGTCGGGGCGGAAACCCGCCCAGCCGGGCCGAGTTGCTGACCGAGATCGCCGGACGGCTGCCGGACAGCGAGGTCCGCTCCGGGCTCCGGATCGCCGCCCGGATGCCCGAGCACACCAGCGTCCGGCACGCCGCCACCGTGCTCGGCTCGGGAGCGCTGATCTCCGCCGCGGACACCGTGCCGTTCGCCCTCTGGTCCGCGGCCGGGCACCTGGACTCGCTGCCGGAGACCGTCTGGAACACCCTGGAGGGCTGGGGCGACAAGGACACCACCTGCGCCATCGCCGCCGGTGTGGCCGCCGCCCGGACCGGGCTCGCGGACGTGCCGCCCGGGTGGCTCGCCGCGCGCGAGCCGCTCCCGGGCTGGGTCGCCGAGGCGTCCCGGACCGCCGACCGGTAACCGGGCGGTGCCGGGTGCTGACCGCCCGGCTTCAAAGCCCGGCGGTCAGCACCGAACCATCAGCGCCGAGCCATCAGCATCGAGCCGTCAGCACCAGATGGTCAGCGCCGGGCGAGGAAGCGGAGCACCTTGTAGCCGAAGAGCAGGACCATGGCGCCGCCGATCGCCGACACCCAGGTCGTGACGTCGAGGAAGCTCACCTTCACCGTCCCGTGCATCCAGTGCGAGACGATCCAGGTGCCGATGTAGGAGCCGGTGATGCCGATCAGGGTGCTGCCGATCAGGCCGCGCTCCCCCCTCGACATCGCCATCCTGGCCAGTGTCCCCGACACCAGGCCCAGCACGATCCACGCCATCCAGCTCATCCGCCGCCCCTTGCGTCATCGGTGTGGCGACCCCGTCGAGCCCCCGGGTCCCGTTCGGAAGGACGTACGAGGGCCTCGCACCGTTCCAGCACCGGCAAGGACCGGTTCGAACCGGCCATCCGGGCGCCGTCGTACCGGTCGGCGGAACTCCCCTCCCCCGGCACGCCCCGCCGTCTCCCGGACGCCGGGGCCGCACCGAACCATTCCGTCAGCGGCGCGAGTTGCCGAACAGCAGCCGGTAGGCGATCAGCAGCACCAGGGCGCCGCCGATCGCCGACACCCAGGTCGCCGCGTCGAAGAAGTGCGCGGAGATCGAGCGGTGCATGAAGTGCGATGCGATCCAGCCGCCGACGAAGGAGCCGGCGATGCCGATCAGGGTGGTCACGATCAGGCCGCCCGGGTCCTTCCCCGGCAGCAGCAGCTTGGCCAGCGCACCCGCCAGCAGGCCCAGCACGATCCACGCGACGATGCTCATCCGGCATCCCTTCCCGTCCAAGGCGCGACGGCCCCGTCCCGTCCGCTCTGCCCGCAAGGACGCCACCGCCCGCCGCCCGGTTCCGCCACCCGCGTCGGCCGCCCCGGTCGGCCACCCGCGCAGCACCGTCCGAACCCGGCAGACGAACCCAGCGGACGGGACCGGCCGACGGGACCGGCTGACGACACCGGCCGCCCAGGCCGGACCGCCCGCGCGTGGCGCCCTTCCCGCGCGCCGCCCGCGCCGAAATACTGCGGCCATGCGCATCCTGATCGCCACCGCCGGCTCCCGGGGCGACGTGGCCCCCTTCACCGGGCTCGGCGTCCGGCTGCGGGCGGCCGGGCATCAGGTGGCCGTCGCCACCCACGACACCTTCGCCGAGTCGGTACGGGCCGCCGGACTGGAGTTCCGCCCGCTGCCGGTCGACCCGCGCGCCGAACTCGCCTCCGCCGAGGGCCGGCGCCTGCTGCGGGCCGGCAGCGGACCGGGCGCCGTCCTGCAACTCCTGCGGCTCGGCCGGAGGTTCATGCCCGCACTCGGCGACGGCATCGCCGACGCCACGGCGCTCGGGACCGACCTGCTGCTGACCACCAGCACCACCAGCGCACTCGGCCAGGTCGCCGCCGAGGCGGCCGACATCCCCAGCATCGGGCTGTACCTCCAACCCCTCGCCCCCACCCGGGAGTTCGCGCCCGCCGTCACCGGCACCCGATCGCTCGGCCGGTCCGGCAACCTGCTGGCGGGACACGCCGTCCAGGCCGCGACCGACCAGCTGTTCGTCCCGGCCGTCCGCGGGCTGCGCCGTCGGCTCGGCCTGCCGCCGCTCGGCATCGCCCGGGCCCGCCGCAACCACCCCGTCCTGCACGGCTTCTCGCCACTGGTGGTGCCCCGACCCGCCGACTGGAGCCCCCGACTGGAGGTGGCGGGCTACTGGTGGCCGGCCGACCGGCCGGACTGGCAGCCCCCGGCCCGGCTGCTCGACTTCCTGGCCGCCGGGCCGCCGCCGGTCTTCGTCGGCTTCGGCAGCCTGGTCGTCCCCGACGCCGAGCGGCTGACCGCGACCGTCCTCGCCGCCGCCCGCGCCGCCCGGGTGCGCCTCCTGCTCCAGTCGGGGTGGAGCGGACTGGCCGCCGAGGACTCGGACTCCGTCCTGACCGTCGGCGACACCCCGCACGAATGGCTCTTCCCCCGCACCGCCGCCGTGGTCCACCACGCGGGTGCCGGCACCACGGCCGCCGCCCTCCGCTCCGGGACCCCCGCCGTCCCCGTGCCCGCCCAGCTCGACGCACCGTTCTGGTCCGCCCGACTGGCCCGGCTCGGCGTCTCCCCCGGCCCCGTCCCCCTGCGCGGCCTCACCCCCGCCCGCCTCGCCACCTCCCTCCGCCTGACGCTCGACGACCCCCGCTACCGCACCCGCGCCCGAGCCGTCGCCACCGCCCTGGCCGCCGAGGACGGCGCGGCCAAGGTCCTCGCCGCCGTCGAACGGGTTTCAGCGAACAGCTGACAACTGACAACTTTCGAAATCTGTCAGCTGTTCGCTGTCACCCGTCAGTCGTTCGTCCTCCCCCGTCAGCCCTCCCCCGCCTCCCCGCTCCCCCTCCTGACCACCCCGCTCAGCCCCAGGTACACCACGGCCGCCGCCGTCAGCCCGACGGCCCAGCCGTAGTCGGCGAGCGGCTTGAGGACAGGGATCAGGCCGTCCGCCGGGAAGGGGCCCTGCTTCGCGCCGTCGGCGTCGACGGTGGAGTACGAGCCGCCGACGGCCAGCACGCCGCCCACCAGCAGCGCCGTCACGGCCCGCCAGTTCCAGCCGGCCGCGTACCAGTACGCCCCGCCCGGGCGGTACAGCTCGGCGAGCCGGAGGCGGGTGCGGCGCAGGGCCCAGTAGTCGGCGATCAGCACTCCGCCGACCGTGCCGAGCAGCCCGCCGACCACACCGAGCCAGGTGAAGATGTACACGTGCGGGTCGGAGATCAGCCGCCACGGGAGGATCACGATCCCGACCACCCCCGTGATCAGCGCCCCGGTCCGGAAGGTGACGAAGCGGGGCAGCAGGTTGGCGAGGTCGTACGCGGGCGACACCACGTTGGCGGCGATGTTCACCGACAGCGTCGCGACCAGCACGGTCAGCAGCGCGAACAGGATGCCGACCGGGTTCTCCATCTTGGCGGCCAGCTGGATCGGGTCCCACACCGGGGCCCCGTAGACCGCCTCGGAGCCCGAGGTGACCAGCACGGACAGGAACGCGAAGAGCGTCATCGTGGTCGGCAGGCCGAGCGCCTGCCCGCGTATCTGGGCCCGCTGGCTGCCGCCGAAGCGGGTGAAGTCGGGGATGTTCAGCGAGAGGGTGGACCAGAACCCGATCATGCCCATCAGCGCGGGGAAGAAGACCTTCCAGAAGCCGCCGCCCCACCCCAGCCTGGACGGCTGGTCGAGCAATGGCCCGAGCCCGCCCGCCTTGACGGTGATCCACACCAGCAGCGCGAGCGCGCCGACGATGACGAACGGCGCCGCCCAGTTCTCGAACCGCCGCAGCGCCTCCATCCCCCGCGCGATGATGGCCATCTCGATCAGCCAGAACAGCAGGAACGAGAGCCACTGCGTCCACGGGTAGCCGCCGAACTCACCGGCCGTGCGCCAGGATTCGCCGAACAGCTTGCCCGCCAGCAGGAAGATGCCCTCGCCGCCGATCCAGGTCTGGATGCCGAACCAGGCGCAGGCCACCGCCGCCCGCAGCAGGGCGGGCAGGTTGGCGCCGCGCAGCCCGAAGGCGGCCCGGGCGAAGACCGGGAACGGGATGCCGTACTTGGTGCCGGCGTGCCCGGTGAGCAGCATCGGGACCAGCACGAGGAGGTTGGCGAGCGCGATCGTCAGCACCGCCTGCTTCCAGTCCATGCCGAGCGTGACCAGGCCCGAAGCCAGCGTCCAGGACGGGATGTTGTGGGCCATGCCGACCCAGAGCGCGAGGAAGTTGTACGTGGTCCAGGTACGCCGTGCCACCGGGACCGGCCGCAGGTCGTCGCTGGTGAAGCCGTTGGGTGGCAAGTCCCCGGCGGCCGGGTCGAGTTCGACCCGGCCGTCGGGGTGGTGCCACTGTCTGCCGTCACTGGTCGCGGTTCCGGGCATGGGCAACTCCCGTCCGCCGCGGGCGGATCCGCGGCTGAGCTCGGGTGGGGGCGCCGGGCGGGGTCACAGCTGCGGGATGACGTCCGTCCCGTACGCGTCGATGGTGGTCTCGATGGCGTCGTGCATGGCGTAGACGGCGAACTGGTCGACGCCGAGCGAGCGGAGCTCCGCCAGTCGGGCCCGCTGCGCCTCCACCGGGCCGATCAGGCAGAAGCGGTCGATGATCCCGTCCGGGACGAAGGCCGTGTCCGGGTTCCCGGCCCGCCCGTGGTGGCTGTAGTCGTAGCCCTGCCGGTCCTTGATGTAGTCGGTGAGCGCCTCCGGTACCAGGTCGGAGTGCTCGCCGTAGTGGCTGACCAGGTCGGCGACGTGGTTGCCGACCATCCCGCCGAACCAGCGGCACTGCTCCCGGGCGTGGGCGAGCGCCTCGGGCGAGTCATCGGCGGTGACGTAGGCCGGGGCGGCTACGCAGATGGTGATCGACTCCGGATCCCGGCCGGCCTCGACGGCGGCGGCCCGCACCGCCTTGACCATGAACTCGGTGAGGTAGGGGTCGGCCAACTGCAGGATGAAGCCGTCGGCCTGACGTCCGGTCAGGTTCAACGCCTTCGGCCCGTACGCCCCCATCCAGATCGGCAGGGAGGCGCCGGCGCGGACCCACGGCAGGTGCATCTCGCTGCCGTCCACCTCGGCGGTGCGCCCCTCGGCCAACTCCTTGATGGCGTGCATGGCTTCGGAGAGCCGGGCGAGGGTGGCGGGGCTCCGCCCGGCGACCCGCATGGCGGAGTCGCCGCGGCCGATGCCGCAGACGGTCCGGTTGCCGTACATGTCGTTGAGCGTGGCGAACGTGGAGGCGGTCACCTCCCAGGTGCGGGTGGAGGGGTTGGTGACCATCGGGCCGACGGTCATCCGCTCCGTCTCGGCGAGGATCCGGCTGTAGATGACGAAGGGCTCCTGCCACAGCACGCAGGAGTCGAAGGTCCAGCCGTGGCTGAACCCGGCCTGCTCGGCGCGGATCATCCGGTCGATGAGCAGTCGGGCGGGCGGGTCGGTCTGGAGGACGAGGCCGATGTCCATGAGGGGCTCCAGGTAAGGGTTTTGACCGCCGCCACCCGGCCGTCGGCCGGATCGGTCGCCCCGATCGAAGGGCCGGGCCGGCAGCCGGGCGAGCGACCGGACAGCCGGCAGACCGGGCGGCGGCGGGTGGACGTCGAGGAACGGGAGGAACGGGAGGGGCGGGAATCGGGAGAGGGATCAGACCAGGTACTGGCAGGTGTCCCGGCGCAGGAAGGTGCCGTGGCCGGCCCGGCCGCGCCAGTCGCCGTCGTCCAGCACGACGGTGCCGCGCGACATCACCGTCCGCACCCGGCCGGTGAGTCGACGGCCCTCGTAGGCCGAGTAGTCCACGTTCATGTGGTGGGTCGCGGCGGAGACGGTCTGCACCGCGGTGGGGTCGTAGACCACCAGGTCGGCGTCGGCACCCGGGGCGATGGTGCCCTTGCGCGGGTGCAGGCCGAACATCCGGGCCGGGGTGGTGCAGGCGATCTCGACCCAGCGGCGCCGGCTGATGTGCCCGTCCACCACGGCCTGGTGGAGCAGGTCCATCCGGTTCTCGACGCCCGGCAGGCCGTTGGGGATCTTCGAGAAGTCGCCCCGGCCCAGCTCCTTCTGGCCGACGAAGCAGAACGGGCAGTGGTCGGTGGAGACCACCTGGAGGTCGTTGGTGCGCAGCCCGCGCCAGAGCGCCTCCTGGTGCTCGCGCGGTCTGAGCGGCGTGCTGCACACGTACTTGGCGCCCTCGAAGCCGTCGGCGCCCTCCTCGGCGAGGTTGTCGGTGGAGAGGAAGAGGTACTGCGGGCAGGTCTCGCCGAAGACGTTGAGGCCGGCGTCCCGGGCCCCGACGATTTCGGCGAGCGCGGCGGCTGCGGAGACGTGCACCACGTAGAGCGGGCTGCCGGCCACCTGGGCGAGCTTGATCGCCCGGTGGGTGGCCTCGGCCTCCAGCAGTTCGCGCCGGACCTCGCCGTGGTAGCGGGGTGCGGTCCTCCCGGCGGCGAGCGCCTGTTCGACCAGGACGTCGATGGCGATGCCGTTCTCCGCGTGCATCATGATCAGCCCGCCGTTGGCGGCGCCGCGCTGCATGGCCCGCAGGATGCGGCCGTCGTCGCTGTAGAAGACGCCGGGGTAGGCCATGAAGAGCTTGAAGGAGGTGGACTCGCCGGAGTCCACGAGGGTGTCCATCTCCTTGAGCACGGCGTCGTTGACGTCGGAGACGATGGCGTGGAAGGCGTAGTCGATCGCGCAGTTGCCCTCGGCCTTGGCGTGCCAGGTGTCCAGGCCCTCGCGCAGCGAGCCGCCGACCGACTGGACGGCGAAGTCCACGATGGTGGTGGTACCGCCCCAGGCCGCGGCGCGGGTGCCGGTCTCGAAGGTGTCGGAGGCCGCGGTGCCGCCGAACGGCAGCTCCATGTGGGTGTGGGCGTCGACCCCGCCCGGGATGACGTAGTGGCCGGTGGCGTCGATGACGGTGTCGGCGGTCCAGGCCTCGGCGGCGGAGCTGCCGGTGGTGGCCAGGGCGGCGACGCGCTCGCCCTCGATCAGGACGTCAGCGTGGAGTTCCTCGGTGGCGGTGATGACGAGGCCGCCGCGGACGACGGTGCGCTGGTGCGGGTCGCGGGTGGCCCTCACGTCGTTGGTGGTCATCGCGCTGCTCCTCAGGCCTCGGCGAGCGGCCCGTAGGCGTCGGGCCGGCGGTCCCGGTAGAACGCCCACTGCTGGCGGACCTGTTCGATCAGGCCGAGGTCGAGGTCGCGGACGACGAGTTCCTCCTCCTTGTCGGAGGCGACGTCGCCGACGAACTGCCCGCGCGGGTCCACGAAGTAGGAGGTGCCGTAGAAGTCGTTGTCGCCGTACTCCTCGGTGCCGACGCGGTTGATCGCGGCGACGAAGTACTCGTTGGCGACGGCGGCGGCGGGCTGTTCGAGCTGCCAGAGGTAGGCGGACAGGCCGCGGCTGGTGGCGGAGGGGTTGTAGACGATCTGCGCGCCGGCCAGGCCCAGGGCGCGCCAGCCCTCGGGGAAGTGGCGGTCGTAGCAGATGTACACGCCGACCTTGCCGACGGCGGTGTCGAACACGGGCCAGCCGAGGTTGCCGGGCTTGAAGTAGTACTTCTCCCAGAAGCCCTTGACCTGCGGGATGTGGTGCTTGCGGTACTTGCCGAGGTAGCTGCCGTCGGCGTCGATGACGGCGGCGGTGTTGTAGTAGACGCCGGCCTGTTCCTCCTCGTAGACCGGGACGACCATCACCAGCCCGAGCTCGCGGGCGAGGTCCCGCATCCGGCGCACGGTCGGGCCGTCGGGGACGGCCTCGGCCCAGCGGTAGTGCTCGGCTTCCTGGACCTGACAGAAGTACGGGGAGTTGAAGACCTCCTGGAAGCCGATGATCTTCGCTCCCTGGGCGGCGGCCTCGCGGGCGTACCGCTCGTGGAGCGCGATCATGCTCTCCTGGTCACCCGTCCAGCGGGTCTGGACGAGCGCGGCCCGGACGATCTGCGACATGGTTACCTCCGCAACTCCGCGGCCCGGCCGTGCGGTCGGGCCCGCGGTCTGAGGGTTGACGGGGCGGGTCTCGCCTGCGGGTCCGCTCGGGAAGCCGCAGGGTCTACGTGCGTAGAAAGCGATCTGTAGACGGTAGGCCCAGCCTCGGTGGCCTGACAATACGTCGGTGGAAACGCGTCTGGGGTGATCTTGTTGCGCGGACACGCGGATGGTCCCGGGTGGGATGAAAAGCTGATCTACCCCACGCGTCGCCTTCTTACTCGTTCGAGTGAAACCGGACACCCCGGGTGCGCAATCGGCGATGGTGGGGTAAGACCCGCGTGGACATCGCGGTGGATCACTACGGATCGTCAGTCATCGGTGGTTTCCTACGAGTTCAGCGTCTCGGTCACGGGGGATCGGGGCGGCCAAGCGGGGGGTGACGATGGTGGTGGCGGATTCCGCGACGGAAACGGCGGCGGCGAAGGAAGCGGCGGAGGCGACGGGTACGGCAGATGGCGCGGCGGGCGGAGGCCCGGCGGCGCGGCCGCCCGCCCTGCCCGCCTGGGCCGGCCTGCTGCTCGCCCTCGGCGCCCTGCTGCCGGTCCTCCTCGGCGGGCTGCTGTTCCGTCATCAGGCGCCGCGCGTACGGAACATCGCCCTCCAGCTCGCCGGTTCCCGCGCGGCCGCCGAGGCCGTGGTCGGCGGCCGCGCCGCCGACCACCTGGCCGCGCTGCGCGCCGACGGCTGGCTGATCGGCGGCTACGGGCTGACGTTGCTCGCCGCCGCACTGCTCGGCGGGTACGTGCTCGGGCCGGCCCGCCGGCGGCTGTCGGCCGTCGCGGTCGGCGGCGCCGGGCTGCTCGCGGCCTGCTGCGACCTGGGCGAGGACGCGCTGCTGCGCGCCGGGCTGGACGGCCTCCACCCGGGTACGGGCGGTTCCGACACCCCCTTCGCCGTCGCCACCGCGCTCGCCACCGTCAAGTGGCTGCTGCTCCTGCCCGCCGGGGTGCTCGCGGCGGGCATCCTGCTGGTGACCGCCACCCGCGCGGTGCGCGGGCTCCGGCCGGCGCGAGCGGGCGCGAAGGCCCGCGGCACCGACTCCCCCGACCGTCCGGCGCTGATCCCGCCCTGGCCGATCGCCGCCCGGCGCGGCGCCACGGCACCCGCCGCCGAAGCGCCGGACGCCCCGAACACGCCCGTCCGGCATGCCCACTGGCGCGACGCCGCCCGGGTGCCGCCCGGCCGCGAACCCGCCGAACTCGGCTTCTGCGCCTCCGGCGGCGGCATCCGCTCCGCCTGCGTCACCCTCGGCGCGCTCCAGTCGCTGCGGCCGTGGCTGAAACGGGCCCGCTACCTGGTCTCCGTCTCGGGCGGCGGCTACACCGTCGGCGCGCTCCAGCTCGCGCTCAGCGACTCCGCCCCCAACAGCCCGGTGCGCGCCGTCTCGGGCCTGACGGCCGACACCGTGATGGAGCACGGGTCCCCCGAGGAGGACCACCTCCGCCGACACGGCAAGTACATCGCCGACGGCGCGGGCGAATGGCTGGTCGCCCTCGGGACGCTGCTGCGCGGGGTGCTGTCCGCCCTCACCCTGCTGCTGGCCGCCGTCCTGACGCTCGGCCTCGGGCTCAGCCGCTTCTACCGGGCCGTGCCGCTCACCGACCTGAGCCACCTGGCGGCGGCCGGGCTGCGCCACGCCGGCGCCGTACCGGGGCCGTTGGAGCTCCGGACACCGGCGCTCGCCGCCTTCGGCCTCCTGCTGGCCTCGGCCACCGGGTGCTGGCTGCTCTGGCTGCTGGCCTTCCCCTCGCTCGGCTGGCAGGCGCTGCTGCCACGGGCGCTGCGCAGGGCCAATCTCGCCCTGCTCGCCCTGGCCGCCCTGCTGGCCGCCGGGGTGCTGGTGGTACCGGGGCTGGCCTGGGGCGCGGTGCGGCTCCAGCAGGCGCTGGCGGCGGGGCCGCAGCTCACCGGCGCGGGGCTCGGCCTGACCGTGGCGCTCAGCTACCTGGCGCTGCTGCTCGGCATACTCTGGCGCGACCGCCGGACGCCCGGTCGGGGTGCCACCACGCCGGGCGCGGCGGGCCGGCCCCGTGTCAGCGGCGCCAGCCTCCCGCAGACCCTCGTGGTCTGCTCCGCCCTCCTGGCGCTGACGGCGGGTGCGCTGCTGGCCCTCGGCTGGGCGGTCGCCACCGGCTACGCCTGGCCGACGGCCGTCCAGGTGTTGCTGCCCCTGGTGCTCGGCGCGGTCGGGCTGAACCTCGACCAGACCTGGGTGAGCCTGCACCCGTTCTACCGGTTGCGGCTGGCCTCGGCCTTCGCGGTCCGGCGGGCCACCGAGGGCGGCCGGTCGGTGGCCCGCCCGTACCACTTCTTCCGGGAGCAGACGTGGCTGAGCCACTACGGCGCCCGGCACCCCGACTTCCCCCAGGTGATCTTCTCGGCGGCGGCCAACCTGTCGGGCAACTCCCGTACGCCACCGGGCCGTCCGGCGGCCTCCTTCTCGCTCTCCTACGACTACGTGGGCGGCCCGGACATCGGGTACGCGCGCACCGACCTGCTGGAGCGGCGCACCAGTGCGCACATCGCCCGGGACCTCACCGTGCAGTCGGCGATGGCCGTCTCCGGCGCGGCCTTCTCCTCCGCGATGGGGCGGGAATCCCGCGTCTACCAGCGGCTGTTCGCGGTGACCAACGCCCGCCTCGGGACGTGGCTGCCCAACCCGGCGGTGCTCGGCCCCGACTGGTCCGGTCCGCCGGACTGGCGCCGCCCCGCGCAGCCCGCCGTCCGCCGCCTCCCGTACCAACTGCGGGAGCTGATCGGGCGGTTCCCGGCCGACGACCGCTTCCTGCTCACCACCGACGGCGGCCACTACGAGAACCTCGGGCTGGTCGAGCTGCTGCGGCACCGGGTGCGGACGGTGGTCTGCATCGACGCCAGCGGCGACGCGGGGTACGCCACCAACCTGGCCGCCGCGATCACCCTGGCCCGCGAGGAGCTGGGCGTCGCCATCACCCTGCACGAGCCCGAGCTGCTGATCCCGGGCACCGCCGCCGACCGGCCCGCCGAGGGTGACGACGCGGACGGCCGCGCGGACGACGGCGTGCAGGACCGCGCGGGCCACCGTCCGCCGCTGCGCGGGCTCGCGGCGCAGCTCTCCGCCCGGCTCTCGGCCCGGGCGGTGGTCACCGGGGACATCCGCTACCCGGATCTGGACGAGGGGCCCGGGGCCGTCCGGCACGGCCGGCTGATCCTCCTCCAGGCGGTACTGACCCCCGGGATGCCGTACGAGCTGCACGCCTACGCGATGGCCAACCGGGCCTTCCCGAACGACCGCACCAGCGACCAGTGGTTCGACCACCAGCAGTTCGACGCCTACCAGACGCTCGGCCGCCACCTGGGAGAACAGGCCGCGCCGCTGATCGAGCAGGCACTGACCGACCAGGCGAGGGCCGACCAGGCGCGGGCCGGGCAGGCACCGGCCGGACCGGCCCCGGGCCCCACCGGGTCGGTGCCCGCACAGCCGACGCGCGACACCGACCCGGCACCGTCCGCCACGGCTCCCCCGGCACCGCGCCGCCCGGCCGAGGAGTAGCCGGGAGGCGACCGACGGATGCTCGAAGGGCGCTCGGCGAGCGGGCGACGGGTAGCCGACCGGTCCGCCGGTCGCCGGGAACGGACGGCGGCGGACGGTCGGCTCGGCTTGACTTCCTCCGCTTCGCTCGGGAAAGATCCGGCGCATGGACTCCGGCGCCACTCTGGTATGCCGCCTGCACGTCGATCTGCGACGCCAGGCGAGTTCCATCTGTGCCTGTTGACCTTGTTCTCCCCCGCCGGTCCCGCTCTGTGACGTCTGCCAGGGCCCGCGCCGCGCACCCGCACCCGCAGTCCTGACCCCGCCCAGCCCCGGCGCACCCTTGCGTGCCGGGCCGCCCCGTCGGCCCGCGCCCTCCACCGCCGCCGGACACCGGGCGCTTCCCACCGACGTTCCCGCCGCACCCGAGGACGCCCTCATGACTCTGAGCCCGAGCCCGAGCATCAGCCCCGAAACCCAGCCGACCGTAAACCCCGACAACACCCGCCCCGACGCCGCGAGCCCCACGAGCGCCCCCGAGCCACCACCGACGCCGCCCGCCGGGGGCACCCCCGCGCCGCTCACCCCCAGCACCCTGCGGACCATCGTCCGCGAACTGGCCGAGCGGCCCGAGGAGTGGATCCACCACGTCCGCCTCTCCACCGAGGAGCGCTGGTACCGGCGGCTGGCCGCGGACGACGACCACGAGGTGTGGCTGATCAGCTGGCTGCCCGGCCAGTCCACCGGCTTCCACGACCACGGCGGCTCGCGCGGCGCCTTCGCCGTCGCCCTCGGCGAGTTGGAGGAGCTGTCCCTCGGCGGGCCCGAGCAGGGCCTGCTGATCCGCCGGATCCCGGCCGGCACCGCCCGCGCCTTCGGCCCCGAGTACGTGCACGACGTGCGCAACACCGCCGTCGGCCCCGCCGTCACCCTGCACGCCTACTCGCCGCCGCTGAGTTCGATGGCGCACTACGACCTGCGGGCCGGCGGGCTCGTCCGCACCTCCGAGGAAGGACCTGAACAGTGGTGACCACGATCGACGACCTGGTGGAGCGGGCCCGGGAGGGCGTCCACCGACCGCGCGCCCGCGAGGCGTACCAGGCCCAGCTGGACGGCGCACTGCTGGTGGACATCCGTCCGGCGGCGCAGCGGGCGGCCGAGGGGGAGATCCCCGGCTCGCTGATCATCGAGCGCAACGTGCTGGAGTGGCGGCTCGATCCGACGGGCAGTCACCGGATTCCCGAGGCCTCGGGCTACGACGTCGAGGTGGTCGTGGTCTGCTCCGAGGGCTACGCCTCCAGCCTGGCCGCGGCCTCCCTGCGCGAGCTGGGACTGCACCGGGCGACCGACCTGGACGGCGGTTTCGTCGGCTGGGCGGCCGCCGGCCTGCCGACCCGTCAGGGCGGCTGAGCCTGCGGTCGCACCGCGTGCCGGGGCGGTAAATCAGGGACAGGAGATGATGCAGGTCATAGTGTGATCAGAGTTTCCGCTGGTCCAAAGCCGGGCAACCACGCGGGCGGAAGTACGCCCGGGCGCTTGAAACCGCCGCCACCGAACGACCCTGACCGAACGACCGAACGACCCAGGCGCCGCCTTTCCGGGGCGCCCTGACGAGGAAACTCCACGTGATCAGATTCGAGGGCGCGGGAATGCGCCACCCCGACGGCACCATCGCCGTCGAGGGACTGGACCTGGAGGTCCCGACCGGTCGGATAACCGTCCTGGTCGGACCGTCCGGCTGCGGGAAGACCACCCTGCTGCGCATGGTCAACCGGATGGTCGAGCCCACTTCGGGCCGGGTCCTGCTGGACGACACGGACGTCGCGAAGCTGGAACCCGCCAAGCTGCGCC
The DNA here is from genome assembly GCF_053598475.1 of Kitasatospora sp. NPDC001119. Lineage (NCBI taxonomy): Bacteria > Bacillati > Actinomycetota > Actinomycetes > Kitasatosporales > Streptomycetaceae > Kitasatospora > Kitasatospora sp. NPDC001119. Next base: position 390,351 of record NZ_JBSFKI010000001.1, read on the forward strand.
GCGGCATCGGGTACGTGATCCAGCAGGCCGGGCTCTTCCCGCACCGCAAGGTGATCGACAACATCGCCACCGTCCCCTACCTGCTCGGCTGGGACCGGAAGAAGGCCCGCGCCCGCGCCGCCGAACTGCTCGAACTGGTCGGGCTCGCGCCCGAGACCGCGAAGCGGTACCCGTTCCAGCTGTCCGGCGGCCAGCAGCAGCGGGTCGGCGTGGCGCGCGCACTGGCCGCCGACCCGCCGGTGCTGCTGATGGACGAGCCGTTCAGCGCGGTCGACCCGGTGGTGCGGGCCGGGCTCCAGGAGGAGCTGCTGCGGCTCCAGTCCGAGCTGCACAAGACGGTGCTGTTCGTCACCCACGACATCGAGGAGGCCGTCCGGCTCGGCGACCAGGTGGTGGTGCTGCGCGAGCACGGCCGGATCGCCCAACTGGCCGACCCGCACACCCTGCTCACCACCCCCGCCGACGAGGGCGTGGCCGCCTTCCTCGGGCGCGACCGGGGCCTGCGCGGCCTCGCCCTGCGCCCCGCGAGCGGCGTCCGGCTCCGCCCGGTGGGCGACGGACTCCGGTACGGCGGCTGGGAGTTGGCTCTGGACGACGGGCGCCGCCCGATCGGCTGGATCGACCGCGACGCCGTCACCGCCGAGCTGCACCCGGCGGCCGCCTTCCGCCCGGACGCCGACACCCTGCGCACGGCGCTTGACGCCGCCGTCCTCTCCCCCGCCGGGGTCGCGGTCGCGCTGGACGCCGAGGGCCGGGTCACCGGCACCGCGAGCCGCGAGGCCGTCCTCGCCGCCCTGCGGCCCGACGCCTCCGGTTCGCCGGCCGCTGATGCGCCCGTCCGCACCGACAAGCCCCCGGCCGCCGGCGGCCACCCGGGCGGGGCATCCGACCCGGACGGAACGGATGGAACGGGCAGCACGGACGGAGCCGACGGTGGACGATGAACCGATCGTCCGCTGGTACTGGATCGGCGACCACCTCGGCTACCTGGGCCACCTGCTCGCCGACCATGCCGTGATCGCCCTCGTCCCCGTGCTCATCGGCCTGCTGCTGGCCGTCCCGCTCGGCCTGGCCTGCGCCCGCTACCCCCGGCTGTACCAGCCGCTCTCCGCCGTGTTCAACATCGTCTACGCGCTGCCCTCGCTGGCCGTGTTCGTGGTGCTGATCCCGTACACCGGCCTCGCCACCCAGGCGACGGTGATGATCCCGCTCACCTTCTACGCCCTCGCCGTGCTGCTGCCGACCACCGTGGACGGCCTGCGCGCCGTCCCGGACTCCGTCCGGCAGGCCGCCACCGCGATGGGGTACGGGCCGTGGCACCGGCTGACCTCGGTCGAGCTGCCCGCCGCCGTGCCGTACCTGATCGCCGGACTGCGGGTCGCGGCGGTGTCCAGCATCTCGCTGGCCAGCGTCGGCGCGCTGGTCGGTCGCGGCGGGCTCGGCTACCTGTTCGTCGACGGCTTCCAGCGCACCTTTCCGACACCGATCCTGGCCGGCATCGTGCTGATCGCCATCCTCGCGCTGGCCGTCGACCTGGTGCTGGTGGCCGCCCGGCGGCTGCTCGCGCCCTGGGCCGTCCGGGAGAAGGGGGCGGGCTCGTGAACTGGCTGAACTGGCTGAGCGACTTCTTCACCGACCCGGACCACCTCAGCGGGCCGGACTCGATCGTGCACCGGGTCTCCGAGCACCTGCTGCTCTCCGGCGCGGCCCTGCTGTTCGCGGCGCTGCTCGCCGTCCCGCTCGGGCTGCTGATCGGCTACACCGGGCGCGGCGTCACCGTGGTGACCGCGCTCGCGGGCGCCGCCCGCGCCCTGCCCACCCTCGGCCTGGTGACGCTGGCGGTGCTGCTCGCCGGGGTCGGCGACACCGCCGTACTGGTCCCGCTGGTCGCGCTCGCCGCGCCGCCGCTGCTGGTGGCCGCCGTCGAGGGGGTGCGCGGCACCGACCCGGACGTCCGGGACGCGGCGCGCGGCATCGGGCTGACCCACCCCCAGGTGCTGTGGCAGGTCTGCCTGCCCTCGGCCGCCCCGACCCTGCTGGCGGGCTTCCGCACCGCGACCGTGCAGGTGATCGCGACCGCCACGGTGGCCGCCTACGTCGGGCTGGGCGGCCTCGGCCGCTACGTCATCGACGGGCTGGCGACCCGCAAGTACGCCGTGACCGTGGGTGGCGCGCTGCTGGTGGTCCTGCTCGCGGTCGTCGCCCAACTGTTCTTCGCCCTGCTCGCCCGGTTCGCGCTCCCGCCCGGGGTGCGCGCCCAGCAGCGGCCCCGCTGACTCCGTTCCCCCTCCCCTCCCGTTCCGGAAGGACATCTGTCACCATGTCGACAATCAACCGAAGCCGCCGCGTCGCCGCCCTCGGCACCCTCGCCGCGCTCACCCTCGGCGCCACCGCCTGCGGTTCCTCCGGCGGCAACCCGCTCGACGGGGGTTCGAGCGCCTCGGCCGCCACGGGCGGCGCGGGCGGGTCCGGCTCGACCGTGGTGGTCGGCTCGGCCAACTTCCCGGAGAACGTCCTGCTCGGGTCGATCTACTCGCAGGCGCTCAAGGCCAAGGGCGTGAAGGTCCAGGAGAAGTTCAACATCGGCAGCCGCGAGGTGCTCTACGGGCAGTTGCAGAGCGGCAACCTCACCGTCCTGCCGGAGTACAACGGCTCGCTGCTCGCCTACCTGGACGCCAAGTCCACCGCCGTCACCACCCAGGACGTGAACGCGGAGCTCGCCAAGACGCTGCCCGCCACGCTGGGCATCCTCGAGTCCTCCCCGGCCGAGGACAAGGACTCCCTCAGCGTCACCCAGGAGACGGCCGACAAGGACAACCTCAAGAGCATCGCCGACCTCGCCGCCAAGGCCGGCGAGTACACCATCGGCGGGCCGCCGGAGTTCAAGAGCCGCCGCGAGCAGCAGCTCAAGGACGTCTACGGGCTGACCTTCAAGGAGTGGAAGCCCACCGGCGACGCCACCGCGAACGCGCTCAAGGACGGCAGCATCCAGGTCGGCAACGTGTTCACCACCGACCCGAAGATCGTCCAGTACAAGCTGGTCCCGCTGGCCGACCCGAAGAACATCTTCGGCGCCCAGAACGTCACCCCGCTGGTCAACAAGGCGGGCGTGGACGCGACCGCGACGGCGGCGCTCAACGCGGTGTCGGCCAAGCTCGACACGGCCGGGCTGGTGGCGCTGATGAAGCGCGTGTCGGTGGACAAGGAGGACCCGTCGGCGGTCGCCAAGGACTGGCTGAAGTCCAACGGCCTCGGCTGACGGCGATTCGGCCCGGCGGCCGTGGAGCGTGAACGCGGCGGCCCGGAGGAAGCTCCTCCGGGCCGCCGTCCGCCGTTCCGGAGGCACCGTCCCTGGGCTTTCCGGGTGCGCTCGCGTGTGCGCTCACAGGTGCGCTCACGGGTGCGTTCCAGGTGCTTTCCGACCACTGAAGGGACCTTCCCTTCTGCGGCGCGAACATGACAGTCTGGGCGCCATGCGCACTCGTCTCCTCGCCGCCACCCTCACGGCACTCGCCGCGGTGAGCCTCGCTGCCTGCTCCAGCTCCGGATCGGACTCGGGCAAGGCCACCTCCGCGGCCGACTCCCCCACCGCCCCCGCCGCCTCGGCCACCGCGCCCTCCGACGCCGCCACGCCCGCGGCGACGCCGCCCGCGGCCCCCGGGTCCGACCCGGCCGCCCCCACGGCCGACGGCGGCACCGGCGCGCCCGCCCCCGACGCCGGCGCCTCGGGAGCCCCCGCACCGTCCAAGCCCGCGCCGCCCGCCGACGCCGGACTGCCCGCCAAGCCGGGCACCGACGTGACGGCCAAGCTGGTCTCCGCGCTGGACGCGATCGACCCGGCGATCGTCGGCGGCAAGCCGGACCAGGCCGTGGACCGGGCGCGCAACCAGTGCCAGTCGATGTACCAGTTCCCCAAGGACAAGCAGAAGCTGGCGGACCTGGCCAACCAGCGCTTCACCTCCGCCGACCACCCGCAGGGCTTCGGGCCGGACACCGCCACGAAGATCAACGACGCGCTGCTCGCCACGCTCTGCCCGCCGTCCCGCTGACCTGCCGATCCGCTGACCTGCCGATCCGGTGGTCCGCTGGTCCGCTGGTCCGCTGGTCCGCTGGTCAGCGGCACCATGAACCGCCCGGTGTCCTGAGCGCCGGGCTGCCGTGGCCGCGCCCCTTTCCGGGTGCGCGGCCACGGTCTTCTCGTTTCCGGCGCCCCTCACCGCCGCCCGGCACCGCCCCCTCACCGCCGCCCGGAGCGTGCGACGCCCCCCGGCGGGCCCCACCGGCGGCCCACCCGTCCCGACGCCGGTCCGCCCCCCTTCCGTCGCGCGGGCCGTGTGCTGACGAACTGTTAGGACTCTTGACAGACCAGTGGTCTAGTCCAAACATAAGCATGTCGATCCGACCGGGATGCACTGTGGGGGTGTGACCACCGGCGGCTGAGGCACTGCCATGCCCTGCCATGCTCCGCTCCACCCCCGCTCCGTACGGCGCGCGCATCCGCACGCCGCCCGCGTCCACGCGAGTCGGTGGGCCTTCGCACGCCCGCACGCCCCCGCACTTCCCCGCACTCCCGGTTCCGACCCGGTCCCGGGGCCGCCGCCGACCCCACACGGCCGCCCCACCCGGACCGACCGCACCTCCCCAACGTCCTGCCCCACCAAGTCTGTTGGAGAATCCATGCGCCTCCGCCGAACAGTCCAGGCCGTGTTGACGGCCTGCGCCACGCTGGCCGCCTCGGCCGGTCTGGTCGCCGCCGGGACGAGCTCCGCCCAGGCCGCCACCCCGCTCCCCAGCCGGGTCTTCGCCCCCTACTTCGAGTCCTGGACCGGCCAGAGCCCGGCCCAGCTGGCCGCGCAGTCCGGCGCCAAGCACCTGACCATGGCGTTCCTCCAGGCCGCCACCAAGGGCTCCTGCACGCCGTACTGGAACGGCGACACCTCCAAGCCGGTGTCCTCCTCCACGTTCGGCGCGGACATCGCGACCATCCGCGCCAACGGCGGGGACGTGATCCCGTCCTTCGGTGGCTACACCGCCGACAACACCGGCACCGAGATCGCCGACAGCTGCACCGACGTCAACCAGATCGCGGCCGCCTTCCAGAACGTGATCACCACCTACGACGTCAGCCGGATCGACCTCGACATCGAGGACAACTCGCTGACCAACACCGCCGGGATCGACCGCCGCAACAAGGCCATCAAGCTCGTGCAGGACTGGGCCGCCGCCAACGGGCGGAACATCCAGTTCTCCTACACGCTGCCCACCACCACCTCCGGGCTGGCCAGCAGCGGTCTCGCGGTGCTGAAGAACGCGGTCAGCAACAACGCGCGGATCGATGTCGTCAACATGATGACCTTCGACTACTACGACAACGCCGCCCACGACATGGCGGCCGACACCCAGACCTCCGCGCAGGGCCTCTACAACCAGCTCGCCAAGCTCTACCCGTCCAAGACCCCCGCCCAGCTGTGGGGTTCGATCGGGATCACCGAGATGATCGGTGTCGACGACTTCGGTCCGGCCGAGACCTTCACCCTGGCCAACGCCACCACCGTGTACAACTGGGCGGTCTCCAAGGGCATCAACACGCTGTCCTTCTGGGCCCTCCAGCGCGACAACGGCGGCTGCCCGGGCACGGCCGGCAACGACAACTGCTCCGGGATCGCCCAGAACACCTGGGACTTCACCCACGTCTTCGCGCCGTTCACCAGCGGCTCGACGGTGAGCAACGACTTCTCGGTGTCGGCCAGCCCGAACTCCGCCACGGTCGCGGCCGGTTCGTCCACCTCGGCCACCATCGCGACGGCCGTGACGGCGGGCTCCGCGCAGAGCGTCAACCTCACGGTCAGCGGCGCCCCGGCCGGCGTCACCGCCACCGTCACCCCGGGCAGCGTCACCGCCGGCAACAGCGCCACGCTGAACATCAGCACCACCTCCTCGGTGACGCCCGGGAGTTACCCGATCACGGTCACCGGCTCGGCGGCCTCCGGCAGCCACACCGGCACCTTCACCCTGACCGTCACCGGCACCCAGCCCGGCAATGACTTCTCTGTCGCCGTGAACCCGAACTCCGGTACGGTCGCTGCTGGTTCGTCCGTCTCGGCGACCATCTCGACGGCGGTCACCGCCGGCTCGGCACAGAACCTCAACCTCGCGGTCGTCAGCCAGCCCGTCCCCGGCATCACCGCCACCATCACCCCCGGCAGCGTCACCGCCGGCAACAGCGCCACGCTGAACATCTCCACCACCTCGGCCGTGACTCCGGGCACCTACCCGCTGGGCATCAGCGCCACCGGGGCCTCCGGCAACCACATCGCGTCCTACACGCTGACCGTCACCGGGACCACGCCGACCACCGGCCTGGTTAACGGCGACCTGGAGAGCGGCAGCCTGGCCCCGTGGACCTGCCAGAGCGGCGGCGCCGTGGTCTCCACCCCGGTCCACTCCGGCACCAAGGCCCTCCAGGCCGCAGCCACCGCCGCCCAGACCGGCGAGTGCGCGCAGACCGTCACGCTGAAGCCCAACACCAGCTACACCCTGAGCGGTTGGGTGCAGGGCAACTACGCCTACATCGGCGTCAACGGCGGCGCCACCGCCAGTGCGTGGGCCAACTCCTCCGGCTGGACCAAGGTGTCCGTTCCCTTCACCACCGGCGCCAACGGCACCGTCTCCGTGTACCTGCACGGCTGGTACGGCCAGGGCAACGTGTACGGGGATGACTTCTCCATCGCCTGAGACCGCCCCAGGCGACGAATGACGGTTGACGAATAACGGATAACGGATGACAGCTGACAGATTTCAACATCTGTCAGCTGTCATCTGTCTTCTGTTCGCTGTTACCCGTTCGCTGTCATCCGTCCGCCGTCAGTCGTCCGGCCGCGGCCTGCCGCCCGTTCCCGTCAGCCCCCCACCGCCGCCCGCATCCGCTCCGGTCGGCACAGCGCCAGGTAGACCACCGTCGCCAGCACCCCGCAGACCAGGACCACCAGCGCCAGCAGCACCGCCGACGGCTGACCGCCGAGGCTGCTCAGCGGCGCGACCACCGCGGCGCACAGGAAGTTGCCCGTCCCGAGCAGCGCCGACGCGGTACCCGCCACCTGCGGCTCGACCAGGCCGAGCGCCTGGGCGGCGGTGTTCGGCAGCAGCACGCCCAGGCTGCCCATCATCACGAACAGCGGCGGGCAGAACCCGGCCAGTCCGAAGTCCCACACCGTGGTCAGCAGCACCAGCGCCACCCCGGCGGCGACCGCCGCCGCGAGGCTGCCCAGCATCAGCACCCGCTGCGTGAAGCGCGGCGCCAGTACGCGCCCGTTCACCTGGGTCATCACCACGATCGCGAACGAGTTCAGCCCGAACAGCAGGCTGTAGGTCTGCGGCGAGACCTGGTACACGTGCTGGAGCACCGTCGACGACCCGCTGATGTAGCCGAACAGCGCCCCGAAGGCGAGGGAGCTGGTCAGCGCCAGCCCGAGGAACGGCAGGTTGCCCAGCAGCCGTCCCATCGTCCGCAGGGTCGCGCCCACGCCGCCGCGGTCCCGGGTCTCCGGCGGCAGCGTCTCGCGCAGCACCCCGAACGAGACCAGGGTGAGCAGCAGCCCGAGCGCCGTCAGCACGCCGAAGGTGCCGCGCCACGAGGTGAACCGCATCAGCTGCGCGCCGATGATCGGCGCGAGGATCGGTGCCAGCCCGGATATCAGGGCGATCGAGGCGAGGAAGCGCAGCAGCGCGACGCCCTGGAAGCGGTCCCGGGAGACGGCGCGTCCGATCACCAGCCCGGCGGACCCGGCCGCGCCCTGGACGAAGCGGGCGGCGATCAGCACGGCCAGGTTCGGCGCGAACACGCACACCACGCTGGACAGGGTGTAGAGGACGAGCCCGGCGAGCAGCGGCACCCGGCGCCCGTAGCGGTCGCTGAGCGGCCCGAAGAGCAGCTGCCCGGCGGCGACCCCGAACATCGAGAAGGTCAGGGTGAGCTGGACGGCGGCCGGCTGGGCGACCAGGTCGTCGGCGATCGCGGGCAGGCCCGGCAGGTAGAGGTCGGTGGTGAGCGGGCCGAGCGCGGTGAGGCCGCCGAGGGCGGCGATCACGGCCCAGCCGGGACGGGACTGGCCGGTGGCGGGTGCGGCGACGGATGCGGGGGCGGCGGTGGTGGCGGCAGCGGTCGACGTGTCGTCGGTGGGGCCGACGGTCGGGCCGGGCATGGTTCTCCTTACGGACGGGCGACGTGGGGTTCGTTCGCGCTCCGTCCTACCGCAGCACGGTCCGGTTCCGACAGCGGGGGTACGTGCTGTCCGGCTGCGGGGGTGCGCCGGGCGGATCGTCCGCCGCCCGTTTCCGGCCCGCACACGGCGACGGCCCGCCCGCACCTTCCGGTGCCCGGCGGGCCGTTCCGTTCCCCGGTCGCGGCGACCAGGAGTGCTCAGAGGTGTTCAGGGGTTCCCGGGAGTGCTCAGGAGTACTCGGGTGCCCCGCCGGACTCAGCGCTTGGCGACGTGCTCGGCGCGCAGCGCCGCCTGCACCGCCGCGCCGTCCTGCCACGCGTAGAGCTGGTTGCCGGTCAGCGCCACGTTGTAGTACCCGCAGGTGCCGATGACCTTGGTCGCGACGCCCTCGGGGAACCAGCCGGCCTTGAGCGACTCCGGCACCGGGTGCGCGCTCTTGCCCGGCTGCCCGGCGGTGCAGCCGACGGGCAGCCGCTCCTCCGGGAGGGTGGCGCGCAGCAGGCGGTCGTCGCCCCTGGTGGACATCAGGTACTTCACCCCGGAGGCGTTGTCGGGCAGCCAGGTCGGCATCGACCGGCGGTCGGCCTTGGCCTGGGTGCCGGTCTCGTACGAGCCCTGCTGCTGGTGGTGCTCGTCGTACCAGTCGGACACCCGCGGGCCGATTGCCACGGCCGCCACGGCGACGGCCATGCCGGTACCAGCGACTCCCAGCGCGACCTTGCTCACGATGCCCTTCATGCCCGGCTGTCCTCTCCGTGTCGTGACCGGTGCGGCCGTCGCCGACCGCTCGTCTCCGCCGCCGGCGGCCGCTCAGGTCCGCGTCGCCGACCCGGTCGGCGTGCTCCACCGTCCGGTGCAACCATCGTGGCCCGTCCCGACCCGTCGGATCGTCACCACCAGGTCGCGATCTTGTCTCCAACCCACGGGGTACCTTCTCCACCTTCAGGCGTATGTCCTTCGGCAGGGACCCTGAGGCCCGCAGGTCCGGGGCCCCGCGGGCTCGGAGGCGTGCCGCTCCGGCGCCCAGGCCGGCACGCCCGGGTCGAGCGCGGCCCGAGCCCCGGTCGAGCCTCGCTCAAGCCCGGCGCCGCCGCAGCCCGGCCTGCTGCACCCGGGGGCGCCGGTACCCCCGGATCGCGGACCGCCCGCCGCTCAGACCGCCGCCGGCACCGGCCTGGCCAGCGGGAACGGGCGGCCGTCGAGGGTCCAGTGCGGGTCGATCGGGCGCAGCAGGGAGGCGTACACCTGCGCGGCGACGTCCGGGTGGCGGATCTCGCCGGTGGGCGGGCCGGCCGGGATGCCGTGCCCGGCGCAGGCGACCCAGGCCGTCCGCTCCTCGACCGTACGGCCGCCGTGGCCGCCGGCGTCCACGTGCCCGTGGTCGGTGACGACGATGACCGTCCACTGCTCCTCGGCGTAGGTCGCCCGGCCGCGGACCGCGTCGAGGAGGCGGCCGAGGCGCTCGTCGGCGGTGCGCATGGACGCGCGGTACTCGTCGCCGCAGCCCAGGAAGTGGGCGGTCTCGTCGACGGCGCCGAGGTAGACGAAGGAGGCCTCGGGGTCGGCGGCGCCGAGGACGTGGACGGCCTCCCGGACGACCTCCTCGTCCACCGCCTCCCAGGCCTCGGGGGTGTCCTCGGCGGGGGCCACGTAGGAGAGCCGGCCGGGGGCGCGGAACAGCGGGCCGCCGGACTCGTTGATCATCAGCGGGTCCCAGCCGGCCGCGACGAAGGTGCGGCGGCGGTCGCCCCGGGCGAGGCGGGTGGCGAAGTCGGGGAACACGTCGAGCCGGTTGCCCCCCAGGTGGTTGCCCCAGACCCCGTGCTTGGCGGGCTCGACCCCGGTCACGATGGTGGTCCAGCACGGCCCGGACATGGTGGGCGTGCCGTCCGCGACGGTGACCGGCACCAGGAACCCGGCCGCGGCGACCTCCTCCAGGCGCGGCATCGGCACCTGCGCCAGGTAGTCGTGGCGGACACCGTCGATCCCGACGACGAGCACGCGGGGGCGGGGCCACTGGGCAGCGGACATGGGGCGTTCCTTTCGGTCGTGCGCACCCGGCCGCGCCCGCCGAGGGCGCCGCCGACCGCGCCATGCTCCACCGACCGCCGTACCGGTCGGCGTCACCTCACCGAACGCCGGGTGTCCACGAGGTGTCGGAAGAGCGCCGGGAAGCCGCCGGGGCGGTCCGCGGCCGACGGGGGCCGTACGGAACGGGCCGCCCCGCCGACCGTGCCGACGCCGCGGGCTCCGGGCGGCGGGCTCCGGGCGGCGGGGCGGCAGGCGGGGCGGCGGCAGGTCGGCGCTACGGACGGCGGGGCAGGTCGGGGCTGCCGGCGGCGGGGCGGGTCACGACTGCGGACGGAACTCGTGGACCACCTCGATGCGGCCGACGATGTGCCGGTTGAACTCGGCCAACTCCTCGGCGGGCACCCAGAGTTCGAGGATCGTCCGCCCGCCCGCCCGCTGGACGGGGTAGCGGGCGAGGAAGGCGGTGTCGACCTCGAAGCGGGTGACGTAGCCGACGCCGGAGGCGGGCACGTTCCAGTCCCGGGCGATCCGGATCGCGTAGTCCTCGTTGAGGACGGGGTAGAAGATCGGCTGCTCGGGCAGGCGGGGCGGCCAGGCGCGCCGGTCGGCGGCCTCGACCAGGGCCAGCTCCTCCGGGCCGGTGGGGCGCCAGAGGGTGGTGGTCGGGGGCCGCGTCGGGACGTACTGGCTGGTCATGGCAGGGACGGTAGCCGGGCCGCGACGGGCCCGGCCACCGGTTTTCCCGGGCCGGGAAGGGCGGGCGGCGGCCCGTCAGCGGTAGGCGGACTCGCCGGTGATGGCCTCGCCGAGGACCAGGGTGTGGATCTCACTGGTGCCCTCGTAGGTGAGCACCGACTCCAGGTTGTTGGCGTGCCGCAGCACCGGGTACTCGGTGGTGATGCCGTTGGCGCCGAGGACGGTCCGGGCGCTGCGGGCGATCTCCAGCGCGGTGCGGACGTTGTTGAGCTTGCCGAAGCTGATGTGCGGCGGGCGGGCCGCGCCCTGCTCCTTGAGCCGGCCGATCCGCAGCGCGACCAGGTAGGCCTTCTCGACCTCCAGCATCATCTCGACCAGCTTCTGCTGGGTCAGCTGGAAGCCCGCGATCGGGCGGTCGAACTGGATCCGGCTCTTGGCGTAGTCCAGGGCGGCGGTGTAGCAGTCGCGGGCGGCTCCGACGGTGCCCCAGAGGATGCCGTAGCGGGCCTCGTTGAGGGAGGAGAGCGGGCCGCGCAGGCCGACCACCCCGGGCAGCACGGCGTCGGCGGGCAGCACCACCTCGTCGAAGGCCAGCTCGCTGGTGACGGAGGCCCGCAGTGAGAGCTTGCCGTGCACGTCGGTGGCGGTCAGGCCGCGGGTGCCGCGCTCGACCAGGAAGCCGCGCACGCCCTCCTCGGTCTGCGCCCAGACCACGGCGACGTCGGCGATGCTGCCGTTGGTGATCCACATCTTGCTGCCGGACAGCACCCAGTCACCGCCCTCACCGCCCTTCCGCACCGCCCGGGTCCGCATGTTGGCGGGGTCGGAGCCGAAGTCCGGCTCGGTGAGGCCGAAGCAGCCGATCAGTTCACCGGCGGCCATGCCGGGCAGCCAGCGCTGCTTCTGCTCCTCGGAGCCGAAGGCGTGGATCGAGCGCATGGCGAGCGAGCCCTGGACGGAGACGAAGCTGCGCAGCCCGGAGTCGGCCGCCTCCAGCTCCATGCAGGCCACCCCGTACGCCACCGCGTCGGCGCCCGCGCAGCCGTAGCCGTCGAGGTGCATGCCGAGCACGCCCAGGGCGCCGAGTTCGGGAGCCAGCTCGCGGACCGGGAAGACCCCGCGCTCGAACCAGTCGCCGATGTGCGGGCGGATGTGCTCCTCGGTGAACCGGCGGACGGTGTCGCGGATCAGCCGCTCCTCGTCCGAGAGCAGGTCGCCGACGGCGAGCAGGTCGGACGGGTCGATCCGGGTCGGCTTCGTCATCGAAGCTCCTTGTACTCTCGGCGGAATACCAGCGGAATACCGGCGAGTATCGCGCACCCGGCCGAGCGGTGGGCGGGCGCGAACGAGTGAGGATGGCGACATGTCCGACGGTGCGTACGTGATCGGCGAGGTGACGGCCCGGGAGCTGGACGACTCGGCGGAGGAGTTCGCCGGGCTCCTGGTGGAGACCGTGCACGGCGGCGCCTCGATCGGGTTCCTCGCCCCGCTGGCGCCCGACGAGGCCAGGACGTGGTGGCGGGCGCTCGGCCCGGACCTCGCGGCCGGCCGGCTGGTGCTGTGGACCGCCCGGAACCGGGCCGACGGACGGCTGGCCGGCACGGTGCAGCTGCGGCCCGCCACCACCGCGAACGGCCGCCACCGGGGCGAGGTGGCCAAGCTGATGGTGCACCCCGCCGATCGCGGGCACCGGCTGGCGGGACGGCTGCTGGCGGCGCTGGAGGAACGGGCGGTGGAGCTGGGCATCCGGCTGCTGGTGCTGGACACCGAGACCGGGAGCCCGGCGGAGCGGCTCTACGAGGGAGCGGGCTGGACCCGGGTCGGTTCGGTGCCGGACTTCGCGGCCGATCCGGCGGGCGTGCTCCGGCCGACCACCATCTTCTTCAAGTCGCCGACGCGCTGACGGGTCGACGGCCCGAGCGGGCGAAGCGGGCCGGGCGGGCCGGGGGAACACGACGGATCGGAACGGAACGGGAGCAGGGCATGGCACGTTGGGCGCTGGTCGTGGAGGAGACGGTGGGCACCGGGCACGACCGGACCTGGGGCAGCAAGGTGCTCGCCGAGGTCGAGGGCAGCCGCGAGGAGGCCGTCGAGGAGCTGAAGCGGCTCGTCCCCTCCTACACCCCGCAGCACCCGTTCAACAGTCGACGGCGGACGCTGCTCCGCGACGGGGACACCTACCTGCTGGTCTCGCAGGGGAGCATGCGCGACTACCACTGCGTGTTCAAGGTGTGGGAGCTGCTGTGGGACAGCGAGCGGCCGGAGGTCCAGGCGGAGCGCCTGGCCGAGGGGGACGCGGAGGACGGGTGACGGAGGGCGGGTGACAGCGAACAGATGACAGCCGACAGATAACAGATAACAGATAACAGATTTCAAACTCTGTCAGCTGTCAGCCGTCACCCCACCCCGCAGAGCCGCAGCACCGCCGTCGTCGCCGCACCGGCGACCACCACCACCGGGAACGGTGCCCGGCGCAGCGCGAGCACCCCTGCGGCCAGCACGCCCGCCGGGCGGGCCCACCCCGCGAAGCCGTGCCCCTGGGTCAGCGCCCCGGTCGCGACCAGGGCCACGAGCAGCACCGTCGCCGCGACGGCCAGCAGGTGCCGCAGTCGCTCCGAGAGGGCGAGCCGGCCGGCGAGCAGCGGCCCGGCGAGCCGGTAGGCGTACGTTCCGGCCGCGAGCAGCAGAACGGCGTACAGCGGCATCATCGAACCGTCTCCTTCTCGCTCTTCACGGCACTCTCCCCGCCCACCGCGTTCTCCACGTTCTGCTCGTCCGCGGCACTCCGGGCCGCCTCCCCCGCCGCCGGCCGTCCGGCGAACAGCAGCCCGACGAGGGCCAGCAGCACCGGCAGCCCGGCCGGGACGAACGGCGTGGCGGCGACCGCGACCACCGCTCCCACCAGCGCCGCCGTACGGATGCGGCGGTCCACGAGCGAGGGCAGGACGAGGGCGAGCAGCACCGCCGGGAAGGCGGCGTCCAGGCCGAGCGCGTCCGTGTCGCCGAGCAGCCCGCCCGCGAGCGCGCCGAGCAGCACCGAGACGTTCCAGACCACGAACAGCGCGATCCCGCAGAGCCAGTACACGGCCCGGCGCCGGCGCGGCTCGTTCTGCTGCAGGGCGAAGGCGGCGGTCTCGTCGGTGAGCAGCTGCGCGCCCAGCAGGCGCCGCCACCAGGGGCCGTCGAGCACATCGGCCACGGTGAAGCCGAAGGGCAGCAGCCGGGCGTTGAGCACCAGCCCGGTGGCGACCGCGGCGAGGGCGCCGCCGCCGGAGAGCACCACGCCGACCGCCGCGAACTGGGAGCCGCCCGCGAACACCAGGACGGAGAGGGCGACCGGCACCCAGAGCGGCAGACCGCCGGAGACGCTGATCGCGCCGAAGGAGGCGCCGACGAGGGCATCGGCCAGGCAGACCAGAGCGACGTCCCGGAGGGTGGCGCGCTCCAGTGTTCGGAGTAGCGAACGCATGTTCATTAGGGTGAACCGCTCCAGCCTCGTTCGTCAAGGCGAACAGGCGGACCGATCCGGCGAACGATGGCCGACGCGGTCGGTACGGTCGGCGCGACCGACCGTGGCAGCATGAACGGCGGCATCGGCCGCACCGGGAGCCGTGGACGTGGAAGGGGCCAGGAGGAAGCGTGAGTGGCGAGCATGAGTGACCAGACCACCCCGGCCACGGGCCCCGACGGCGGCACCGGCAACCGCCCCGGCGGCGGCAGCGGCAACGGGAACGGCACCGAGCTGATCGGCCAGATCGCCGCCTCGATCCGGCGCGAGCGCGAGCGCAGCGGCCTGTCGATGGCCGAGCTGGCCCGGCGTGCGGGCATCGCCAAGTCCACCCTGTCCCAGCTGGAGTCGGGTGCGGGCAACCCCAGCGTGGAGACGCTCTGGGCACTCGGGGTCGCGCTGAACGTGCCGTTCAGCCGGCTGGTCGACCCGCCGCGCCCGGTGGTCAAGGTGATCCGGGCCGGCGAGGGCCCGGTGACCCACTCCGAGCGTGCCGACTACGCCGCCACCGTGCTCTCCTCCTGCCCGCCCAACGCCCGGCGCGACATCTACCGGATCGAGGCGCAGCCGGGCGAGACCAGGGCCTCCGACCCGCACATGCCCGGCACCGTCGAGCACGTGCTGATCGGTGCCGGGCGGGCGCTGGTCGGGCCGACGGAGGCGCCGGTGGAACTGGGCCCGGGCGACTACGTGAGCTACCCGGGCGACGCTCCGCACGTGTTCCGCGCCCTGGCCCCGGACACCCTCGCGGTGATCGTCATGGAACACATCTGACGACCAGTCAGCATCCCCGCACGGGCACGGACTACTTCAACAGCCCGTCCAGGAAGGCGTTTCCGAACACCCGGTGCGGGTCGTGGCGGTCCAGGACGGCGACCGCCTCGTCCCAGCCGGGCCCGCCGCCGGCCCGCAGGCTGTCGGGGATGGCCCGGCCGATCATGTCCGGGTCGGACCAGGCGGCGGCGTCGGTGTAGGCCCAGCCCTTGGACCACTCGACCCGCAGGCCCGCCCGGGTGCCGTCGAAGGTGCGCAGCAGCCACTGCTCCAACTCCCGGGCGAAGCGCTCCAGTCCGGGGGTGCCGGGGAAGGCCAGGACGTCCAGCCAGACCGCCGTGTCCCACTCGGGACGGTCGGCGCGCGGGCGCAGTGCGGACAGCAGCGGGGGCCGGGCGCCGGGGACGCCGGAGGCGGCCGGGTCGTCCAGGCCGGTGACCCGGATCTCCACCGCGCCGTTCACCGGGAACTCGCCCCGGGCCTGGTAGGCGGCGAGCAACTCCCGGTAGTAGGCGGCGAATTCGCTCACCACCCACTGGAGGTCGGCGCGCTTGGTGAGGATCGCGTAGCCGTTGGCGGTGACCCGCAGGGTGGTCGGGCGGACGTACTGGAGCAGGGCGCGGGAAGGGCCCCAGAGGTCGGAGTGCAGTCCGCCGGCGAGCAGGTGGGTGAGCACCTCGCCGCTGAGCAGCCGGCGCAGCAGGTCGCCGGAGAGCAGGATGTCCGTGATGTCGCCGGTGAGCCCCACCTTCGCGACCAGGTACTGGAGTTGGCCGAACAGCGGGGCCGATGCCCAGGCGCCGGCGACGATCTCCCCGGCGAGCCGGGCGACCGGCTCCGGAATGCTGTCCGAGAAGGGGTAGTTGTAGGGGTGGTCGACGGAGAGGGAGCCGAGCGGCTTGTTCGGGGTGACGCTCCAGGTCTTGAGCCAGGGGTACTCGGTGTAGGCGAACCAGATCGCCTCGACCCGGCCGTCGCGGTCCACGAACTCGGCGAGCGTGCGCGGGCCGCTCCCGCCGCCGAGGACGCCGCCCAGCACTCCCCCGAGCACTCCGCCGAGCCCGCCGCCGGTCCCGGTGCCGCTGCCGCTGCCCGGGCGGGCGAAGAGCTCGCTCGCCGGGATGTCGAGCCGGCTGACGCAGCGCAACGGGCGGTCGGCACCGGCCCGCAGCACCACCTCGGTGAGGAAGGCGCGGCCCAGGTGCACCAGGAAGGCGGCGCTGTCGGCCTCGGAGCGGTCGAAGGTGCGCAGCGTGTAGCGGCCGGTGGCCGGGTCGAGGACGACAGCGGTGAGCCGGACGACCTGGTTGCTGACCGAGCCGTAGCCGTGCCCCTCCGGCCGCACCTCCCCGACCGCCGCGGTGGCGGTGCCGTGGCCGCCGATGGCGAGCACGCCGCCGACGGTGAGCTCGCCGGGGGCGGGGCAGGCGGTCAGGCCCAGGCCGCGCTGGGCCAGGTGCGCGAGCAGGGCCTCCATGGTGGCGCCGGTCTGCACCCGGACGGTGCCGGGCGAGTCGGCGCTGATGGCGGTGAGGTACCGGCTGGTGTCCACGAGCAGGACCCGGGCGCTCTCCGGGGTCCCGGCGGCGACGGTGAGCGGCGCCCAGGTGTGCCGGTAGCCGGAGGCGCGCAGCCGCCAGCCGTTGGCGTGCGCCCAGTCGGCGAGGGCCGGGACCTCCTCGGGGGTGCGCGGCGCGCAGGTCCACAGCTGGTCGGTGCGGATCTCGCCGGACCAGTTCTGGAAGACCCGCTGGTAGAGCTCGGTGCCGGCGGGCAGCCCGGGCGGTACGGGCCCGGCGGCCTCGGCGCTGTCCGGGCCGACGGTGCCGCGCAGCAGCCAGGCCGCGCCGCCGAGCACCGCCGACGCGCCCAGCAGCTGTCGGCGGGTGAGGCCGTCGGTGGTGCTCCTCCGCGGGCCCGCCGGGGCCGTCGACGAGGCTCTCGCCGGGGCCTGCGCCCGGGCGCCCGCGGACGCCTTCGTCGGGGGGTCCGCAGCGGCGTCCACCTGGGCGTTCATGCGGGTACTCATGGGGGTCATCCCCTCCGGTGTCGCCCCGTCACCCGTTCCGCCCCTCGGGCCGTGTCCTGTGGTCATCCGTCCGTCCGCCCCTTCGCGCTGGTCCCCCCGGGCCGAGCTGCGGCGATCCGGGTCCGGCCGGAGTCCGCCCGGCCCGGTCTGGAGCGTATGGAGGGGCGTACGGCCGTTTGAAGCACCCGCCGGGGATCTCACTCCTTCGAGTGAGATCGGTCCGATCCGCCCCGGGAACCCCGTCCACCTGCACAGCTCCTCGTCCGGACTCTGTTGCCCGGCTCCTCGGCGGGCGCATAGGTTGATCGCGATCACCCCACCCCGCCCGCCGGAGGCCCCGCCATGCCCTCGTCCGCGAACCCGCCCGTGCCCGCGCGTCCCGTGCCCGGGCCGCTGACGGTCGCCGTCGCCCAGCCCGTCTGCGCCGCCGCCGGCCGTCCGGACACCGTGTCCGAGAACGTGGCCCTGCACGCCGAGGCGGTACGGGAGGCGGGCACCCGGCTGGTGGTGTTCCCCGAGCTGTCGCTGACCGGCTACGACCTGGCCGCACCGGCCGTCGACCCGGCGGACGCCCGGCTCGCACCGCTGGTGGCGGCCTGCGCCGCGGCCGGCGCCGTCGCCCTGGTCGGGGCGCCGGCGGTCGAGGCCGACGGGCGCGAGTCCATCGCCACGCTGGCGGTCACCGGGGAGGGCGCCGAGGTCGTCTACCGGAAGATGCGCCTGCACGGCGCCGAGGTCGAGCGCTTCACCCCGGGCGGGAAGCCCGTCGTCCTGGAACTGGACGGTCTGCGGCTCGGCCTCGCCGTCTGCGCGGACGCCGCCGATCCGACGCACGCCGAGGAGACCGCCGCGCTCGGCATCGACGCCTACGTCGCCTCCACCCTCTACGGGCCCGGCGCCGCCCAGGCCGAGCGCCGGGACGGCCACGTCCGCGACCGGGCCGCCGCCCACGGGGTGTGGTGCGTGCTCGCGACCTGCGCCGGGGCCACCGGCGAGTACCCGGACAGCTCGGGCGGCTCCGGCGTCTGGGCCCCGGGCGGCGGCCTCGTCGTCCAGGCCGGTACCGCCCCGGGCGAGCTGGTCCGCGCCGAGGTGGCCCGTACCGGCCTGCCTCGGCCGTAGGCGCCGGGCCCGAACCGGGACCAGAACCGGAAACCGGGTCACCCCCACCGGAAATACCCGGGCCCCGCTCGCGGCTGTGGTGATCGGAGATCCGTTCCGGGCCCGGTCGGGCCCGTACAGGAGGTGCAGCGCGCGATGGGTGGCCAGCAGGAGAAGCTGCAGGAGTACCGGATCGAGCACGACTCGATGGGCGAGGTCCGGGTGCCGGCCGACGCGAAGTGGCAGGCGCAGACGCAGCGGGCGGTGGAGAACTTCCCGGTGTCCGGTCAGCGGCTGGAGCGGGCGCACATCGCCGCGCTGGCCCGGATCAAGGCGGCAGCCGCCCGGGTGAACGCCCGGCTCGGGGTGCTGGACGAGGAGACGGCGGAGGCGATCGCGGCGGCGGCCGAGGAGGTCGCGGAGGGGCGCTGGGACGACCAGTTCCCGGTGGACGTGTTCCAGACCGGCTCGGGCACCTCGTCCAACATGAACACCAACGAGGTGATCGCCACCCTGGCCGGGGAGCGGCTGGGCCGGCCGGTCCACCCGAACGACCACGTCAACGCCAGCCAGTCGTCCAACGACGTCTTCCCGTCCTCGATCCACATCGCCGCCACCAGCGCCGTCACCCACGACCTGGTCCCGGCGCTGGAGCACCTCGCGGAGGCGTTGGAGCGCAAGGCCGCCGAGTTCGCCCGGGTGGTCAAGTCGGGCCGCACCCACCTGATGGACGCCACGCCCGTCACGCTCGGCCAGGAGTTCGGCGGCTACGCGGCGCAGGTGCGGCACGGGCGGGAGCGGCTGCTGGCCACCCTCCCCCGGGTGGCCGAACTCCCGCTCGGCGGCACGGCGGTGGGCACCGGGATCAACACCCCGCCCGGCTTCCCGGAGGCCGTCATCGCGGAGGTCGCCCGCGCCACCGACCTGCCGCTGACGGAGGCCAGGAACCACTTCGAGGCGCAGGGCGCGCGGGACGCCCTGGTCGAACTGAGCGGTCAACTGCGCACGGTGGCGGTCGGGTTCACGAAGATCGCGAACGACCTGCGGTGGATGGGCTCCGGTCCGCGCACCGGGCTCGGCGAGATCAACCTGCCGGACCTCCAGCCGGGTTCGTCGATCATGCCGGGCAAGGTGAACCCGGTGCTGCCCGAGGTCGTGCTGATGGTCGCCGCCCAAGTGGTGGGCAACGACGCGACGGTCACCCTGGCGGGCGCGAGCGGCAACTTCGAGCTGAACGTGATGCTCCCGGTGCTCGCCCGCAACGTGCTGGAGTCGGTGCGACTGCTCGCCAACAGCGCCCGGCTGCTGGCCGACCGGACGGTGGACGGCATCACCGCCAACGTCGAACGGGCCCGGGAGTACGCGGAGTCCTCGCCCTCGGTGGTGACCCCGCTGAACCGCTACATCGGGTACGAGGAGGCCGCGAAGGTCGCCAAGCAGGCACTGGCCGAACGCAAGACGATCCGTCAGGTGGTGCTGGAGCGCGGCTACGTCGAACAGGGCAGGCTCACCGTGGAGCAGCTGGACGAGGCGCTGGACGTGCTGCGGATGACGCACCCCTAGCGGGCCGGGCCGGCCGGCGGCTGTGACACGGCTTGGTCCCGGTCGCCGGCCTCGCCTTCGCCGGAGGACGTGCGCCGGGGCGCGGCGGGCGGTTGCGCCCTCCGCGCCCCGGTCACGGGCTGCGGGGAAGATCAGCCCTTGGCGCGACCGGCCCGGCCGCGCCGCATCGATGCTCCGTTCGACGTCATGGTCGCCATCGAGATCGCCGCGAGGCCGAGCAGGAACATCACGGCGCCCACGATGACGCAGGTCACGATGTTCTTGCCGTGCGCGACGGACCCGGAGACGACCCACGGGGAGATGATCGTCCAGGCACCGAGCGCGGCGGCCGCCCAGGCCCGCGCGTGGGTGCGTTCGTAGGCCGACCCGTAGCCGGCCATCAGAGCCGTGTAGGCCAGCCCGACGATCAGGCAGGTCACGGTCAGGGTGTTGTACGCGGTGAAGCCGACGATCCACGGCGATGCCGCCAGGAAGAGGCCGGCCAGGACGGCCAGGGCCTCGATGCCCTGGGCACGGGGGGTCGAGGTGACCCGCTCGTAGCGTTCGCGCAGTTCGACGATGTCCGGATGGTGCTCCATGCCCGTCGTCGGGATATGGGTTGCCACCGATACCACCTCCTGTGGTCGGAACCGGTAAGGCGCTTGCCCCGTACCTATTCTGGCTCTTATCCAACGATTTGCACCCAATAGTCCGGAATAACCGATAACCATCGGATCACGCCGGTGACCTGCGTCTCAACCGTCCGGGTCGCCATTGCCTATGCAACTCGTTGCATAGCAGGATGCGGGCCATGGCACTGGAGCACGCGATCCTCGTCTCACTGCTGGAGCAGCCCGGCTCCGGCTACGAGCTGGCCCGGCGCTTCGACCGCTCGATCGGGCGCTTCTGGACCGCCACCCACCAGCAGATCTACCGGGTGCTGCGGCGGATGGAGACGGACGGCTGGGTGGCCGCGCAGGAGGTCAGCCAGGACGGACGCCCGGACAAGAAGGTCTACTCGGCGGCCGAGGCCGGACGGGCCGCGCTGGCCGGCTGGCTGCGCGAACCGGTCGAACCGGAGACCGTCCGGCACGAGCTCGCGGTCAAGATCCGGGCCGCCGCCTTCGACGACCCGGCCGCACTGATCTCCGAGGTCGAACGGCACCGCGAGGGCCATGCCGCCCTGCTCGCCCGCTACCTGCACGGCGAGCAGCGGGACTTCCCCGACGCCACCGCGCTCGACGCCGGGCAGCAGCTGCAGCACGTGGTGCTGCGCGGCGGCATCGAGTACGAGCGGATGACCCTCGCCTGGCTCGACGACGTGCTCGCCACCCTGCGCCGCCTCTCCTCCGCCGGCTGACGGCGGACCGCCGACGACCGGCGGACGGCGGGCGACGCCCGGTCCCTGCCACCCGCCCCTCCTCACACCCTCGACCCCCGGGAGCCCCTCGATGCTCTTCAACCCGCGCAACTACGACCCCGCACAGTTCGACGAGCCGACCCGCCGGCTGCTGCGCGCGACGGTGGACTGGTTCGAGTCCCGCGGCAAGAAGGCGCTGATCGACACCTACATCGACCGCAGCTGGTACGCCGACTTCCTGGACTTCGCCGCGAAGGAGGGCCTGTTCGCGGAGTTCCTGACCCCCGCCTCGGCCGACCCCGACAAGCGCTGGGACACCGCCCGCATCGCCGAGCTGAACGAGATCCTCGGCTTCTACGGCCTCGGCTACTGGTACACCTGGCAGGTCACCATCCTGGGCCTGGGCCCGGTCTGGCAGAGCGGGAACGAGGCCGTCCGCGCCCGCGCCGCCAAGCTGCTGGCCGAGGGCCACGTGATGGCCTTCGGCCTCTCCGAGCGCACCCACGGCGCGGACATCTACTCCACCGACATGATCCTCACTCCGGACGGCGAGGGCGGCTTCACCGCGACCGGTTCCAAGTACTACATCGGCAACGGCAACGTGGCCGGCCTGGTCTCGGTGTTCGGCCGCCGCTCGGACGTCGAGGGCCCGGAGGGCTACGTCTTCTTCGCCGCCGACAGCCGCCACGACGCGTACCACCTGGTCAAGAACGTGGTGAACGCGCAGATGTACGTCAGCGAGTTCCGCCTGGAGGACTACCCGGTGCGCGCCGAGGACGTGCTGCACACCGGCCAGGCCGCCTTCGACGCCGCGCTCAACACCGTCAACGTCGGCAAGTTCAACCTCTGCACCGCCTCGATCGGCATCTGCGAGCACGCGATGTACGAGGCCGTCACGCACGCCCACAACCGGGTGCTGTACGGCAAGCGGGTCACCGACTTCCCGCACGTCAAGCGGGAGTTGACCGACGCCTACGTCCGCCTGGTGGCGATGAAGCTGTTCAGCGCTCGGGCCGTGGACTACTTCCGCACCGCCTCCCCCGAGGACCGCCGCTACCTGCTGTTCAACCCGATGACCAAGATGAAGGTCACCACCGAGGGCGAGAAGGTCATCGACCTGATGTGGGACGTCATCGCCGCCAAGGGCTTCGAGGCGGACACCTACTTCGACAAGGCCGCGAAGGACATCCGCGGCCTGCCGAAGCTGGAGGGCACCGTCCACGTCAACCTGGCGCTGATCCTCAAGTTCATGGGCAACTACCTGTTCGCCCCGGCCGACTACGCCCCGGTGCCGAGCCGCCTGGACGCCGCCGACGACGACTTCCTGTTCCGGCAGGGCCCGGCCCGCGGCCTCGGCGCGATCCGCTTCCACGACTGGCGCGCCGCCTACGACCGCCACGCCGCGCTGCCCAACGTCGCCCGCTTCCGCGAGCAGGCCGACGGCTTCTGCGCGCTGCTGCTCGAGAACGCGCCGAGCAAGGAGCAGCAGGCCGACCTGGACTTCCTGCTGGAGATCGGCCAGCTGTTCGCGCTGATCGTCTACGGCCAGCTGGTGCTGGAGCAGGCCGAGTTGACCGGCCTGACCGCCTCCGAGGACGGCGGCGACGTGCTGGACCGGATCTTCGACGCGCTGGTCCGCGACTTCTCCGCACACGCCACCGAGCTGCACGGCAAGGCCTCGGCCACCGAGGAGCAGGCCGCCTGGGCCCTGACGAACGTGCGCCGCCCGGTCGCCGACCCGGCGCGGGACGCGCGGGTGTGGGAGCGGGTCGAGGCCCTCTCCGGTGCGTACGAGATGCGGCCGTAGGGCGGAGCGGCAGGACTCCGGGGGTGCCGGTCGGCGGGCCGGCACCCCCGGTTCACTTCTCCGGCCCACCGCCCGCGTTCACCTTCCCCGTTCGCCCCTCGGTTCACCGCCCCGGTGCGCCCCTCGGTTCACCGCCCCGGTGCGCCCCTCGGTTCACCGCTCCGGTTCACCGCTCCGGGGAGGTCCGGCCGTCGCCGAGGCCCATGTCGCGGGCCCGGGCGACCGCCTCGGCGCGCGTGGCGACGTGCAGCTTCTCGAAGATGTGGGTGATGTGGTTGCGGACGGTCTTCTCCGCGACCACCAGCTCCCGGGCGATCCGCCGGTTGTCCAGCCCGCGCGCGACCAGGCCCAGCACCTCGGCCTCGCGGGCGGTGAGTTCGGGGAAGAGCTGCCCCGCCTCCCGCATCCTCGCCCCGGCCAGCAGGGCGGTGATCCTCCCGGCCACCTCGCCGCCGAACACCGCGCCGCCCGTCGCGACCGTCCGCACCGCGTGCAGCACCTCCTCCCGCCCGGCCCCCTTGACCAGGTAGCCGCGCGCGCCCGCCTGGAGGGCGGCGAGCAGGTTCCCGTCGTCGTCCGACATGGTCAGCATCAGCACCGGCGGCGGCGCCTCCCGGGTGGCGAGCTGCCGGACGGCCTCCAGTCCGGAGCCGTCGGGCAGCGAGAGGTCCATGATCACCACGTCGGGGTGGTGCCGGGCGACCGCCCCCGGAACGTCGGCGACCCGCTCGGCCTCGGCGACCACGAGGACGCCCTCAGCGCTCTCCAGTGCCGCCTTGAGCCCCTCCCGGAACAGGGGGTGGTCGTCGACGATCAGCACACGGACGGGCGGGTCTCCGGCCGGGTCCGCAGGTTCCACCGGCTGTTCTTCATCCACCCGGCCGACACTATCAGCGGCGATCGCGTGACTTTCCGTGACGTGCGCGTGAAGCCCTCCGCGTGTCGGCCCGCCGCCCGCCGCACCCGACGGCGATGGACGGGCGGCAGACGGATAACAGATGGCAGTCGACAGCTGACAGATTTTGAACTCTGTCAGCTGTCGACTGTCATCTCACCGCGGCCTCCCGGCCTCGCGCCCTCACCCCTGCGGATCGGCCTGCCCCGAGCGCATGGGCCTGCTGTCCCACTCCGGCCCCAGGGCGGCGCCGGGGGTGCCGACGCGGCCCAGAACGGCGGTGACCGGTCCGCGGCGGCCGGCCCGGAGGCCGTACCGCTCCCCCGCCCGGACGTAGACCAAGTCGCCGGGGAGCAGCGGCACTTCACCGAGCTCGCCGAGGAAGGAGGAGGCTCCGGAGAGGACCACCAGGAAGGCGTCGGCGGCCCGGTCCGCGTACGGTCCGCAGACACCGACCGGGTCGAGCCGTACGGTGCCCACCTCCACCTGCCGCCAGCTCGGGGCGGGTGCGGAGCCCGACCGCTGGGCCGGGATGACGACCCGGGGCGGGGTGGGACGGACGGTGAGCACGGCGGTCGGCGCGCCGCGGACGGCGATGAGCCGGTAGGAGGTGCCGGGCCGGTGGTGCAGCGCCTCGCCCGGGGAGAGGATCCGGCCGGCCGCGAGCAGCCGACCGGAGAGCACCACCGTCACCGATTCGACGGATTCGTAAGGGAGTTGCTCGACCCGGACGCCCGGCGGCAACGCCTCGACGGTGAGTCCGGCGCGGACGGCCGGCCGCTGCTCGGGGTCGATCAGCCGCTGGAACGCGGGTGCGGTGCGGGGGACGGCAGCGGGGACGAGTATCACGAGGGGTCTCCTCGGATCGAGGACTGGCAGGACCCGTCGGGGCCGGTCAGGGCCGGTCGCGGCGGGTGGCTCGGCGGCGGGCCGGGGCGGCCCGGGCGCCGGCGGTGTGCCGGGGGACGGCGAGGGTCAGGCAGAGCAGTTCCGCGCCGAGCGGTCCGGCTTCGAGGTGCAGCGTGCGGCCGCGGTGGGCCATCAGCAGGTCCCCCACGGAGGCCAAGTGGTCGGTCTCGTCGGAGAGTTGACCGACGACGGCGGCTCCGCGCAGCACGTGCAGGACGGTCTCGGTGTCGGGTCGGCCCACGAGCACGTGGTGGGCGCCGGGGCTCAGCCGCAGGTGGTCGAAGGTCTCGCAGGCGCTGGCGAGCATCGGGCGCCGGGCGAGGGAGCGGATCCGTACCCGCTCGCCGTTCGGGCCGATGACGACCATGGCCGCGCCGGTGTCGGTGGTGACGATCACCTGGGGTCACCTTCTTCGGAGGAGGGCGGGACGGCGAGGACGGCGTGGAAGTACTCCAGTCCGGCCGTGCCGGCGGTCAGCACGGTCCGCGAGCCGAGCGGCAGCACGATCGCGGTGCCCTCGACCAGCGGCAGGCCGGCCTCGGCACGCTCCGGATGGTCCTGGCGGTCCTGGTGGTCCGGCTGGTTCGGGTGCACGGCGCCCTCGGGCAGTTCGGCGAGACCGGAGCCGGCGGTGACGTAGAGCGCGTGCTCGACGCCGTCGGCGGCCACCTCGGTGCGCCGTCCCGGGTCGAGCCGTTGCAGGCCGACGCCGCGCAGCGGTCCGGCGAGCAGGCGGCCGGGGTCGACGGCGCCTCGGCGGCGCAGGTCGGTGATCACGGTGCCCGACATGACGGGCGCTCCTTCCGGTCGCGGGCGGGCGCTGCGGTCCGCCTCTGTGATCCACCGTGCGCCGCCCGTTGTCCCGACCACACGGGGGTGTCGTCCCGTCCGGCTCCCGACCCGATCCCACCCGGGATCCCGGCCCCGTCCCGGCCGGATCCCGCTCCGGTCCCGCCCCGGTCGCGCCAGGGTCCTGCCCTGGTCCCGCCCTGGTCGCGCCCTGGTCGCGCCCCCGGTCCGGTCGCGGCTCCCGATCCCTCGCACCGCCCTCCGCACGCACCCCGGGAGCCCCCGTCCGCGACCGCCCCGAGCCGCCCGGAACGACGTACGGTGGAACCGGAGGCCGTGTCATGCACGTCACCGGAACCCACTTCACCCGCTTCGCCGACCGCACCGAGGCGGGCCGTCGGCTGGCCGCCCGGCTCGGCCACCTGGCCGGCCCCGACACCGTGATCGTGGCGCTGCCGAGGGGCGGCGTGCCGGTGGCCGCCGAGGTCGCCGCGGCGCTCGGCGCACCGCTGGACATCTGCGTGATCCGCAAGCTCGGCGTGCCGTACCAGCCCGAGCTGGGCATGGGGGCGATCGGCGAGGACGGCGTCCGGGTGCTGAACGAGCAGGTGATCCGGTTCTCCTCGGTCACGGACGGCCAACTGGCCGAGGTGGAACGGCGCGAGCGCGCCGAGCTGGCGCGCCGGGCCCGCCGCTACCGGGGTGACCGGCCGCCCGCCGACCTGCGCGGACGGACGGTGGTCGTGGTGGACGACGGCATCGCCACCGGGTCCACCGCCCGGGCGGCCTGCCGGATCGTCCGGGAGCGCGGCGCGGCGCGGGTGGTGCTCGCGGTGCCGGTCGCGCCCGCGGACTGGGCCGAGCGTCTCGACGAGGTCGCCGACGAACTGGTCTGCGTCGACACGCCGTCCCCGTTCTACGCGATCGGCGAGTTCTACGCCGACTTCTCGCAGACCGAGGACGAGGAGGTGCTGCGGCTGCTGGCCGAGGCCGCCCGTGGCGACCCGCCCGGGGCCTCCGCCGGGGTCGACCGGGAGCTGCCGCTGCCCGTCGCCGGGGTCCGCCTCGCGGGCCGGCTGACCGTCCCGGCCGGCGCGCGCGGCGTCGTCGTCTTCGCACACGGCAGCGGCAGCGGTCGGCACAGCCCGCGCAACCGGCACGTCGCCGAGTACCTGAACCGCACCGGGCTGGCCACGCTGCTGTTCGACCTGCTCACCGAGGCCGAGGAGCCCGACCGGCGGAACGTGTTCGACGTGGCGCTGCTGGGCGGCCGGCTGACGGCCGTCGCCCGGCGGCTGGGCCCGGCGGAGGGCGGCCCGGACGCCACCGTGCCCGAGACCCGGGGCCTGCCGCTCGGCCTGTTCGGTGCCAGCACCGGCGCCGCGGCCGCGCTGCACACCGCCGCCGAACTGGGCCCGGCGGTGCGCGCCGTGGTCTCCCGGGGCGGTCGCCCGGACCTCGCCGCGCCCGACACCCTGACCCGGGTCCGCGCCCCGACGCTGCTCGTGGTCGGGTCGCTGGACCCCACCGTGCTCGACCTCAACCGGCGGGCCCGGAGCCGACTGCGCTGCGAGACCGGGCTCGCGGTGGTGCCGCACGCGAGCCACCTGTTCGAGGAGCCGGGGACCCTGGACCGGGTCGCCGAGCTGGCCGCGGACTGGTTCCTCCGCCACCTCCCGCGCCCCGTCGGCCCCGGGAGCGCGTGACCGTCCCATTGCGCAGACCTCGTGCTTCACCCCCGGTGAGCAGCGCATTTTGCGCAGCTGACAGCGGGAATTTCTGATCAGCTTGTACACATTGAGCAGTCAAAATCCGACCTGTTGCCCAACCACCCCGACAGGAGCAAGCTCTCCGCAACCACACCGCCCACCCGTTCGGTGCGGTCGCGATCCAGCGGAAGCCTCGACGGCGAGGCCCGAAGTGGAGGAACGAGCGATGACCCCGCAGTCCCACGCCCTTGAGTTGACCCCCGAGGAGCGCGAGGCCGGTCTTGACGCCGACCAGCTGCGCCGCCTCGTCGGCCTCGTCGAGCACGACGCCGCCGCCGACCCCTTCCCGGTGACGGCCCAGGACGCGGTCGTCTTCGTGGTCGGCAACGCCACCCAGACGGCGCAGTTCTACCAGGTCGTCTTCGGCATGGAGCTGGTCGCCTACTCCGGCCCGGAGACCGGCCGCCGCGACCGCAAGGCGTACGTGCTCCGCTCCGGCTCCTGCCGCTTCGTGATCAAGGGCGGCGTCCAGCCGGACAGCCCGCTGCTGGACCACCACCGCCGCCACGGCGACGGCGTCGTCGACCTCGCCCTGGAGGTCCCGGACGTCGACAAGTGCATCGAGCACGCCCGCGCGACCGGCGCCACCGTGCTGGAGGAGCCGAACGACGTCTCGGACGAGAACGGCACCGTGCGCCGCGCGGCCATCGCCACCTACGGCGAGACCCGCCACACCCTGATCGACCGCTCCCGCTACCACGGCCCGTACCTGCCGGGCTACGTCGTCGCGGAGAGCCGGGTCACCCACCCGGAGGGCTCGCCCAAGCGCCTCTTCCAGGCCCTCGACCACGCCGTCGGCAACGTCGAACTGGGCCGGATGGACGAGTGGGTGGCGTTCTACAACCGCGTCATGGGCTTCGTGAACATGGCCGAGTTCGTCGGCGACGACATCGCCACCGACTACTCCGCGCTGATGTCCAAGGTCGTCGCCAGTGGCAACCACCGGGTGAAGTTCCCGCTCAACGAGCCGGCCATCGCCAAGAAGAAGTCCCAGATCGACGAGTACCTGGAGTTCTACACCGGCCCCGGCTGCCAGCACATGGCGCTCGCCACCAACGACATCCTCACCACCGTGGACGTGCTGCGGGCGCGCGGCGTGGAGTTCCTCTCCACCCCGGACTCCTACTACGACGACCCGGAGCTGCGCGCGCGGATCGGCAAGGTCCGGGTGCCGGTCGAGGAGCTGAAGAAGCGCGGCATCCTGGTCGACCGCGACGAGGACGGCTACCTGCTGCAGATCTTCACCAAGCCGATCGGCGACCGCCCCACCGTCTTCTACGAGTTCATCGAGCGGCACGGTTCGCTCGGCTTCGGCAAGGGCAACTTCAAGGCGCTCTTCGAGTCCATCGAGCGCGAGCAGGACCGACGCGGCAACCTGTGAGCGTCCGAGGGCTCTGACGGGCCCCAACGAGCTCTGCAGAAGCCCGGACGGACCCTGACAAGGGTCTGTCCGGGCCCTGACAGGCTCTGGCAGGCTCTGACGAACGGATCTCTGCCGAACGGTCGAGGAGGACCACGGAGATGGCGTACTACCGGCAGCTGGGAAGCATCCCGCCCAAGCGGCACACCCAGCACCGCACCCCCGAAGGCGGGCTGTACTACGAGGAGTTGATGGGCGAGGAGGGGTTCTCCTCGGACTCCTCACTGCTCTACCACCGGGGCATCCCCTCGGCGGTGGTCAACGCGGTGCCGTGGGAGCTGCCGGACCAGTCCACGGTGCCCAACCACCCCCTCCTCCCCCGCCACCTCAAGCTGCACGAGCTGTTCGCGGACCAGGACTGGAAGTCCGCGGACGTCGTCGGCAGCCGCCGGCTCGTCCTCGGCAACGGCGACGTGCGGATCTCGTACGTCGCCGCCGGGGCCCCGAGCGAGCTCTACCGCAACGGGCTCGGCGACGAGTGCGTGTACGTGGAGTCCGGCTCCGGCACGGTCGAGACGGTGTTCGGCTCGATCGAGGTCGGGCAGGGCGACTACGTGGTCATCCCCCGTGCCACCACCCACCGCTGGGTGCCGGCCGGGGACGAGCCGCTGCGCGCGTACTGCATCGAGGCGAACAGCCACATCACCCCGGTCAAGCGCTACCTGTCCAAGTACGGGCAGCTGCTGGAGCACGCGCCGTACTGCGAGCGGGACTTCCGCGGACCGGTCGGCCCGCTGGTCGTGGACGCCCCCGGGGACGTCGACGTGCTGGTCAAGCACCGCGGCCCGAACGGGATCGCGGGCACCCGCTACACCGTGCCGCACCACCCGTTCGACGTGGTCGGCTGGGACGGCTGCCTGTACCCGTACGCGTTCAACATCAAGGACTTCGAGCCGATCACCGGCCGGATCCACCAGCCGCCGCCGGCCCACCAGGTCTTCGAGGGCAACGGCTTCGTGATCTGCAACTTCGTCCCGCGCAAGGTGGACTACCACCCGCTGGCGATCCCGGTGCCGTACTACCACGCCAACGTGGACAGCGACGAGGTCATGTTCTACTGCGGCGGCGACTACGCGGCCCGCAAGGGCTCCGGCATCGGCCAGGGCTCGATCTCGCTGCACCCGGGCGGGCACACCCACGGGCCGCAGCCGGGGGCGTACGAGCGCAGCATCGGCGCGGAGTTCTTCGACGAGCTGGCCGTCATGGTGGACACCTTCCGCCCGCTGGAACTCGGCGAGGGCGGCCGGGCCACTGAGGACGCCAACTACGCCTGGACCTGGGCCGGTCGGGGGCCCGGGCGATGAACGCACTTCCTTCGGGGGGTGTGATCCCCGAGCTGTTCCGCGGACTGTTCGACGACGCGGCGGTGTTCCCGCCCGGGAACCTGCCGGTCGCCGAGGCGGTGCCCGCGCACCGGGCGCACCGTGCGGCCTGGTACGCCGAGGCGGTCGGGCCCTTCCTCTGCGGGGCCGGCCGACTGGGCGAGCTGGCCGCGGCGGTCTCGGCCGGCGCGGCTCCGGGCTCAGTGGGGGCGGACGACTCGGCGGTGGCGGGCGACCGGCCGCTCAAGGTCGGGCTGGTGCTGCCGGGGGGCAGCATCGAGCTCGCCCCGGCGCTCGCCGCCGCCGCACCGTTCGAGCTGGCCGGCGTCGAGCTGGCCACCCGGGACGCCGCCGAGGCGGTGGCCGCGCTGGACCGGCTGCTGCCGCCGGACGTCCCCGCCGCCGTCGAACTCCCGCGCGAACTGCTGCGCGGGGACGGGCTGGACGCCGTCCTGGACGTGCTGGTGGACAGCCCGTACCGGGCGAAGTTCCGCACCGGCGGGCTGGTCGCCGAGGCCTTCCCGGACGAGGACGAACTGGCCGCCTTCCTCACCGGCTGCGCGCAGCGCGGACTGCCGTACAAGTGCACGGCCGGGCTGCACAACGCCGTCCGGCACACCGATCCGGAGACCGGCTTCGAGCACCACGGCTTCCTGAACGTGCTGCTGGCCGCGCAGGAGACCGACCGGGCCGCCGCCGCGGCGGTGCTGGCGGAACGCGACGGCGAGGTGCTGGCCAAGGCGGCACGCGCACTGACTGACCGTCAGATCGTGGTGATCCGCAACTCGTTCACCGCGTTCGGCACCTGTAGCATCGCCGAGCCCCTGGGTGACCTGGCCGCGCTCGGCCTGCTGTCGTCGCCCAGTCCACTGCACCAGGAGGACCGTTGAGCACCACCCCCAGCAGCTGGCTCGCCAGCGCCCAGGACTCGCCGTTCGGCGTGCACAACCTGCCGTACGGCGTCTTCACCGCCGCCGACCAGCCCGGGCGGCGCCGGATCGGCGTGCGCGTCGGGGACTTCGTGCTGGACGCCGGGGCGGCCGCCCGCGCGGCCGGAGCGCCGTCGGTGCTGCTGGACGCGGACTCGCTCAACCCGCTGATGGCGGCGGGGCGCCCGGTCTGGAGCCGGGTGCGGGCGGACCTCACCACCTGGCTCACCGACGAGTCCTTCCGCGAGGCCCTGCCGCCGGCGCTGCTGCCGGCCGACGAGGTGGAGCTGCACCTGCCGTTCGAGGTCGCCGACTACGTCGACTTCTACGCCTCCGAGCACCACGCCACCAACCTGGGCCGGATCTTCCGCCCGGGCTCGGAGCCGCTCACCCCCAACTGGAAGCACCTGCCGATCGGTTACCACGGGCGGGCGGGCACGGTCGTGGTCTCCGGCACGCCGGTGGTGCGGCCGTCCGGGCAGCGCAAGGCGCCCGCCGACGCCGCGCCGACCTTCGGGCCGTCGCGCCGGCTCGACATCGAGGCCGAGGTCGGCTTCGTCGTCGGCACGCCGTCGGAGCTGGGCCGGCCGGTCGCGCTGGACGACTTCCGCGAGCACGTGTTCGGCGTCTGCCTGCTCAACGACTGGTCGGCGCGCGACATCCAGGCCTGGGAGTACGTGCCGCTCGGCCCGTTCCTCGGCAAGTCCTTCGCGACCTCCATCTCGCCGTGGATCGTGCCGCTGGACGCCCTGGAGCACGCCCGGGTCACGCCGCCGGAGCGCGACGTCGAGCCGCTGGCGTACCTGGACGACCGGGGCGGCGAGCCGTGGGGCCTGGACCTGGCGATGGAAGTCCGGCTGAACGGGCACCAGGTCTCCCGGCCGCCGTTCGCCACCATGTACTGGACGGCGCAGCAGCAGCTGACCCACATGACGGTCAACGGCGCCTCGCTGCGCACCGGCGACCTGTTCGCCTCGGGGACGGTCAGCGGGCCGGAGCGGGACACCCGGGGCGCGCTGATCGAGCTGACCTGGAACGGCGAGGAGCCGCTGAAGCTCCCGGACGGGACGACCCGGACGTTCCTCGAGGACGGCGACGAGGTGACCATCACCGCCACGGCGCCCGGGCCGGACGGCGCCGTGATCGGGTTCGGCGAGGTCACCGGGCGCGTGCGGGGCTGAGGGCCCACGACCGACGGATGACGGATGACAGATAACAGCTGACAGATTTCATCAGCTGTTATCTGTCAGCCCACCGCCGGCGGCTCCCGCCTACAGCCGCGAGCCGCCGGTGGCGTCGACCACGCGCCCCGTCATCCACCGCGCGTCGTCCGAGGCGATGAAGGCGACGACGTCCGCGATGTCCTCCGGCGCCCCGACCCGGCCGAGCGCGGCGACCGAGGCCGCCCAGGCCCGCGCCTCCGGATCGCCCAGGAACTCCGCATTGAGGTCGGTGTCGATGATCCCGGGCGCCACGGAGTTGACGGTGATCCCGCGCGGCCCGAGCTGCTGGGCGAGGTTGAGCGAGAAGGTGTCCAGCGCACCCTTGGTGGCGCCGTAGGCCATGATCTCCGGCATGGCGAGCCGGGCCAGGCCGCTGGAGATGTTGATGATCCGGCCGCCGTCACGCAGTCGCTCCAGCCCGTGCTTGACGATGAAGAACGGTGCGCGGACGTTGACCGCGAAGACCTCGTCGAACTCCTCCTCGGTCAGGCCGGCGAGGTCGGAGCTGCGCCCGATCCCGGCGTTGTTCACGATGATGTCGACGCCCCCGGCCGGCGCGTACTCGCCTATCCGCGCGTCGAAGGCCTCCCACAGCGCGACGGCATCGCCGTGCCGCCCGAGCGCGGCGGGCAGCGCGAAGGCCCGCCCGCCGTCCGCCCGAATGCCCGCCACCACCTCCTCCGCCGCCACCGCATCGCGGGCGTAGCCGACGGCGACGGTGGCGCCGTCCCGCCCGAGCCGGCGGGCGATGGCCCGGCCGATCCCCCTGCTGCCCCCCGTGACCAGTGCCGTCTTGCCCTGAAGCCTGTCCGCGCCCATGTCCGAGCCCCCTCCTGCTTGCACTCAACGTATTTCTTGAGCGATCGCTCAAAAAATACGCTAGCACACACTTCTTGAGTGAGTGCTCTAAAATTCAGCGCATGACAGAGGCGCACGCGGCGACAACGGCATCCCCGGACGGGCCCACCGGCCCGCCGCGCACTCCCCGTCGCGGACGCCCGCCGGCCTTCGACCGCGCCGAGGCCCTGGCCGCGGCCACCCGGCTGTTCTGGCAGCACGGCTACGAGGCCACCTCCGTCACCGACCTCACCACCGCCATGGGCATCCGCCCCGGCAGCCTGTACGCGGCCTTCGGCGACAAGCGGTCGCTGTTCGAGGAGGTGGTCCGCCAGTACGGCCACTCCCCCGCCGGCGAGTTCGCGGCCATCGCGCTGGCAGAGGAGCCCACCGCGTACGGCGCCTTCGCCCGCATCCTGCGCGAGGCCGCCGCCGTCTACGCCGACCCGTCGCATCCGGCCGGCTGCCTGGTGATCTCCGCCGCCACCAATGTGACCCCGCAGGACGCCGTCATCCAGGACCAGCTGCGCGAACGACGCAACGGGAACCTGCGCAACTTCGAGGAGCGGCTGCGCCGGGCACAGCAGGACGGCGAACTGCCGCCGGAGGCCGACCCGAAGGGGCTGGCCGGCTACTTCGGTGCGGTACTCCAGGGCATGTCCCAGCAGGCCCGCGACGGCGCCACCCCCGCCGACCTGGCCCGCACCGCCGAACTCGCCCTGCGCGCCTGGCCGTAGCGCCTCCCGCGCACCGCGGAGCGCCCCTGGAGCGCCCGTCGGAAACATGATCGCCGGGCGAGTGATCACAACGGGCGCCCGCCCCGGTACGGTGGACGGCGGGAATCGGCATCGCCGACGACAGCACCGAGGAACGGGAGCGGGCCCGATGAACGCAGAGGTGGCGGAGGTCCAGGCGTTCCTGGACGGCGGCGTCGGACGGCTCGTGCTGAACCGCCCCCGGGCGCTCAACTCGCTGACCCACGGCATGGTCACCGCCCTGCGCGCCACCCTGGACGGCTGGGCCGCGGACGACCGGATACGCGTCGTCGTGCTGACCGGCGCGGGCGAGCGCGGCCTGTGCGCGGGCGGCGACATCCGCGCGATGCACGACGACGCCAAGGCGGGCGGGGCCGGCACCCGGGCGTTCTTCCGCGACGAGTACCGGCTGAACGCGCTGATCGCCCGCTACCCGAAGCCGTACGTCGCGGTCATGGACGGCATCACCATGGGCGGCGGCGTCGGCGTGTCCGCCCACGGCGCGGTGCGGATCGTCACCGAGCGGTCCACCGTCGCGATGCCCGAGACCCGGATCGGGATCGCCCCGGACGTCGGCGGCAGTCGGCTGCTCGCCCACGCCCCGGGCGAGTTGGGCACCCACCTCGGGCTCAGCGCGGCCTCGATGGGCCCGGGCGACGCCCTGCTGTGCGGGTTCGCGGACCACTTCGTGCCCTCGCGGCGCATCCCGGACCTGCTCGACGCCCTGGGCCGAAGCACCGCCACGGCGCCCGACAGCACCACCACCGCCGGCACCACCGCCGTCGCCTCCGCCGTCGCGGCCGTCGTCGCCGCGCACGCCGAGCCCGCGCCGCCCGCCGCACTGGCCGCCCAGCGCCCCTGGATCGACGCCTGCTACGCGGCCGACACGGTCGAGGAGATCGTCGACCGGCTGCTGAACTCCGGTGTCCCGGAGGCGAAGGAGGCCGCCGAGGCCGTCCTGGCGAACTCCCCCACCGCCGTGAAGACCACCCTGGCCGCGCTGCGCCGCGCCCGTACGCTCCCCTCGCTGGAGGCCGTGCTCGACCAGGAGTACCGGATCTCCTGCGCCGCGCTGGAGGGCCACGACATGGTCGAGGGCGTCCGCGCACAGGTGATCGACAAGGACCGCAACCCCCGGTGGAAGCCCGGCACGCTCGCCGAGGTGACGGAGGCGGACGTCGCCCGCTTCCTCGCCCCGCGCGAGGGCGACGAACTGGGCCTGGCCTGAGCCCCACCCCTTCCCCACTTTCACGGCACACCTGGAGCCCGCCATGAACCACCCGGTCCCGCCGCCGACTCCGGCCGGGGGCACCGACCCGCTGTCCCGGGTGCCGCTGGGCGAGCAGGTGCGCGGGCTGCTGCTGGAGGGCCTGCTGAACGGCCGCTGGCAGCCCGGGGACCGGATCGTCGAGCGGCGCCTGGCCGCCGAGTTGAACGTCAGCCAGGCGCCGGTCCGCGAGGCGCTGCGCGCGCTCCAGACCCTCGGGCTGCTCGACGCCGAGCCCAACCGGGGCGTGCGGGTGCGCGAGATCGGCCCGGCCGAGCTGCGCGAGGTCTACCAGGTGCGGGCCGCGCTGGAGCGGCTGGCCGCCGAGTCGGCGGTGGTCCGGCTCGCCGGGGACACCACCGCGCTGGAGCGGCACGCCGAGCGGATGGCGGCGGCCGCGGCGGCGGGCGACGCCCTCGGCCAGGCCCGGCACGGGGTGGCCTTCCACCGCGAGATCGTCGCCGCCTCCGGCAACGGGACGCTGCTGCGGGCCTGGGAGGGCCTCGGGGTCGAGGTGTGGACGGTGCTGTCGCTGCACCGGGTCCGGCCGGAGCTGCACGAGAACGCCGCCGACCACCGGCCGCTGATCGAGGCCTTCCGGCGGCAGGACCCGGCGGTCGGCCGGCTGCTGGCCGAGCACGTCCTGGAGTACGCCCGGCACTCCGACTGAGCCGCTCGGGCCGGGGTTGCCCTTCCGCATAAAGTTCGTATAGAGATGATCGATCATCGCTCAAACTACCCGCCAGTAGCGGTTGACGGACCGCCCGATCGCTCTCTACCGTCCAAATAGTTCCATGGAGAGAAATGCTATTCCGCATCCTGGAATAAGCACCCTGAAGCGCACCGGTAAAGGGGAACCACCCGTGTCCCAGCTCGACCAGCTTCCCGACCACGACCCCGAGGAGATCGCGGAGTGGCGCGCGTCCCTCGACGCCGCCCGCGACTTCGGCGGACCGAACCGCGCCGCCCACCTGCTGCGCCGCCTCGTCGAGCACGCCGAGCTGCAGCGGCTCGACGTCCCTCCGCTGCTGGACACCCCGTACGTCAACACCATCCCCACCGCCGCCGAACCGGAGTTCCCCGGCGACGAGGAGATGGAGCGCCGGATCACCGCCTGGAACCGCTGGAACGCCGCCGCCATGGTGACCAGGGGCAACCACCGCGGCGGCCTGGGCGGGCACATGGCCACCTACGCCTCCGCCGCCTGGCTGTACGAGGTCGGCTTCCAGCACTTCTTCCGCGGCAAGGAGGCCGACGGCTCCGGCGACCAGCTGTACGTGCAGGGCCACGCCGCCCCCGGCGTCTACGCCCGCGCGTTCCTGGAGGGCCGGGTCTCCGAGGCCCAGCTGGACCGCTTCCGCCAGGAGGCCGGCGGCGACGGCCTGCCCTCCTACCCGCACCCGCGCCGGCTGCCCTGGTTCTGGGAGTTCCCGACCGTCTCGATGGGCCTCGGGCCGCTCTCGGCGATCCACCAGGCCCGGTTCAACCGCTACCTGACCGCGCGCGGGATCAAGGACACCTCCGGCTCGCACGTGTGGGCCTTCCTCGGCGACGGCGAGATGGACGAGCCCGAGTCCACCGCCGCGCTCGCGCTGGCCGCCCGGGAGGGCCTGGACAACCTCACCTTCGTCGTCAACTGCAACCTGCAGCGCCTGGACGGGCCGGTGCGCGGCAACGGCAAGATCGTGCAGGAGCTGGAACGCCGCTTCCGCGCGGCCGGCTGGAACGTGGTCAAGTCGCTGTGGGGCGAGGCCTGGGACGAACTGCTGGCCCGCGACACCACGGGCGCACTGGTCCGCCGGCTCGGCGAGGTGCCGGACGGGCAGTTCCAGACCTACGCCGCCTCGGACGCCGGGTACGTCCGCGAGCACCTCTTCCACAGCTCGCCCGAACTGCGGGCGCTCGCCGACACCGTGGACGACCGGCGGCTGATCGAGACGGTCGCCACCTCCCGGGGCGGCCACGAGCCGCGCAAGGTGTACGCGGCCTACCGCGCGGCGCTGGAACACCGGGGCGCGCCCACCGTGGTGCTGGTGCAGACCGTCAAGGGCTGGACGCTCGGCCCCGGCTTCGAGTCCCGCAACGCCAACCACCAGATGAAGAAGCTCTCCGGAGCCGAGTTCCGGGCCATGCGCGACCTGCTCGAACTCCCCATTCCGGACGCTGCGTTGAACGACCCGCTACCCCCGTACGCGCACCCCGGCCCGGACTCGCCGGAGGCCCGCTACCTGCGCGAGCGCCGCGCCGCACTGGGCGGGCCGGCGCCCGCCCGCCGGGTGCGCTTCACCCCGCTGCCGGCCCCGCCCGCGAAGCCCTTCGAGACGCTGTTCAAGGGCTCCGGCAGCCAGGAGATCGCCACCACCATGGCCTTCGTCCGGCTGATCAAGGACCTGCTGCGGGACAAGGCGACCGGCCACCGCTGGGTGCCGATCGTCCCGGATGAGGCCCGCACCTTCGGCATGGAGTCGCTCTTCCCGACCGCCGGGATCTACTCCCCGCTCGGGCAGACCTACGACCCGGTCGACCGCGACCAGCTGCTCCACTACAAGGAGTCGACGACCGGCCAGATCCTCAACGAGGGCATCACCGAAGCCGGTTCGATGGCCTCGCTGACCGCCGCCGCGACCTCGTACGCGACCCACGGCGAGCCGGTCGTCCCGTTCTACATCTTCTACTCGATGTTCGGCTGGCAGCGCACCGCCGACCAGATGTGGGCGATGGCCGACCAGTTGGGCCGCGGCTTCCTGGTCGGCGCCACCGCCGGCCGCACCACCATGACCGGCGAGGGCCTCCAACACGCCGACGGCCACTCCCAGTTGATCGCCTCCACCAACCCGGCCGCGCTCTCCTACGACCCGGCGTTCGGCTACGAGGTGGCCGTGATCATCCGCGAGGGCCTGCGCCGGATGTACGGCGGCAGCGAGCAACACCCCCACGGCGAGGACGTGTTCTACTACCTCACCGTCTACAACGAGCCGCTGGTGCAGCCCGCGCTCCCGGACGGCGAGGAGGTCGTGGACGGCATCCTGCGCGGCCTCTACCGCTACCGCACGGCGGACGCCGCCGCGTCGTCCGCCACCCCGGCCGTCGACCTGCCCGCCGACCCGCCGCGGCTCCAACTGCTCGCCTCCGGCACCGCCGTGCAGTGGGCCCTGACGGCGCAGCGGCTGCTCGGCGAGGAGTGGGGCGTGGCGGCCGACGTCTGGTCCGCACCCTCCTGGACGGAGCTGCGCCGCGAGGCGCTGGACTGCGACGCGGCCAACCTGGCGCAGGCCGCGGCCGGTACCGGCGCGGCGGCCCGCGTCCCGTACGTGACCAGGGCGCTGGCCGGGGCACCCGGGCCGGTGCTGGCGGTCAGCGACTGGATGCGCGCGGTGCCGGACCAGATCCGCCCGTGGGTGGAGCAGGACTGGACCTCGCTGGGCACCGACGGCTTCGGCCTCTCGGACAGCCGGGCGGCGGCGCGGCGGCACTTCGGGGTGGACGCCGAGTCGGTGACGGTCGCGGCGCTGGCCGCGCTGGCCCGCCGGGGCGAGGTGAAGGCGGAGACCGTACGGCAGGCGGCGGAGCGCTACGGCGTCCGCTTCTGACCGGCCCGGCGTCCGTCCGGCCGGCACTCCGTCCCGCCGCCTCCGTCCGACCGCCCCGCCGCCGCCTCCGTCCCCTGGTGACCGGCGTCTCGCATACCAAGACTGGCGCGAGGCGGGGCGCGTCGTAGATCGTTGGGTGGTCAGGGCGCTCCCACGGGCGCCGAGCAGCGGAAATGGGAGTCGACGGCGATGACCGAGACCGAGACCTACGAGACGATCCTGGTCGAGCGCAAGGGCCGGGTGGGGCTGATCACGCTCAACCGGCCCAAGGCGCTCAACGCGCTGAACACCCAGCTGATGAACGAGGTGGTCGCCGCCGCGACCGCCTTCGACCGGGACCCGGAGGTCGGCTGTCTGGTGATCACCGGCTCGGAGAAGGCCTTCGCGGCCGGCGCCGACATCAAGGAGATGCAGGGCAACCGGTTCCCGGACGTCTACCTGGACGACTGGCTGGGCCCGTGGGACCGGCTCGGCGCCCTGCGCAAGCCGGTGATCGCGGCGGTCGCCGGGTTCGCGCTGGGCGGCGGCTGCGAGTTGGCCATGCTGTGCGACGTCCTGCTGGCGGCGGACACCGCGAAGTTTGGGCAGCCGGAGATCAAGCTCGGCGTGATCCCGGGCATCGGCGGCTCGCAGCGGCTGACCCGGGCGGTCGGCAAGGCGAAGGCCATGGAGCTGTGCCTGACCGGTCGGATGATGGGCGCCGAGGAGGCCGAGCGGGCCGGGCTGGTCTCCCGGATCGTCCCCGCCGACCAGCTGCTGTCCGAGGCGCTGGCCACCGCCGAGACGATCGCGGCGATGTCCGCCCCGGCCGCGATCATGATGAAGGAGAGCGTCAACCGCGCCTTCGAGACGACGCTCGCCGAGGGCGTCCGCTTCGAGCGCCGGCTCTTCCACGCGGCCTTCGCCACGGCGGACCAGAAGGAGGGCATGACGGCCTTCGCCGAGAAGCGCCCGCCGGAGTTCCAGAACCGCTGACGGCCGAGGACGGCTGACAACTGACGGCCGACGGATAACAGCTGACAGATTTCAGATTTCAGATGTTGAAATCTGAAATCTGTCAGCTGAACCCTGTCCGAGGACAGCCCCGCTCAGCCCTGCTCCTCCACCGCCACCGTGTTCAGCCGGGCGAGCCCGCTGCGGGTGGCGGCGACCACGATCTGGTCGCCCGGGGCCAGCCGCCGGGTGCGGTCGGGGAAGTTCCACTGCAGCTGTCCGCCGTGGGCGAAGCGCACCGCGATCACCCGGACGCCGCCCGGGTCCTCCAGGTCGTGCCGGTTCAGCCCGATCAGCCCGCTGCCGTCCTCCACCGTCAGCTCGGCGATCAGCAGCACGTGCCGGAGCACCGACAGCGTCCCGCGCACCTCGCGCCCCATCAGCGCCGCCGCGAAGGCGGGCGCGGCCAGGTAGGACACCGACCGGGAGGCCGCGTTGTCCAGCGTCTTGTAGAAGTGACTCGCGAAGTCGTCCTCGAACAGCCGCACCACCACCCGGACCTCGGGATTCCCGTGGCGCGCCTCCAGGGCCGCCTCCAGGTTGGTGGCGTCGTCCCCGCTGACCGCGACCAGCGCCCTGCTGTGCTTCAGCCGGGCCCGGCGCAGCTGCTGTTCGAACGGGCCGTCGCCCATCACCACCGGGATCCCCAGTGCCCGTACGGCGGCGATGCCGCGCGCCTGCGGGTCCCGCTCCATGCAGACCACCGGCACGCCCATGGTGTGCAGCTGGGTCGCGACCCGGGTGCCGACGTTGCCGAGGCCGACGACGATCACGTGGTCCCGGGTGCCCGCCCCGGGGTTGCGCGGCTGCCCGCGCCGCCCGGAGCCCAGCACCTCGACCGCGATCGCGGTGGCGACCGGCGCGAAGGTGATCCCGCAGATGGTGATCACCACCTGCGCGACCCGCTGCCAGAACCCGCCGGTGCCCGCCCCCGTCCCGGCGGCGACGTCGGAGAGCTGGTCCGGCTGGGCGGCGCCGGCCAGGTCGAGCAGCGCGATGTAGACGGTCCAGCCGAAGTTCCGGTTGAGGTACCAGAGCACGCCGAAGGCCAGCAGCACCGCCGCGAGGGCGGTGAGCAGCACCAGGCGCATCCGGGCGCTGGTGAAGAAGCGCATGGTGTCGAGCAGCCGCCAGCGCAGCCGTCTCATCCAGTCGATCGGTTCCCGGGGCTCGATCCGCAGCACCTGGAGCGCCGCC
The DNA here is from genome assembly GCF_053598475.1 of Kitasatospora sp. NPDC001119. Classification (NCBI taxonomy): domain Bacteria; kingdom Bacillati; phylum Actinomycetota; class Actinomycetes; order Kitasatosporales; family Streptomycetaceae; genus Kitasatospora; species Kitasatospora sp. NPDC001119. The sequence continues at coordinate 431,316 of NZ_JBSFKI010000001.1, forward strand.
CGGCCGCCCGCTTCCCCCTCCGGGGCGGGGCCGGGCGACGGCACCGGACCGGCCGGCGGCATCGGCCCGGCCGAAGGCTCCGGTTCGGCCGCCGGCGCCGGTTCGGCCGAAGGCTCCGGTTCGGCCGACGGCGCCGGTTCGGGCCGTACGCCACCGGGGCGGATCGGCCCCTGGTCGCCGAACTCGGCGGCGAGCCGGACGAATTCGGCCGAGTCTCCCTGCTGCTCGGGCAGCAGCCGGATCCTGCCGAGGTCCTGCCGGTCGATCTGGTCGGCGACCACGCAGATCCGGTCGGAGGTGATGTCGTCGTCGAACGCGATGTGCAGGTAACGCCCTTCGATCTCCACCGAGTTGGGCCGCCCGAGCGCCGCGGAGGCGAAGGCCGGGGCGGCGGTGGCGGAGCCGGAGAGCGCGGCACCGTTCCTGAGCAGCCGTTCGATGTTCTCGCCGAGCCGCTGGTTGAACATCCGGAACACGATGCGGATGTCCGGGTTGTGGTTCTGCGCGCTGAGCGCGGCGTGGATGTTCTCCTGGTCGCTCCCCTCGACCAGGGCGAGGCCGCGCGCGGTGCCGATGGACACCGCGCGCAGCGCCTCCTCGGTGACGCTGGCGTACTCCACGACCGCCGCCACGCCGGAGAGTTGCTCGATCTGCGGCGCGTGGTCGCGGGTCCGGTCGGCGACCAGGACGACGACCGGGACCTCGTAGTGCTCGACGAGTTCCAGGACCAGTCGGTGTGCCAGCGCGTTGCCCCCGCAGACGATGTAGTGCTGGCTGATCGGCTCGACCGGAGGGGTCCCCCACCCTTCAGAAGTCATACCGACGGATGGTATCGACGGCAAGTGTCCGGAGGGTGACGTTCCGGCGACCGCGGCGAATCCCCCGAACGGCCGTATCCGACGCGCGGTCCGGCCGTGGCGCGGAGAGGCTGGGGTTCGTTCCCTGCCCGTCAGCCGGCCGCCCCGGCGTCAGCCCCGAGGAGTACGCCACCGTGGCCCCTCCGATCATCACCCCCGACGGCACCCCGGTCCAGGGTCCGCTCGGACTGCTCGCCAAGGCCGCCTGGCAGGTCCTGCTGGTCGCCGGACTCGCCTCGCTCGCCCTCGGGATCGTGGTCTTCGCCTGGCCCCGGGAGACGCTCCTGGTGGTGGGCGTGCTGTTCGGCCTCTACCTGCTGGTGATCGGCATCGTGCAGCTGATCGCCGCGTTCGGCACCCACTCCACCACCGCACTGCGGGTGCTGGCCTTCATCAGCGGCGCGATCTGCGTGCTGCTGGGACTGCTCTGCTTCCGCAGTGCGGTGCAGTCGCTGCTGCTGCTCGCGCTCTGGATCGGGATCGGCTGGCTGTTCCGCGGCATCACCCAGCTCGCCGCCGCGATCTCCGACCCGATGATGCCCGCCCGGGGCTGGCAGGCCTTCGCGGGCGTGGCCAACACCCTGGCCGGTGTGCTGCTGATGGTGTGGCCGGTCGGGTCGATCACCGCGCTGGCCGTACTGTCCGGGTGCTGGCTGGTGATCCTGGGCCTGGTCGAGATCGTGACGGCGCTCCAGGTCCGCAGCCGGGCCAAGCAGATCCCGTCCGGGGTCTGACAACAGCCGTCCGGTGCACCGAGGCCGCGTCCCGCCGGGGCGCGGCCTCAGCGCTGGGCGGAACGGCTCACGGACGCGGAGCGGCTCACGGGCACGGCACGGCTCACGGACGCGAAACGGCTCACGGACGCGGGGCGTAGCCGATCCGGAAGGTCGCGGCCTCCAGCCGTTCCGGGTCGAGCCGGACGTCGGTCAGCCGCTCGGCGAGCGCGAACGCGGCTTCGCCGCACAGGTCGTACGCCTCCGTCTCCAGCTCGAAGCCGCAGGCGGTCAGCAGCTCGGGGATGCCGGGCGCCTCGGCGTCCGTGCCGTCCCGCTGGTCGGGGAAGAGCGGCTCGAAGTGCAGCCGCTGGATGCCGTGCTCCCACCAGTGGAAGTGGTCGGCCCCCAGGGCGTTGCGGTAGTGCGAGACCAGCCGGGTGCCCTCGGCGAGCCGGAGGATCTCCTTCTCCAGGATGCCGAGGTAGCCGAAGGGCTCCACCGCGAGTGCCCAGCCGTCGAGTTCGGTGACGGCGACGAGCAACCGGTCCTCGGCGGGGTCGAACAGCTCCCTGGCCTCGGCGTCGGCCCCGTTCGTGTAGGAGCTCCAGCGGGCCACCACCCCCTCCAGCCCGACGGCACCCGTCCCCGGCAGGGCGTTGAAGCGGCGCAGCAGTTCACCGGCCTCGAGCCCCTGCACCTGGGTGAGGCAGCAGGCCTCCCCCAGGACGGGGTAGCACCGGGTGAACCAGGTGTAGTCCGTGGCGTGTGCGGTCATGACGGCGATGCTGCCAGACGCCTCGGACAGCGCCCGCCCGAGGCCGTCAGAGCCAGACCGGCTCGTCCGTTCCCCAACGCCCCGGCGGGCGCGACCAGTCGGCGGGCGCCCCCTCGTACCCGATCGGCGGCAGGGCGTGGCGCAGCCGCCCGTACGGGGAGTCGACCTCGGCCAGCCGGCGGGCGGGGTCGTAGGGCTCGGACGGGCCTCCCCGCGGCGTCTCCGGTTCGATGCCGTGCAGCAGCCAGGAGGCCGTGCCGGCGAGGGAGAAGCGCAGGTGGCGGCCGCCGGGGCGGCGGGTGCGCTGGTCGGTGAGGGAGCGCAGCACGGCGGCGGCGACGAGGTAGCCGGTGCCGTGGTCGAGGGCCTGGGCGGGCAGCACGCCGGGGCGGCCGCCGGTGGCGGATCCGGTCTCGGGGGCGGCCTCGTGGGCGGCGATGCCGACACCCGCCTGGACCAGGCTGTCGAAGCCGCGCCGCCCGGCCCAGGGGCCGGTCCAACCCCAGGCGCAGAGCTGGGCGAGGATCAGGTCCGGGCGACGGGCGAACAGCGCGTCGGGGCCGAGGCCGTGGGCGTCGAGGGAGCCGGGGCGGTACGCGGAGACGACGACGTCGGCGGTGGCGAGCAGGCCGTCGAAGACGGCGCGGTCGGCGGGCTCGGCGAGGTCGAGGCGGGTGGAGCGCTTGCCGAAACCGGTGTCGGCGTGGGCGTCGTCGGCCTCGGGCAGCCGGGGCGAGTCGACCCGCAGGACGTCGGCGCCGAGCAGGGCGAGGGTACGGGTGGCCACCGGTCCGGCGATCACGCGGCTGAGGTCGAGGACCCGGATCCCGGCGGCGGGCCGGTCCACCGGGGCCTGGCCGAGCGGGCGGACCGGCGCGGTTCCGGCGGCGGCGCCGACCTCCAGGTGCTCCACGAGGGGGTGCACGACGCTGCTCACCGGCACGACGGCCACCGCGAGCGCTCCCGCCGCGTACGCACGCTCCTGGATCCGCTCGGCCGGCAGCCTGCCGAGCACCTCGGCGAGCTGCTCGGGCCCGGCGTCCGCGGCGAGGCCGAGGGCGGAGAGCAGCCGGGTCCGGTGGTGCGGGTAGTTGGCGTGGGTGCGCACCCAGCCGTCGGCGGTACGCCAGAAGCCGGAGTGCGGGGCGAAGTTGACGGGCGCGCGGCCGTCGACCGTCAGGTGCCGCTCACTGACGAAGGCGGTGGCGACGGCCCCCTGGTCCACCCGGACGGCGGGGACGGACGCGGCCAGGGGCGCCGAGCCTCCGGCGCGGTGGGACGCGAGCTCGGCGGCGGCCAGTGAACAGACCGCCACGGTGGCCCGGGCGAGCCGGCGCACCGGCAGCCCGGAGGGCAGGACGTCCTCCGGGCCGTGGAAGGTCACCCGCTCCAGCAGCTCGGGCGGTCCGCCGAGAGCGGCCCAGGCGTGGGCGGTCGGGCGGTCGACGGCTCCGGCGGCTGCCGTGGTTCCGGTGGTTCCAGTGGCCGCGGTGGTTCCTTCTGGCAACGGGCGCTCGGTCATGCCCGGCATTGTGCTCCCGTTCTCAGGCGCTCGCTGTGACGCCCGCCACCAGCATCAACAGCACCGCCGAGACCATGGTCATCCGGCGGGCCGCCTGCGGGGTGCCGCCGAACCGACCGCCGAGCCGCCCACTGGCGTACGCGACCAGCCCGTACACCACCGCGCAGGCCAGCACGTTGAGCGAGCCGAGCGCGAGCACCTGGCCGCCGACCGGCAGGGCGGCGGCCGGGTCGACGAACTGCGGCACCAGGGACAGGTAGAGCAGCAGCCCCTTGGGGTTGAGCAGCGCGGTCAGCATGCTCTGGCGCAGCACCGTCGCGGTGGGCTGCGGCTTGGGCGCGGCGAGGGCGGCGGCGCCCCCGCTCTTGCGCAGCGCCAGCAGCATCATGACGGCCAGCACCAGCAGGTACGCGGCGCCGGTGAGGCGCAGCACGGGCAGGGCGGCCGGGACGGCGCGCAGCGCGGCGGCCAGTCCGGCGCTGGAGAGCAGCGTGTGGACGGCGTACCCGGCGCAGACCCCGCCGACCGCGATCAGCGCGGCGCGGCGTCCCTGACCGAGGCCGCGGGCGGCGATGTAGAGCCAGTCGGGGCCCGGGGTGCAGACCAGCAGGAGGTCGACTCCGAGGAAGAGGAGGAGGGCGTGGGTGTCCATGGGCGTGGGCGTGGCCTGTCGTGCTCGTCGCGGTGTGGGCCCGGCGGGATCGGCCGGGGGTCGTTCCGGCGATCGGCCGGAGGTTGTTCCAGCGGCCTGCCGGGGTGCCCCGGGGATCTGCCGGAGTGACCCGGCAGCGGGTTCGGTCACTGAAGGTAGCCGGATCGGGCTGGCACGCGATGGCGACTTCATGCTGGTCGGAGCAGCGTTTTGGCAGAATGTTGCGCCATGGACCGAATCGACCGCAGAATCCTCCGCGAGCTCCAGCAGGACGGGCGCCTGACCAATGCCGAGCTGGCCTCCCGGGTGGACCTCACCCCGTCCCCCTGCCTGCGCCGGGTGCGTCAACTGGAGCAGGACGGTGTGATCCGCGGCTACCGGGCGGTGCTGGACGGAGCGGCGGTCGGGCGCGGGTTCCAGCCCTTCGTGACGATCACCATGCGTCACGAGGACCAGGTGACGGTCGCCGAGTTCGAGCGCCGGGTGGCCGAGCTGCCGGAAGTGGTGGAGGCCCACCGGCTGTTCGGCGAGCCCGACTACCTGCTGCGGATCGCGGTGGCCGACATCGCCGCGTACGAACGCTTCATCACCGACGTGCTCTCCGGCCTGCCGGGCATCGCGCAGGTCAACTCGCACCTGACGATGAAGCAGGTGAAGGCCGACCGGGGGCTGCCGGTCGGCGGGTAGGGTGCGAACCGGGGGGCCCGCGCGGCCGCCCGTACGGGGGCAGAGCGACGCACTGCGACATGGGGGCTGAATTGCACGTGATCCGCCGTCTCGACCTGGGGTACTTCGTCCGACCGGCCACCGAAGTGGGCGGCCCGGAGCCGCGCGTGGAACCGGTGCTCGCGTACCTGGTCCGGCGTCCGGAGGGACTGCTGCTGTTCGACACCGGGATCGGTGGCGGCGAACCGGAGACCGAGGCGCACTACCGCCCGGTCCGCCGCCCGCTGCCGGAGGCGCTCGCGGCGGCCGGGGTCGCCGTCGCCGACATCGACCTGGTGGTCAACTGCCACCTCCACTTCGACCACTGCGGCGGCAACCCGCTGTTCGCCGGCACGCCCGTCCTGGTCCAGGCCGAGGAGCTGGCCACCGCCCGGCGCGGCGGGTACACCATCGACGCGCTGGTCGACTTCCCCGGCGCCGAGTACCGCGAACTCGACGGCGAGGCCGAGGTCTGGCCGGGCGTCCGGGTGCTGCCCACCCCCGGCCACACCGGGGGCCACCAGTCGCTGCTGGTGGACCGCCCGGGCGGCGGGCCGGTCCTGCTGGCCGGGCAGGCCTACGACTTCGCCTCCGAGTACGGGCAGGCGGTGCTCGCCCGGCGGGCGGTGCGCGAGGGCGTGGCCCCGCCGCTGCCCGGGTACCGGGCCTGGCTCGACCGGGTGGCCGAGCACGGGCCGCACCGGGTGCTGTTCGCGCACGACAACGCGGTCTGGGAGCCGGCCGAGTAGCCGCCGGAGCCCCGGCCGTCCGGAGGGGACCGGTCGCTCAGGAGGCCCGGAGCGTCCGGGGCGGCCTGGACCTCCGGGGCGCCCAGGGTGGCCGGGGCAGCCGGGACATCTAGGGCGGCCGGGGCGCTCAGGAGGCTCAGAAGGTGAAGCGCAGCGAGCGGACCCGGTGGTCGAAGCTGGACGGGACGAGCTGCGGCTCGCCGACCGACCGCGCCTCGGGAAGGCGGGTGAACAGCTCGCGGAACAGCGTCGTCATCTCCTGCCGGGCCAGGTGCGCGCCGAGGCAGTAGTGCGGACCGCCGCCACCGAAGCCGAGGTGGGCGTTGGGCGTGCGGGTGATGTCGAAGACGTCGGGGTCGGGGAAGACCTCCTCGTCGCGGTTGGCCGAGCCGTAGAACAGCGCGACCTTCTCCCCCGCGCGCAGCAGCGGGCCGCCGGAGCCGCCCAGCTCGTGGTCGACGGCGAGGGTCCGGTTGAACTGGATGATCGGCGTGGCGTGGCGGACCATCTCGTCCACCGCGCCGCCGAGCCGTCCGTCGAGGTCCTCGAGTAGCAGGGCGCGCTGCTCGGGGTGGACGGTCAGCAGGTGCAGGCCGTGGGCCAGCGCGTTGCGGGTGGTCTCGACCCCGGCGACCAGCAGCAGGCTGAAGAAGGCGCCCAGCTCGCGTCCGGTGAGCCGGCGGCCGTCCACGTCGGCGGTGACCAGCGCGGAGATCAGGTCCTCCTCCGGCCGGCGACGGCGACGGCGGCCGATCCCGGCGACGATGCCCTGCATCCGGGCGAGCGCCCGCAGCCCGCGCCCCGGCACCCGCAGCCGGCGGCGCAGCGGCCGGGCCACACCGATGTCCTCGGAGGTGCGGTTGACCAGGTCGAGGATGGTGCGGCGCGGCCGCTCCGGGATGCCCATCATGGTGCAGATCACCTGGAACGGGAGTTCGGCGGCGACCGCGGTCACGAAGTCCTCCGGCCGCTCCCGCTCGATCCGGTCGACCAGCTCGGTGCTGATCCGCCGGACGTCCTCCTCGACCCGGTCGAGCAGCCGCGGGGTGAACGCCCGCGAGACGATCCGGCGCAGCTGGGCGTGGCGGGGGTCGTCCAGGTTCACCATCGAGTCGCCGAACAGCAGCCGGACCCAGCGGGCCGGGACGGGGGTGGTCACACCGGGGCCGCTGAGGAAGACGGCGGGGGTGCGGCTGGCCTCGACCACGTCGGCGTGACGGACCAGGGCGTGGAAGCCGCGACCGGTGGCGCGGTCGCCGAAGAACACCGGACCGGGGCGGCGGCGCAGCTCGGCGAAGGCGGCGGCGCGGTCGGGGGCGGGCAGCTGCCAGAAGCCGGGGTCCGCGAGGTCGACGGACGCGGGCAGGGCGGCGGGCTCGGTCGGCTTCGCGGGCTCGGCCGGGGTGGCGGCCTCGGCCGACTCCGCTGCTTCAGCCGGGGTGGCGGGGTCGGCCTCGTCGGCGGGCTCGGTGGATCCGGGTGGGTCGGCCTGCTCTGCGGCCTCGGCCGGTTCAGCGGCTCCGGCCGCGTCCGCCGCTTCGGTCGGCTCTTCGGCTTCGGCCCGCTCTGCGGCTTCGGCTGGTCCGGCGACGTCGGCCGACTCGGCGGCTTCGGCCGGTCCGGCAGCTTCCTCAGCCTTGGCCGACTCCTCTGCTTCATCCGGCTCGATGGCTTCGGCCGGTTCGACAGCTCCGGCCGGGGCGGCGGCTTCGGCCTGCTCGCCGGGTTCCTCGGCTTCGACTTCAACCACGGCCGTCGCCTGTTTCCGGCCTGTCGCCTGCTGCGGGACGGTCGGCTCCGTGGGGGCAGCGGACTTGGCATTGTCGGCAATGGGCGCCGAGGTATCCGTCGGGGTCTCCAAGGCCGGACCTCCCTGCTTCTGAACAGCGTCGTCCCGATACGCACCGTACGGGGTGGTGCACATTAAGTGAGCAATGGGGTACGTGCTGTCAAACCGCCCCGATGGTCCTACGAGCCGTTGTTCGGTTCGTCGCGTCGGGTCGGCGGGCCGAACCGGGTGGTGATCCGGCGGGCTCCGGGGGCCGGCGGCCGGGCATGGTCTCACGGCACAGAACCGGCCATGACCGGAGGGTGCGCTACGGGCCGGGCAGGGCGGGTGCGACGATGAGTGCCATCGTGATGACCGACCGGATCCGCCTGCTGCGCGCCGTGGTCTTCGCCGCGCTGTGCATGGCGATGGCCGCCACCGCGCACGTCGCCATGGCCGGATCCGGAGTCTCTCCGACGGTGCTGGCCGGCGGGTTCGGGGCGGTCCTCGGGCTGACCTGGCTGCTCGCCGGGAAACGGCGCGGGCTCGGGGTGATCAGCCTCTGGATGGTCGTGGCGCAGACCGCGCTGCACCAGTTGTTCGAACAGGCCGCGGCGTTCTCCCGAGGGGGCGGCGGCCTCGGCCGGCTCGCCACCACGGACTGGGCCGCCCTCCTGCTGTGCAACCCCGACCGGGCACCCGGCGGGCTCTCCCCGGTCGAACTGGCGCGGATGGCGGGCATCGACCCGGACGTCCCGCCGGCCACCGGCAGTCTGCGGCCGGCGGCCGGGACGCACCACGGGGGCTCGGGCGCGACCGCCGTGGACGCGGGCCTGCCCGGGATGACCGGGATGCCCGACGGACCGCACATGATGCCCGACGGCGCGTTGCACGGCGGCGGGTCGTACGGCACGGCGCAGGACCTGGTGAGCGCACCGGCGCAAGGACCGGCGCACGACATGGCGCACGGGATGTCCCACGGCATGTCACCGGGAATGGCCGCCGCCCACGTGCTCGCCGCGCTGGCGTGCGCGCTCCTGCTCTGGCGCGGCGACGCGGCGCTGGTCCGGCTCTTCGAGCTGCTCGGTGCGCTCGGCGCGGTGGTCGCGGGCGCGCTCCTGCTCCCGCTGCTGGCGCTGTTCGCGCGCCCCTTCGGCTACCGGGCCCCGGCACCGCCCCGCCCGGCCGACGACCGGGCCCGGCCGCCCCGGTCGGTGCTGCTGACGCATGCCGTGGTCCGGCGCGGGCCGCCGGCGTTCGCCCTCGCCTGCTGACGCGCCCGCCGCTGCTCCTCCCCGCCCGGCCACCTCCGGCCACCGGGGCCCCGCGACGGGCAGGTCGCCCTGCCGTACGGCCGCGCCCCGCGCCGTCGTGCCGTCAGGGTGCGGGCCCGCGTCCGCCGCCGCGCCTCCCCAGGGCCGGCGTGCCGCGCGGCTGCCCATGGACGCCGACGGTGCCGCCCTGCGCGGTGCCGCTCCCCGCCTTCCCCTCGGGACCTTCCCATGCCTGACTTCGACGGCGCACCGGCTCCGGCCGGCGCCACCGTCCCGCCGTTCCCGCTCCCCCGGACGTGCCCGCCCCGCCGGGCACGCCCACCGCGCCTAGCGCTCGACGGACCGCGGTCCGTCCGGAGCACGGCCTTCGGGGCCGCCCTCGCCCAGCCGGGCCAGCAGCCGGGCCGACCACTCGGGCGAGGGCCCGTCGGTGGCGCCCGCCCGCACCCGGCCGTGCAGCTGCTCGGCCCTGGCCAGCCACTCCCGGCAGCCGGCGCAGCGCGCGACGTGCCTGTCCAGCCGTACCTCCGGCAGACCGCTCGGTTCGCCGTCGAGCCGGGCGGACAGAGCGGTACGGAACTGCGCGCATCTCATACGACCATCGTCCCGCATGGCCGTGCCGCCGGGACCGGCCGGGCAGGGGGCCGCCGTGGATGACGAGCAGCTCACCGCACTGGCACTGACCGCCCGCTCCGGACGGGCGGCCGACGTCGAGGCCTTCGTCCGGGCGACCCAGCGGGACGTCTGGCGCTTCGTCGCCCACCTGACCGACGTGCAGTCCGCCGACGACCTCGCCCAGGAGACCTTCCTGCGCGCACTGCGCGGCCTGCCCGCGTTCGCGGGGCGCTCCTCCGCCCGCACCTGGCTGCTGTCGATCGCCCGGCGGACGGTGATCGACCGGTACCGGATGGCGGCCGCCCGGCCGCGCTGCGCGGCTCTGCCGGACTGGCAGGAGGCGGCGGAGCGGCAGGGCGGCGCACCGACGGCCGGGTTCGAGGACGGCGTCGCGCTCGGCGACCTGCTCGACCGGGTGCCCGCCCAGCGGCGCGAGGCCTTCGTGCTGACGCAGGTGGTCGGCCTGAGCTACGCCGAGGCGGCCGAGGTCGCCGGTTGCCCCGTCGGGACCGTCCGCTCCCGGGTCGCCCGGGCGCGGGAGGAGCTGGTGGCACGCCTGCGCGCCGCCGAGGCCGGGGAGCTCGCGACCGCCTGCTGAGCGGCGGGCGGGCGGCGGGCAGCGGGCAGCGGCGGACAACTGACAGCGAACAGATAACAGATTTCGAAATCTGTTATCTGTTCGCTGAAAGCTGTCGTCTGTCATCTGTCCGTTGTCCGCTGCCAGCCGTCAGCTTCCGGCTATCGAGAAGAAATCCCCCAAGTGTTCGGAACCGGAGCCCCCTCGCCACCGACTGCTGTACCGGACCCCGCCGCCGAGGCGGCGTCCGGTACAGCAGTACGGGAGACGGAGGGACTTCATGACGGCGCAACCAACCCCGACCGCCTCATCTCTGACGGAGCGTCAGCAACCATCGGCGGACCGCTGGAGCCTGGTCGTCGCCGCCGGACTGCTGTCCTTCGTCGCAATGCTCGACATGAACGTGGTCAACCTCGCGCTCACCGACATCTCGGCCGGCCTGCACGTCTCCCCCGGGGTCGCCCAGTGGGCCGTCCTCGGGTACCAACTCCCGCTCGTCGCCCTGCTGTTGCCCGCCGGGCGCTGGCTGGACCAGGTCGGCACCCGCTCGGCCCTGCTGCTCGCGGTCGGCTGCTTCGCCCTGTGCAGCGTGCTGGCCGCCTGCGCCCCCTGGGCCGGTTGGCTGATCGCGGCCCGGCTGTTCCAGGGCGCCTTCGGGGCCGTGCTCTTCGTCCTGATGCCGGTGCTCGCCGCGACCTCCGTCCGGCCCGAGCTGCGCGGCCGGGCGATGAGCGTGCCCGCGACGCTCGGTCCACTCGGCGCCGTCACCGGGCCGGTGATCGGCGGTCTGCTGCTGGACCACCTGGGCTGGCGGGCGATCTTCCTGGTGAAGCTGCCGGTCTGCCTGGCCGCCGTGCTGATCGTGCGGCGCCACGCCCCGCGCCGAGGCGGACTGCGGCCGCCCGACCGGTCCTCGCTCGGCGACGCCGCGCTGATCGGCGCCGCCGTGGCCGCCGTCCTGCTCGGGCTCACCCTGGCCCCGAAGTCCGCGCTGTGGCTGCTGCTCGTCCTGCCCGCCGTTCCGCTGGTGCTGCTCTGGCTGCGCCGCCCGGGCGGCCGACCGGTGGCCGAGGTGCTGCGGGCCGCCGGGACCGCCGGGGTCAACGCCTCCGTGCTGGCGCTCGCCGCCGGATTCGCGGCCTGCCACTACCTGCTCGCCCAGCACCTGCGCGGCCCTCGGGGCGAGAGCGCCACGGCCACCGCGCTCACCATGCTGGCGTTCCCGCTCGGCATGGTGCTGGCCGGCCGGGTCGGCGGCCGGCTGGCCGACCGCTGGGGCGCCCGCCCGACCGCGCTCACCGGCGCCGCCGTCACCACCCTCGGCCTGGCCCTGCTCGTCCCGCTGGACACCGGCTGGTCCGCCCCCGAGATCGCCGCGCGACTCGCCCTCGCCGGTGCCGGGATGGGCCTCAACGGCGGCCCCACCCAGGCCCTGGTGATGTCCGCCTCCCCACCCGGGAAGCTCGCCACCGCCGGCTCCGCCGTCCAACTCGCCCGCAGCCTCGGCTTCGCGCTCGGCCCGGCCCTCGCGACCGCCACCGCCCTGGCCGGGGCCCGCGACACCACCGGGACCCGGGCCGGAATCGCCCTGGCCGCCCTCGTCGCGGCCACCGCCGTCGCGCTGCTCGCCCTGCACCGCCGCCCCAGGCCCTGACCGCCCCACCCCGCACCGCACCGCACCGCGCCGCACCCGCCCGAGCGCACCCCACCACCACCCCCTCCCCACCGAAGGACCTCCTCAGATGACCGACACGATCCCCGACCCGGCCGCCACCGACGACGCCCCGCGCTGCCCGTACGGGTACGACCGGCTGCCCTCCCCCGTCCCGCTGTACGGTCCGGAGTGCAAGCGCGACCCGTACCCGCTCTACCAGCGGATGCGCGAGGCCGGGCCGGTGCACCGGGTGGAGTTCCCCAGCGGCATCCACGCCTGGCTGGTCACCGGCTACCGGGCCGCCCACGCGGCCCTCAACGACCCCCGCCTCGGGAAGAACCACAGCCTCGGCAACGACAACTGGCGCCGGCTCGCGTCGATCATGCCCGAGCCCCAGCACTCGCAGCTCCAGGTCCACCTGCTCCACCAGGACCCGCCCAAGCACACCTCGATGCGCCGGCTCGTGCTCGACGCCTTCGCCCCGCGCCGGGTGGAGTCGCTGCGCCCCCGGTTCCGGGAGCTGGCCGACGCCCTGGTGGACGAGCTGCCGGAGTCCGGCGGCGCGGACCTGGTGGCCGGCTTCGCGGCCCACTACCCCTTCCGGGTGCTCGCCGAAGTCATCGGCCTTCCGCCCGAGTTGGCGGACCGCTTCGACCGGGACTGGGGCAAGGTGGTCCAGCCGGTCGGCCCGCAGGACCCCGGCCGCCCGGCGTACGAGGCCCGACTGCGCGGCCTCCAGACGTACATCGCCGACGTCGTCGCCCGTAAGCGCGCCGACTGCCGCGAACCCGGCTGGGCGGCACAGGAGGACCTGCTGGGCCGGCTCGTCGCCGCCCATGACGCGGGCGAGTTGAGCCGCGCGGAGCTGGACTCGATGGTGTTCCAGCTGCTGGTCGCCGGGCAGGAGCCGGTCACCAACCAGATCACCACCATGCTGGTCACCCTGCTGCGCCACCCCGAGCAGCTCGCCCGGCTGCGCGAGGGCGTCGACGAGCCCGGCCGGCTCGCCCGGGCGGTGGAGGAACTGCTGCGCCACGACGCCGCGTTCGAGCTCACCACCTGGCGGTTCTTCGCCGAGGACAGCGACCTGTTCGGCACCACCGTCCCGGCCGGCGACTCGGTGATCGTCTCGCTCTGCGCCGCCAACCGCGACGACGCGCAGTTCCCCGAGCCCGACCGCCTCGACCTCGACCGCACGCCCAACGCCCACCTGGCCTTCGGCCACGGCATCCACTACTGCCCCGGCGCCGCGCTGGCCCGGGCCGAACTCCAGGTCGCCCTCGCCACCCTGCTCACCCGGCTGCCCGGGCTGCGTCCGGCCGAGGCGGCCGGCGACGGCCTGGCGGACCTGGCCTGGGTCCCCGCCGTCCTGGCCCGCGGGGTGAACCGGCTGCCGGTCGCCTACGACCACCGCCGCTGACCCCCGGGCGCACCGCGCCCCGGCTCCGACCGTCCGGCTCCGACCGCCCGGAGCCCGAAACCCGTACCGCACCGCCTTTCGTGGAGGACCCACCATGCCGCCCGTCGGCACCGCCCCTGCCGTCATCACCCCCGACGCCCTCACCACTGCCACCAGCGCCCCCGGCACCACCGCCGCCGCCCTCGCCGCCCGCGTCCTCGGCCTGCTGCTGCCGCACCGCCGCGCCGCGGACCCGGAGTTCGACGCCCGCCCGGAGCACTTCCCGCTCCAGCTGGCGCAGTTGGCGGACTTCATCGCCGCCGGCGAACCGATCGTCCTGACCCTGCCCGGCTTCCCCTGCAAGTCGCCGAACCCCGCGAAGGTGCTCGGCCACCTGCCCGACGAGGGCGAACGGCTGTCGCTGACCTTCCTCGACGGCCTGTGCGCCGAGATCGGCCGCCTGCACGCACCCGGTGCGCGCATCCTGATCTGCTCGGACGGGCACATCTTCGGCGACCTGATCAACGTCCCGGACGACCACATAGACGCCTACTCGGACGCCCTGACCGCCATGATCGCCCGCGAGGGCCTGGCCCACCTCGACACCTTCGACCTGCGGGCCGTCCTCGGCGACCTCCCGTACGACGAGAAGCGCGCCCGGGTGCACGCCCGGTACGCGCCGAGCGTCGAGGAGCTGCGCGAACAGGTGCTGACCGAGGAGGAGACCCTGCGGCTCTACCGGGGCATCACCCGCTTCCTCACCGAGGACACCGTCGGCTTCACCGGCACCCGCTCCGCCCTCCAGCGGGAGTGCCGCCGCCGCGCCTACGGCGTGATCCAGCGCAGCCGCGCCTGGGGCGAGTTGATCGCCGAGCACCACCCGCGCGCCGTCCGGCTCTCCATCCACCCGCAGCCGGCCGGGGCGTCCAAGTTCGGCATCCGGCTGCTGGCGGCGGCCGACTCCTGGACCACCCCCTGGCATTCCTCCGTGCTCCACCGCGCCGACGGCCGGCGGGAGTTGCTGCGCAGCGACGAGGCCGCCCGGCTCGGCCGACTGGTCCTGCGGGACGGCCGGCCGAGCCACTACGAGTGCCGCTAGGACACGGTCGCGTACGGGAAGGGACGGAACACCTAGCGCCCCGGCGCGGCGGCCTCCGCTTCCGCCGCCGCTGCCGGGGCGCGGTGGTCGAAGGCGATCAACGGGTCGCCGGTGAGCGGGTGTTCGACCACCGCGGCCCGCACCCCGAAGACCTCGGCCAGCAGCTCGGCGGTCAGCACCTCGCGCGGCGTCCCGGAGGCCACCAGGGCGCCGCGGTGCAGGACGTGCAGCCGGTCGCAGACCGAGGCGGCGGCGTTGAGGTCGTGCAGGGCCACCAGGGTGGTGCGGCGCTGCTCCCGGAGCAGGGCGAGCAGTTCGACCTGGTGCCGGACGTCCAGGTGGTTGGTCGGCTCGTCCAGCACCAGGACGTCCGGCTGCTGGGCGAGCGCCCGGGCCAGCAGCACCCGTTGCCGTTCCCCGCCGGACAGTTGGGCGAACCGGCGGTCGGCGGCCCCGGCCATGCCGACCCGGGCCAGCGCCTCGGCCGTGATCCGGCGGTCCTCGGCGTCGTCGGCCGCGAAGGCCCGCTTGTAGGGCGTGCGGCCCATCGCGACCACCTCGCGGACGCTCAACTCGAAGTCCCCGCCGCGCTCCTGGGGCAGCGCCCCGATGTGCCGGGCGGACTCGGCGGGCCGTAGCTCCGCCAGGTCCCGCCCGGCCAGCAGCACCCGCCCGGCGCTGGGCCGCAGGTGCCGGTAGACGGTGCGCAGCAGGCTGGACTTGCCGCTGCCATTGGGGCCGACCAGTCCGGCGATCTCCCCCTCCTCGGCGATCAGATTGGCCCCGGCCAGCACCGTCCGGCCGGCCAGGGCGACACTCAGGTCCTCGACGGCGATCCTCAACTGCGCTCCAGTCGTCGGTCCAGCAGGTAGAGCAGGGTGGGGGCGCCGAGGACGGCGGTGACCACGCCGATCGGCAGTTCCTGGCCGTCCAGGGCGGTGCGGGCCACCGTGTCGACGACGACCAGCAGCAGCGCCCCGGTGAGCGCGGACAGCGGCAGCAGCCGCCGGTGGTCGGCGCCGACCAGCAGCCGGCACACGTGCGGCACCATCAGCCCGACGAAGCCGATCGCCCCGGAGACGGCGACCAGCACCCCGGTGAGCACACTGGTGACGACGAAGACCTCGCGGCGCAGCCGGGCGACGTCCACACCGAGCCCGGCGGCCGTCTCGTCGCCCATCAGCATCGCGTTGAGCCCCCGGGCGCGGGCCTGGAGCAGGGCCAGTCCGAGCGCCACCGCGACGGCCGGGACGGCGAGTTGGGCCCAGACGGCGCCGCCGAGGCTGCCCATCAGCCAGAACAGCACGCCCCTGGTCTGCTGCTCGTCGCGGGTCTGCAGGACCAGGTAGCTGGTGATGCCGCCGAGGAACTGGGCGATGCCGATGCCCGCGAGGACCAGGCGCAGCGGGGAGAAGCCGCCACCGCGCCGGGCCATCAGCCAGACCAGCGAGAACGCGGCGAGCGCGCCGGCGAACGCCGCCAGGGAGACGGTGAGGCCGAGCGCGCTGCCGAAGGAGAGCTGGAGCCCGAGGGTGGTGCCGAGGACGATCGCGGCGACCGCGCCGAGCGAGGCCCCGGAGGAGATACCGAGCAGGTACGGGTCGGCGAGCGGGTTGCGGACCAGGGCCTGCACGGCGGTGCCGACCAGGCCGAGCCCGGCGCCCACCACGGCCGCCAACAGGGCACGGGGAACGCGCAGTTGCCAGACGATGAGATCACGGGTCCCGGGCTCCGGGGCCCGACCGGTGAGCCGGCGGGCGACCACCGACCAGACCTCGGCGGCCGGGACGTCCACCGAGCCGAGCGAGACGGCGGCGGTCAGCGCGAGCACCAGGGCGACGACGAGGACGGCGGCCAGCGGCCCGGCCCGCAGGATGCGGGCCGGGCGGACTTCGCCGCGCTCCTTCCGAGCGGTGGCCGACGTCACCGGCTACTGCCCGTTCTTGGCGAGGTCGGGGGCCTTGACGAGGTCAGGGTGGACGGTCGCGGCGATCTGCCGGACGGCGTCGGCGTTGCGCACCCCCGCGATGGTCGTCACCTCGGAGCCGAGCCGGACGAAGTGCCCCTCCTGGACGGCCTTCAGGCCCTGCGTCGCGGGAAAGCCCTTCAGGAAGGCCTCGGCCTCGTCGAAGGCCTTGCGCGTGGCCTCCTCGCTGCCCCGGTTGCGCACGGCCAGCTGGATCCAGTCCGGGTTCTTGGCGACCACGTCCTCCCAGGAGCCGGGCTTGAAGTCGGCGTCGCAGTCGGCGAACACGTTGCGCGCCCCGGCCTGGGTGATCACGGCGTTGGCGACCTGCCGGCCGCAGACCGCCACCGGCTGCTTGGTGCCGGCGTCGAAGTCGAAGACGAAGTAGCTCGGCCGCTGCCCCTCCGGCACGGCGGCGAGCGCGGTGCGGACCTCGCCGAGCTGCTTCTCCATCCCCGCGACCAGCTCCTCCGCCCGCGCGGCCGTGCCGGTGACGGCGCCGAGCCGGCGGACGTCCTCCTCGATCCCGGCCAGGTCGGTGCGCGGCGCCTTGGCGGCCTTCGGCGTCCCGGCGCAGGCGGTGGAGAGCAGGTACACGTGCTGGATGCCGGCCGCCGCGTACTCCTCCTCGCTCGGCCCGGTGGCGCCGCCGCCCATCATCGGCATCGCGCCGAAGGTGTCCACGTAGAGGTCGGCGCCGGAGCCGAGGAGCTTCTCCTTGGGGATGCTCTTGTCCCCGAGCACCGGCACCTTGGCGCCCTGCTCGGCGAGCGCGGCGGGCAGGGTGCCCTTGCCGGGCGGGAAGCCGGTGCCGATCACCCTTTCCCCCGCGCCGAGTCGGAGCAGCAGCTCCAGGCTGGAGGCGTTGCTGGTGACGATCCTGCCGGGCGCCTTGGCAATGGTGGTCTCCTTGCCCGCGCAGTCGGCGACCGTGACGGGGAAACCACCGCCGGCGTCGGGCCGGACGGTGACGGAGGCGCTCGACCCGCCCCCGGTCCCGCTTCCGCAGGCCGTGGCGAACAGGGCGACGGCGGCCGCGATTCCGCAGACGACACGAGGGCGCATGACAACTCTCCTGGTCGGTGATGGTGCTCGGTGACGGTCCCGGGTGACCGGGCTCGGCCCTGGCACCGGGTGGTCGTACTGAGGGCCCGTGCTGCGGACCCGGACCAGGTAGTCGGACGGCCCGGGCGATGGGTTCCCGGCGGTTGGTCTCCGGCGACGCGCGGCCGGCAACGGGTTCCCGGCAGTGGGTCTCCGGTGCCGCGCGCGGCCGGTCGCCGTCCGCACGCCCCCTCGCCGGGGGCCGGACGTAGGCTGACCGGATGGCCGACCCCACCGCCCCGCGCGACGACCTCGACCTCCCCGTCCGGCTCGGACCGCGCCCGCCCCGCCGGGTGGTCTCGCTGGTGCCGTCACTGACCGAAGCGGTCGCCGCCACCGCACCCGGCCTGCTGGTCGGCGCCACCGACTGGTGCAGCCACCCCGCCGACCTGTCCGTCACCCGGATCGGCGGCACCAAGAACCCGGACGTCCCGCGCATCCTCGCGCTCGCGCCCGACCTCGTCCTCGCCAACGACGAGGAGAACCGGCGCCCCGACCTGGACGCGCTGCGGGCGGCCGGCGTCCCGGTCTGGGTCACCGACATCCGCACCCTGGACGACGCCTTCCGCTCCCTGCACCGGCTGCTGACCACCGCCTGCGGGCTGCCCCGGCCCGCCTGGCTGGACGAGGCGGAGGCCGCCTGGGCCTCCGTCGGGAGCGACGGCGCGCCCCCGGAGGACGACGGCCCCCGGACCGTCGTCCCGATCTGGCGCCGCCCGTGGATGGTCCTCGGCCGCGACACCTTCGCCGGGGACCTGCTGCGCCGCCTGGGCCTGCGGCTCGTCCACGCCGACCACCCCGAGCGCTACCCGGCCGTTCCACTGCCCGAACTGCTCGCCTGCCAGCCGGAGTTGGTGGTCCTGCCGGACGAGCCGTACCGCTTCAGCGCCGAGGACGGCCCGGAGGCGTTCCCGGGCACACCGGCGGCACTGGTCAGCGGACGGCACCTGACCTGGTACGGACCGTCGCTGGTGACCGCCCCGGCCGTACTGCGGCACGCCCTCGACCACCCCCTCGGTCCGGGCGGTCCGGACGGTCCGGACGCCTCGTAGGACGACCGCCCGTGACACCTGGGGACCGGCGTACGTCGCCACAGGGCGCCCCGGAACACGACAGGGCCCGGGACGCGTGCTCGCGTCCCGGGCCCTCGGCCTGTGTGGCCGTACGTCGTCAGCCGCGCGCGGCGGCCACGGCGGCGCCCAGCGCCTCCTTGATCCGGGGGCCGAGACGGGCGAAGCCCAGCTCCTTCATGGCCGCCCGCAGCAGCTCCTCATCGGTCCGCTCGGCACCGTCGCCGTCCACCCACCGCACGACGGCGAGCAGCTCGTCGGCGGAGTAGGCGGTCACGGGGCGGCCGGGCGTGAAGTCCGGCTTCGCGGGACGGGCGTCGGCCTCGGGCTCGGCGGCGGGCGCCTCGACGGCGGCGACGGGCTCGGGCTCGGCCTCGACGACCGACTCCTCGGCAGCGGAGACGGGCTCGGGCTCGGCCTCGGGCTCGACGGCGGGCTCCTCGACCTCAACCGCAGGCGCCTCCACGGCAGCCTCGGGCTCGGCCACTGGCTCCGCCACCTCTTCGGCCACAGCCTCGGCCTCGGCGACGGGCTCCTCGACAACGCTCTCGGGCTCGGCCTCAACCACAGCCTCGGCCTCGACGGCAGTCACGGCGGCCGGCTCCTCGACGGCGGGCTCCGCCACAACGGCCTCGGCCTCGGCCTCGACCACAGGGTCGACCTCGGCCTCGACCGTCTCCGCCTCAACGGCAGTCGCGGTGGCCGACTCCTCAGCGGCGGGCTCCACCACAACGGCCTCGACGACCGCCTCGACCTCAACCGCAGGCTCATCAGCCTCCACGGCCGACGCCTCGACAGCGGGCTCCACCGCAACGGCCTCGGGCTCGGCCTCGACAACCGGCTCGGCCACAACCTCGGCGTCGACGGCAATCTCAGCGGCCTCGACAACCGGCTCCTCGACCGCGACCTCGACCGCGGTCTCCTTGCCCTCGACGGCCTCGGCGACCGGGGCAGCCTCCGGCTCCGTGTCCACCGTCGTCTCGTCCGCGGCCGCGGCCTCGGCCAGGGCGGCGGTCGCGGCGGCCACCAGGTCGTCGGCCGCCGGGGAGGGCGCCGGGAGGGAGACCACAGCGGCCGGGGTCTCCTCCTCGGCCTGCGCCGCCGCCGGCTCGTCGTCAGCGGCAACCGCGTCCGACGCCGGTTCGGCCTCGATCTCGACCTCGACCTCGGCCTTGGTCTCGGTCTCGGTCTCGGTCTCTTCCTTGGTCTCGGCCTCAGCCTCGGCCACCGCAGTCGCAGTCGCCGCAGCGGTCTCCTCGGCGTCCTCCACCGGAGCCGTCACCGCGGCCGGGGCCTCTTCCACGAGCCCGTCCCGCTGTCCGCCGGCCAGCGCCTGCAGGGCAGCCGCCTCGGCGTCGGCCCGGTCGGTCGGCTCTTCGGTCCCGGGCTCCTCGACCGCAGCCTCCTCCGTACCGGTCGCACCGTCGATGTCGACATCGGCATCGTCCTCGACCACAGCACCGGCAGCGTCCTCGGCACCCGGCTCCTCGACCGGCGCCGCCTCGACAGCAGCGGCGCTCTTCTCCGCCAGCCCGTCCCGCTGCCCGCTCGCCAGCGCCTGGCGGGCCGTGTACGCGGCCTCGGCGGCGCGGCGGTCGGCCTTGGCGGTGGCGAGTTCGGCGAGCAGGTCGGCGAGGCCGGCCTCCTCGAGGCCGGCCCGCAGGCCTCGGATGGTGGGCAGGCGGTAGAGGGTGCCCTCGTCGGCGGCGAGGCGCTCGACCAGGTCGATCAGCTCGGCGAAGGGCAGCCCGTCGAGGTCGTGGTCGGGCAGCAGGCGGGCGAGGCCGCGCAGGCCGGTGTTGATCGTCTCAAAGGCCTGGGCGGTGCGGTCGACCAGGGCGCCGTCGGTGGGCACACGCGGGAGGGTGCCGGCCGGGGCGAGCGCGGCCCAGGCGCGGCGCTCGATCTCGGCGGAGGTGAGGGCCTCGTGCAGGTCCTCGCGGCGGATGCGGCGGTCGGTGGCGAGCGCGACGGCCTGCTTGCGCAGCGAGCGGCCGCGCAGCCAGGAGAGCTTGACGCCGTTCTCGCGGCGCCAGGTGCTGTCGGCGGTGGCGGCGGCGAGGGCGCCGAGGTCGGCGTCGTACGCGGCGGGGAAGAGGGCCGCGGAGGTGCGGTGCACCCGCTGGAGCATCTCGACCAGCAGCGCGGTCTTGGCGACGGTGTCGGGCTCGTCCAGCTTGGTGTCGGCGGCGAGGGAGAGGACGGCCTCCCAGGTCTGCTGGAGGTCGCTGCCGCGCAGTTCGGCGAGGGCCGTGGAGGCCGCGCGGGCGTCCTCAGGGGTGGCGACGGTGTCGACGGCCGCGTACCAGGCGTGGGTCTCGGCGGTGAGCGTGAAGGCCCCGAGCTCGGCGTAGCGGCCGAGGTCCTCGCGGAGGTCGGGCTCCGCGGCGGCGTCCTGGGGGTCCTTGACGTCTGCGGCGTCGGCGACGTCCGCCGGGTCGGCTGCGTCGGCGTTGCGCGAGTGAAGCACTGTCATGTGAGGTCCGGTTCTGGGCGTCGACGGCGGGGCTGGCGGCGAGGGGGCGGCGGACCGGGTGCGCGGGGTCGCCCCTGGGGCGGGGCTAGGGGGCGCGCGGTCGGGCTGCCGGTGTGGACGCCCAGAATACGGGTGCCCGTTCGAGCCTTGCACGCACCCACCGCCCGGACGGGCGGGTGTCGTGTGCCATACCGCCCGCCTGGCCGCCACTCGGGCGGTCCGACCGGGTGGTCCGGCGCCGCTCCGGAGCTGGTCCGGAAGTGGCCCGGCATTGGTCCGGACGGGTGTCTCCGCTGCTCACGGCTCCACACCGCCGGCCCTCATCCCGCGTCCTCCCGCCGCTCTCCACCGGACGGCCCGGGCCGCCGGTCCGGCCGCATGTCCCGTCGCCTGCCGGGCCGACGGAACCGCTCCAGCGGTACGTCCCGTACGCCGCGTCCCCGTGCCGGTCCCCGTCGGCCGAGCGGCGGCCGGTACCCGGCCCGGCCGACGGCGTGCAGATCGACCGGAGCGAGGTACTCGCCGAGCGCGGTGCGGTGCCACCACGCGCCGGTTTCCCGCAGTTCGCGCCAATCGGTGAACCGGTAGAGGTAGAGGGTCGCCCGGACGTGGGTCGGCGGGGCGTCCGGGAACGGGTTGTGGCGCAGCAGGCGCAGGGTGGCCCGGTCGCCGGACAGCAGGCGGGTGACGAAGGGCAGGAACCAGGGGCGGGCGTAGGCGGGCGAGATGCCGGCGAACCACATCAGCCAGTCGAGCCGCAGGTGGTAGGGCGCGAACTGGCGCGGGAGCCGGCGGACATCGCCCGGCTTGCCCTTGAAGCCGTACTCGCGCCAGACGGTGTGCGGGGTGAGCACGGCCTCGTCGGTGCCCTCGACCACCACCTCCTGGCGGAGCCGGTTGACGCTGCCGAAGGCGCCGTAGGTGTTGACGAGGTGGAGCCGGTTGAAGGAGCGGTTCATGGCCTGGGCGCGGGAGAGCATGTTGCGCACCGGCCAGTAGCTGAGCACTACGACGATGGTGGTCAACGCGATCACGAGCGCCTCGTACCAGAGCGGCGCGCCGGGGTACGCGCGGGCGTGGACGGGCAGGCCCAGGCGGGTCGGCTGCACGGCGGCGAGGACGAGGACGATGGTCAGCCAGTTGAGCCAGGCGAAGTTGCCGGAGGCGACCAGCCAGAACTGGGTGACGAGGACGGCGCAGGCCGCGTAGCTCGCGATCGGTTGCGGCAGCAGCAGGCCCACCGGTACGACGAGTTGGACGAAATGATTGGCGGCGGCCTCCACTCGGTGGACCGGGGCGGGCAGGTGGTGGAAGAACCAGCTGAGCGGTCCGGGCATCGGCTGGGTCTCGTGATGGAACCGGAGACAGGTCAGGTCCCGCCAGCAGCTGTCGCCGCGCAGCTTGATCAGTCCGGCGCCGAACTCGACCCGGAAGACCAGCCAACGCATCAACCACAGCACCAGGGTGGGCGGGGCGGTGTCGGCGTTGCCCAGGAACGCCACGAGGAAGCCGGCTTCGAGCAGCAGGGACTCCCAGCCGAAGGAGTACCAGGTCTGCCCGACATTGACGATGGAGAGGTAGAGGACCCAGAGCACCACCCACAGCAGGACGGACGCCCAGAGCGGGACGGCGTCGGCGAGCCCGCCCACCACCGCGGCGGCGAGGGCGGCGCCGCTCCAGGCGACGGCGGCGAAGAACCGGTCGCTGTAGTGGAGGTGGAACAGGCCGGGGGATCGGCGGAACGGGACCCTGGCGGTGAACCGGGGCACCGGCAGCATGCCGTCGGCGCCGATCAGGGCGCGGAACTGCGCGGCGGCGGCCAGGAATCCGATCAGGTAGAGGGCGGCGAGCAGGCGTTGGACGAGCAGCCGGCTCAGCCAGTAGTCGGGGGCGGCGAACCAGTCCATGCGGCCCATGCCTACCACCCGGCACCCCGGGCGCGGGCCCGGTCGGGGCGGCGGAGCGGGGACGGTTCACCCGCTCGGCCCGGCGGAATCCCGGGGGGATCCCGCGGGCATCCCGGCGAACTCCCGATACCGGACGGCACCGGACGGCACCGGACGGCGCCGGATGATCTCGGACGATCTCGGACGGCACCGGAGGAACTCGGACGGGCCCGGGCGGTACCGCGCCGACACCATCGGCACCGCACCGACACCGTGGCGGGGTCCTCTCCACGGGGGTGAGAGGCGCCCCGCCACGGCGGTGGGCGGTCCGCACCGGCCGGGGTTCAGCCGGGCAGGACGGGACCGGCCTCGCCCGCGATGGCCGAGCGTCCGGGCACGGAGCCGCCGCTCTGCTGGAGCCGGTCGACGAGCAGGGCGGCCAGCGTGCCGAGCTCCTCCTCGGTGCGGGACTGGGCGGTGATGTCCATGCCGACGGTGAGGACGCCGTTGATCCGGCCGGTGAGCGCGGCCCGCAGCGGGGTGCAGGTGAAGCTGAAGACCTGCCGGCCGCGCTGGGCGTCCGGGCGGGCGGCCTGCATCCGGACGTTGTCGAGGACGGCGGTGCGACCGGTGCGGTACGCCTCCACGACGGTCTGTTCGAGGCCCGCCGCGCCGAGCTGCGGGTACGCGGCGCCGATCGTCCCGTACGCCTTCGGCGCGCCGAAGGTGTCGGCGTGCTGGGCGTTGGCGTAGCGGATCTCCTGGCCCGGGCCCTCGGTGAGCAGGATGGGGTACGGCGAGCCGTCGAAGGCGGCGAACATCTCCTGGCGCTGGGCGAGCAGGCTGTCGCGCAGCCGGATCTCGGAGAGCAGCGCCTCGGCGAGGTGCTGGATGTCGCGCAGCCGCTCGCGCCCCCACTGCCGGGGTTCCCGGTCGAGCACGCAGACGGTGCCGATGACGGTGTTGGTGTCGTCGACGAGCGGGGCGCCGAGGTAGGCGCGGACGCCGAGTTCGTCCACCACCGGGTTCCCCGCGAACCGGGGGTAGGCGAGGATGTCGTCGAGGGCGAGGGGGGAGCGCTGGGCGACCACGTGCGGGCAGAAGCCGTGGCTCAGCGGCATCTCGCGGGTGGGGAGGTCGAAGGCGATGCCGCGTTCCGCCCAGGACGATCCGTCCTCGGCCGCGGCGTCGGCCGAACTTGGCGGAATGTAGAGCCCCCGGAACATCTGGCGTTCGTCGTTGATGAAGTTGACCATCGCGATGGGAGCGCGCGTGATACTGGCTGCCAGGTGGGCGAAGCGGTCGAAGGCCTCGTCCGCGGACGGGTCGTTGAGCCCAAGGCCGCGCAGCCTGCGGGTTCGCGCGGACTCCCCGGAGGCACCCGGGAACTGGCCTTGAGTGCTCATCACATCTGTCATGGCGCACATGTAACCAGACATCAGAACGCCCGGGCGGGTCCGATCGACCGTTCTTCAGTCCTGCCGATGTCCTTCCGGAGTCCTTCCGGCGCCCGGCCGGAGCCGCACCGGAGCCTTGCCGATGGCTCGTCAAAACCGCATGTGGACGACCGGTCGACGGACCGTCACGGAAGCGAAGATCGATTCCCGCCCGGCGCCCGGACGAAACCCCTCCCGACGGGGACGGGCCGAATCGCGCCAATCCAAGATCGACTCTGGGATGCCCCGGTACCCCATACAACAATGAGCCCTGCCGAAGACACGGACGGTTCCCGTCACCGGGACACCGCCCGGTGACGCATGCGCCGATCGCACCGGGGCGACCGGCCGACACCCCCGCACACCCACCGCCCCCCGTAGGGGTCGCCGGAGCGGCATCGACGGCACGGACGGAGGCACGGCACCACACGTATCGAGAGGACCGGAGCATGGCGATGGACTACTTCACCGACGAGCGTCACGAGGGCCTTCGCGCCGAGGTCCGTGACTTCGCGGAGAAGGAGGTGCGTCCGCGGGTGGCCAGGATGGAGGCCGAGCGGACGATCGAGGTCGAGCTGGCCAGGGAGATCGCCCGGCAGGGCTGGATCGGCGTGACGATTCCCCGGGAGTTCGGCGGCCTCGGGCTGGGGCACGTCGCCAAGACCGTGATCATCGAGGAGCTGGCCCGGGTCAGCGGGGCCGCGGGCTCGATCGCACAGGCCTCCCAGCTGGGCGTGGCCAAGGTCCTCCACTACGGCTCCCAGGCACAACGCCGCACGTGGCTGCCGAAGTTCGCCTCCGGAGAGTGCCTGCCGACCATCGCCGTCACCGAGCCGGAGTCCGGCGGGCACGTGCTCGGGATGACCGGCACCGCGATCCGCGACGGCGACGAGTACGTGCTCAACGGCCGCAAGTGGTTCGTCGGCAACTCCCACATCGGGGACGTGCACGGCGTGGTGCTGCGCACCGGCCAGGGCAGCCGGGGCCTGTCCGCCTTCCTGGTCGAGAGCGACCGCCCCGGGTTCCGGACCGGCTCCCCCGGCTCCCAGAGCGGGCTGCATGGCTTCAGCTTCGGCGAGATCATCCTGGAGGACTGCCGCATCCCGGCCGGAAACCGGCTCGGCCGGGAGGGGCGGGGACTGGACGTCGCCTACTCCTCCTCCACCCTCTACGGCCGGATCAACCTCGCCGCCGTCGCACTCGGCATCCACACCGCGATCGTCGAGGACACCGTCCGGTTCGCTGAGGGGCGCGTCCTGTACGGCCGGCCGATCAACCAACTCCCGAACATCATGCTCAAGTTGGGTGAGATGCAGTCCCGGCTGATGACCGCCAGGCTCGCCGCCTACCACGCCTCCCACCTGCTTGACCACGGCCGCGCCTGCGACGCCGAGCTGATGAACGCCAAGCTCATCAACACCGAGTACGCGCTGGACTCCGCGCGCAACGCCATGGAGATCCACGCCGCCCGCGGCCTCCAGCCCGAGTTCCGTATCGAGCGCTACCTGCGGGACGCCACCCACGTCTACCCTCCGGCCGGCACCTCGGACGTCCAGCGGCTGCGGCTCGGGCAGTTCGCCTCGGGCACCTACGGCAAGCAGTGGTCGGCGGAGCTGTCCGAGCTGACCAGCTGGCCCTGGAGCGAACTCGCCGCCCAGCGGGAGGCCCACGTGGAGAAGCCGCCAGGCCTGGGCGGACGGGTGCTGCCGATGCCGCTGGCGGGCTGAGATCCCGCCCGCCGCGGCGCGACTTGACCTGTTCCTGTCGCATCCTTGCCGTGGCCGTCCCCGACCTCCGAGGACCGTCGGCCCGACCGGACCGAGGGCCGTGAGCTGCGGCTTCGCGCCGGCGGACCTTACGGCGCGGGCACCGTCGCGAGGCCATCGGCCTTGTGCGCAGAGCCAGTTGATATTGCGCCGACCGCACCACGGGCTGATAGCGTTCCGTGCCGTCGGCGGCCGTGCTGCACCCCGCCGGACCGGTGACACCACGTCACCGGCTCCGACGGATCCCGGCCCCGGCTCCCTGCGACCCGGCCGCGCCGTACGGGTCGGCCCGCCGCTCGGACCCACCGGTCCGAACCGGCGCGCCGGTCCCGCGGCCAGGCCCCACGACCCGGTTCCAGGACCGGGTTCCACGACCCGGCCCCACGGCCGGGTTCGACGGCCGGGTTCCACGACCCGGCCCCGCGACTCGGCCCTGCAGCAAGGAATCAGATGCCAGGCATACCGGCCCCCCGGACCGGCCACCGCGCCGGCCGGTCCGGCTCGCTCCGCAGCCCGCTCCTCGCCGCCGTGCTGGTCCCCAGCCTGGGCCTCGCCGCCGCCTGGGGCTACGCCGCCTACCTGCTGCGCGACTCCGGCCAGCGCACCGCGCTGCTGGCCGGCAGCGCGGTCGTCGCCGCGGTGGTGCTGATCAGCCTGGTCCGCGGCATCCGGACCGCCTGGGCGCTGTCCGCGCGGCTGTCCGAACTGCGGGCCGACACCATGGCGCTCGCCGAGCAGGAGATCCCCGAGGTGGTCGGGCGGCTGCGCGCCGGGGAGCAGGTGCCCGCCCCGGCCGCCTGGACACCCTCCCGACGGACCGGCGACGACGTCCAGCAGGCCTCGGAGGGCCTCGCCGCCGTCCGGCAGGCCGCGGTCGCCGCCATCGTCCACCAGGCCCAGGGCCGCGAGGGGACGAAGAAGGTCTTCCTCAACATCGCCCGGCGCACCCAGATCCTGATCCACCGGCAGATCAGCATGCTGGACGCGCTGGAACGCGAGCACGAGGACCCGGAACTGCTGCGCGAACTGTTCGCGGTCGACCACCTGGCCACCCGGATGCGGCGCAACGCCGAGAACCTCGTCATCCTCGGCGGCGACCTCCCCGCCCGGCGCTGGCGCAACGCCGTACCCGTGGTCAACGTGCTGCGCAGCGCCGTCTCGGAGACCGAGAGCTACTCCCGGGTCGTCGTCCGGGGCGTGCCGCGCGTCTCGCTCGGCGGGCAGGCCGTCGCCGACGTCATCCACCTGGTCGCCGAACTGATCGAGAACGGCACCACCTTCTCCCCGCCGTACACCCAGGTGCAGATCTCCGCGAAGGAGGTGCCCGAGGGCCTGGCGGTCGAGGTCGAGGACCGCGGGCTCGGCATGACCGAGACGGAGTACCAGCGCCTCAACGCGTACCTGGCCGACCCGCCCGACCTGGACGTCTCCGCGCTCGGCGACGACCTGCGGCTCGGCCTGTTCGTCGTCGCGCACCTGGCCGCCCGGCACGACGTCCGGGTCACCCTGCACCCGTCCCCGTACGGCGGCACCCGGGCCGCGGTGCTGGTGCCCTCGGCGCTGCTGGAGCAGGCGGCGCAGTCGGCCGCGGTGTCCGGGCTGCCCTCGGGGGCCCGGATCACCCGGGCTCCCGTGACCGACGTGGGGGCAGGAGCCGGAGCGGGAGCGGACGCTGGGGCGGGGGTCGGGGGCGGCTCCGGGTCCGAAGCCCTCGGGCAGGAGCCGCCGGGTGCGACGGCCGCAGGGCACGGCGGGCTGCCGGGCGGGAGCCAGGCGGGCCCGGGACCGTTCGGCGCCCCGGGGGCCCCGGCCGTCCCCTACGGCGCGGACGGCGCCGGGGCGGCTGCCGGGACGGGCGCCGGGACGGGTGCCGCCGGGGTCGGCGGTGCCGAGGCGCCCGCCAACGGAGGCCTGGCCGTCGGCGCCGAGATCCCCGGACTGCCCGGCGCCGTGGTCGTGCCCCGGCCCGCGCTGCCGCGCATGTACGACCTGTCGGGCAGCCCCGCGGTGGACCAGCGCCGCCCGGCACCACGGCCCGACGACGGCTCGGACGGTGCGCCGCACGCCCAAGCGGCCGTGCCGCAACGGGCCCGGGACGCCGGCCCGGCCGGGCAGCTCGGCCCGGCGACACCCGTGTACGGGGCGCAACACCTCGCGCCGTCCGCCCCTTCCGCCCCGCGGCGGGCCTCTGCGGACTCCCCCACCGTCCGGGAGACCGAGGAGCGGCGGTGACGCCCCTTCGACCTGCGCCGCGACCGCCCGGCGCTGTGCGTGGTCATGCTGCCGGACGATCCGGGCCGGGCGGACCGCTTCCGTGGGCGGCCCGCCTCGGTCTCAGCCGTCGGTGCGGGGCTCAGGCGTTGGCGTGGACCGGGTGGAGTTCGGCGAGCGACCCGACCAGCGGAGCCAGCTCCGGGACCTCGGTGGCCTCGGCCAGCGTCGCCTCCAGGGCGGCGTCGTGCACCGGGCGAGCCGCCGTCAGCAGGTCGCGGCCCTCGGGCGTCAGCTCGGTGTAGATGCCGCGCCGGTCGTCCGCGCAGAGGAACCGGCCGAGCAGGCCCCGGTCCTCCAGGCGGCTCACCAGTCGGGTGGTCGCGCTGCTGCTCAGCGCCGCCGCGCGGGCCAGCTGCTGCATCCGCATGTGCCAGCCGTCCTGGCGGGAGAGCGCCTCCAGCACCGTGTACTCGACCACCGAGAGCTTGAACTCGGCCTGGAGCGCCTTCTCCAGCGCGGTGTCGATCATGCCGTGCAGCGCGGCGAGCGTCCGCCAGCCGCGGGCCCGGATCTCGGCCGCATCGTCGCGGATTCCCATGACGCCTACCCTTCCGTCGCGCTGCTCGTGCCGTGTGCTGGACGCGGCCCCGCGTGAGGTCTCTCGTCCGGGGTCTCGTACGAGGTTTCGTCCCGTGTCTTCCTGTGACAAGTATGCCATTTGGCGCGGAATATCGGACTGTGCAAATAGTTCGGCTTATACCCCCGCCGGTTCCCCGTCGAGGGCCTCCGCTCCGGGCCGTCAGCCGCCGCGACGGCGGGGCGGAGGCCGTCCTGCGGTGAGCGACCGGACCCCGCACGAGGGTCCGGCCCGCCCGCCGCCCGGGGCGTCGAAGGACACCACGGGGCCGCACACGACCGGCTCCTCACCCCTCCCCGGACCAGGCCGACGCGCACAGCGCCGTGGCCAGTTCCTCGGTGTAGGAGGCCGCGGTCAGCCAGGCGGTGGCGAAATCCTCGTGGTCGTCGGTGACGATCCGGCCGAAGACGTCGCGCTGCTGGTTGGCGGCGGAGGCCCGCAGGCCGTCGAGGAGTTCGGCGGCGGTGGCCAGCCCGGCGGCGCGCAGCAGACCGCGGTCGGCCGCCGCCGAGGCCTCGCTCGGGGCGAGGGCGTGCCGACCGGTGGTGACCGTCTGCTCGACCCGGCGGCCGAGCACGTGGACGGGCGGGCCGTACGGCGCCGGGGCAGTCGATCCGTCCGCCGGCCCGTCCGCCGACCCATCCGCCGACTCGCCGACCGTGGCGGAGGCCGTCGCGGACGCGGCGAGGTCGGCGGTCTGGAGCCGTTCGAGGCCGAGGTTGACCCGGCCCGCCCGGTCCGCGGACAGGGCGAGCGGGTCGGGAGCGGCCGGGGGCGTACCGATCGCGAGCAGACGCAGCTCCGGACGGTCCGCGCGCTCCAGCCGCCCGATCACCCGCAGTCGCAGGCCGGGGGCGGTGGCGAGCAGCGCGAGGTTCGCCCGGAACGGCAGGTCGGGGTGCTCGTGCGCCGGGCGCAGGACGATCACCGGACCGCCCTGCGCACCGCTCGCCGTGCAGCGCGCCAGCAGCTGCGGTGCGCCACCCGGACCGGGGGCGGTACCCAGCAGGGTGACGTCCAGGAAGAGCAGGTCGCTCCCGGCCGGGCGGCTCTCGTACGGCAGTTCCTGCGCCGCGAGTGCCCGGGCCACCTGGGCGGAGGCCGGTTCCGACCAGAGCCGGGCGGCCGGCTCCGCCGTCCATGCCGCGCCCGTCGCCCGCACCGCCCGGACCGAGGCCCCGGCGCCCAGCCGACCACCACCGGACCTGGTCGCGCCCTGGACGGCCAGCCCCGCGCGGCTGAACTCACGGTGGCTGAGCGCGGCGTCGCCCAACCGGACCGTCCGGTTGCCCGCCCCGACCGCCTGCGGGGCGGCGGCCGCCGCGTCGTCGTGCGGCATCACCTCGGCGATCGTGCTGAGGTGCCCGTCGGCGTCCACCGCCCAGCTGACCGCACCGGCATGGGTGGCCGTCAGCACCGGCTCGGCGAACAGGCCGTAGAGCCGCAGACCGCC
Organism: Kitasatospora sp. NPDC001119; assembly: GCF_053598475.1. Taxonomy (NCBI): domain Bacteria; kingdom Bacillati; phylum Actinomycetota; class Actinomycetes; order Kitasatosporales; family Streptomycetaceae; genus Kitasatospora; species Kitasatospora sp. NPDC001119. The sequence goes on from NZ_JBSFKI010000001.1 coordinate 461,686, forward strand.
CTCCTCCCGGTAGGCCTGGCGTGCGGTGCCGCGCAGCTCGGCGACCGGCGCGGTGCCGGTGGCCAGGGCGGTGGTGAGGCCGAGGAGTTCGCGCAGGCCCGCGACCAGGTCCACCAGGCGGTGGTCGGGCGCGCCGGAGCGCGCCGCCCGGACCCTGGTCGCGACGGTGACGGCCGCCGCGGCCGGGCGGTGCAGGCCCGCGAGGCGCGCCCGGTGGGCGGCGCGCAGCAGTTCGGCCTGGGAGACGGCGCCCGCCCCGCTCACCCCGGCGGCCAGGACGGCGGCCGCGGCCCGGTGGAGGTGGCGGACGGCGGCGAGTTCGACGGCGGTGAGCGGGTCGCCGACGATCGGGTCGGCGACCGGCCGGCCGGTCGGCTCCCCTGGCGCGCCGTCCGTGTCACTCCTGGGCTCGGGCTCCTGCTCGGGCTCCGGCCCCGGCCCCGGCTCGGCCTCGGCGAGCGGGCAGAGGGTGACCGCCGCGGCCCGGTGCACGCAGGCCGGGGCGAGCAGGCAGCCGCAGCGGACGCCGGCCTCCGCCGCGACCACCCCGCCCGGGGCGTGCAGCACGAGCACCGTCTCCTCGTCCACCTCCACCCGCCACTCGTCGCCCTCCCGGGCCACCGGTCGCTCCGCCAGCTTCGCCGCCGCGCCGTCCAGCCGCTTCTGCAGCCGGGCACTCAGCCCGGCCACCACCTCGGCGACCACCTCGGGCCGCACGCCCGGCCAGTCGCTCGTCCGCGCCGTCACGCTCATCGCACCTTCTCCCCCACCCAGCGGGCCAGTTCCAGCGGGCTCAACGCCGCCACGGGCATTCCGGCCGCGACCAGTTGGCCCGCGACCGCCTTCGAGTAGCGGGCCGTCCCGGTGTCGTCCAGCGCCGCGCAGCCGAGCAGGTGCACGCCGGAGTCCACCAGGGCCCGGGTCTGGGCCAGCAGCCCGCCGACCGGCCCGCCCTCCTCGAAGTCGCTGACCACCGCGACCAGCGTGCGGGACGGCACCGTCACCAGCTCCCGCGCGTAGCGCAGCCCGCTCGCGATGCTGGTGCCGCCGCCGACGCTCACCTCCAGCAGCAGGCCCAGCGGATCGTCCACCCGCTCCGTGAGGTCCAGGACCTCGGTGGAGAAGGCGACGAAGTGGGTGCTCAGGGAGGGCACCCCGGCCAGGATCGAGGCCGTCAGCGCGGCCCACACCGTGGAGGCCTCCATCGACCCGGAGACGTCCACGACCAGGATCAGCCGCCAGTCGTTGGCCTGCCGCGCCCTGGTCCGGAAGACCGGGCGCTCGGGCACGATCAGGGTGCCGCCGTCCGGCGTGGGGCGGGCGGTGACCAGGTTGGCCCGGATGGTCCGGTCGAGGTCCAGCCCGCCGCCCGGGCGGCGGGACGGGCGCGGCACGGCGATCCCGGTCAGGGCCGGGCGCAGCCGGGTGGCCAGCTCCCGGCTCAGTTCGTCCACCAGGCGCCGCACCAGCGGGCGCAGCCGGGCCACCCGGGCCTCGGGCAGACCGCCCGCGTGGTCCAGCACGGTGCGCAGCAGCTCGACGGACGGGCGGACAGCGGACGGGTCGATCGTCTCCAGGACGTCGGTGCGGCCCTGGGCGACGGCGGCGGCCAGCACCTCCTCGCGCACGCCGGGGCCGAACAGCGACTCCAGTTCCTCGGCCCACTCCCGCACACCGGGGTACGGGGCCTCGCGGCCGCCCTTGCCGCCCCGGCTGTCCAGGCCCGGGCCGGAGCCCTCGCCGTGGCCGCCGCCGTACAACTCGTCCAGGGCGGTGGCGAGTCGGGCACCGCGACCGGTCAGGCCGCCGCTGCCGGGGCGGCCGAGGAGCAGCCGCCAACGCTCGGCGGGGGCGAGGGTGCGGGCGGGGTCGGGGACGGGAACGGGGTCGGAGGCAGGCGGCGGGGCCGCGGGCGACGGCGCAACGACCGCGGGCTGCGCGGGCGTTGCGGGCAGGAGGCCGCGACGGACGAGCGCCGCACGCGCCGCGAGGTCCGCGCGCACCCAGCCGGCGAGCACAGCGGGGCCGGCCTCCTCGGGCAGGGCGGCGAGCCGGGCGCCCAGACGCTCCTCGACCAGGGCCAGCAGCCGGTCCCGGGCGGCCGGGCTGAGCGTGTCGAACCCGCCGCGCAGCGCGGGCAGCCGGTCCAGGAAGGCGTCGTCGGGCAGCGAGGTGACCCGCTCCAGCAGCGGTTCCAGTGCCTGCGGCGCGGAGTCGAACAGCCCCTCCGCGGCCGTCAGCAGGCCGACCAGCGCCCGCCCGAGCGCCTGTCGCGCCTCCGGAGCGGTCGCGCCGTCCACCCACGAGGCGGCCCGGCCGCCCAGCACCTCGGCCGGCTCCTGGCCGAGCAGCACCCGCACCGCGCCGGCCGCGCCCCGCACCAGCGGGCTCCCCTGCTCGGCGAGCCCGGCCAGCACGTACGCCAGCCGCACCCCGCCGAGCCGGTCCGCCCGCCGTACCAGCTCCACCAGCGCCCGCGCGTCCTGCGGATCGTCCGACCCGCCCAGGCCCTCCAACTGCCGCACGGCGGCGACGGTGAGCACCTCCCCGGCCGCGACGAGCACGGGCGGGCCGGCCACGGGGGCGCCGGCCACGGGCGTGCCGTCGTCTGCGGCGACGGGGCCTTCCTCCGCTCCCGCCGGGGTGTGGCCGGGGAAGTGGCCCGCGGTCAGGCGGTCGAGGAGGGCGAGGGCGTCGAGGAGGTCGGGGAGGGTGGCGGAGGCGGGGAGGAGGGTGGTGAGTTGGGTGAGGCGGGCCTCGGTGAGGGCGGGGAGGGCGCAGGAGGCGGCGGCGGTGAGGCCGTCGATGATCTCGCGCGGGGTCGGCTGGTCGGTGAGGCGGGCGCGCAGGGCGCCTTCGGCGGCCTGGGCGGGGGTGACGCCGCGGGTGCCGGCGACGGTGAGCATGGCGGCGGTGGCGGGCGTCCAGTGCAGGCGCCATCGGGTGCCGAGGGTTTCGGTGCCGCCGGCGCCGGTGGTGGCGACGGGCTCGCCGTAGGGGATCTCGCAGGCGGTGAGGCGGTGCAGGAGGATCTCGCGGCGGCGGTCGAGGCCGCTGCGCAGCGGGTCGAGGCGCAGGTCGCGCGGACCGGGGTCGCCGGGGCCGGGGAGGCCGAGGTCGGCGAGGAGGGTCTCGACGGCGGGGGCGAGTCCGCTGCGCGGGGCGGCGGGGGTCGGGCGGCCGGTGCGGGTGCCGACCAGGACCTGTTCGAGGGCGCGGGCGACGGCCCGGCCGCGGCCGAGGGGTTCGCCCTGGGCGAGGACGGTCTGCACCGCTTCGACGAGTTCGCCGCGGCCGGGGGCGGCGTGGCCGCGCAGCCGGGCGAGGTCGCCGGCCAGCCGGACGATCTCGCGGGCGTCGGCCGGGCCGCTGGGGTGGTCCTGGGCGCGCAGCGCGGCGCAGATCCGGACAGCGGTGGTGGTGAGCGCCTCGGCGAGGCGTTCCGGGTCGCCGCCGGCGTCGAGGACGGTGTGCTGCCACTCCGGGTCGCGGATGCCCGCCGGGTAGCCGGAGCGGGCGTCGAGCAGCGGGTAGGTGTACGGGATCAGGGACAGGACGTGCCCGGGGCCGTCCGGGCGCGGCGGCTCCTCGGTGGCGAGGGGACCGCCGAGCAGGGCGGGGGCGTGGAAGGCGCCGATCACGGCGGCGACCCGGCGCCCGCCGGCCGCGGCGGCCTGGATGCGGGACCGCATCCAGGCCTCGCGGCGCAGGTCGTACGGGTCGACGCCGGGGCCGGTCTCGGCGTCCCGGCGCAGTGCCCAGCCGACCAGCAGGGCGGCGCGCCGGACGGCCTCCGGGGTGGAGCCGGGGGCGGCCGTCTCGACCAGGCGGTCCCACAGGTCCTCGTCGGAGTCCCGGCCGGTGAGGCGGTGGCGCAGCGCGTCGGCGACGCCGGGTGCGTCCGGGATCCGATCGGTGCGCCCGCGCTCCGCCGTGCGGGCGGCGCGGTGGGCGAGCGGGAGGTCGCAGGCGACGGCCTCCACCCCGTTGCGCCGGGCCCAGCGCAGGGCGGCGAGCTCCGGGGAGAAGTCGGCGAACGGGTAGAAGGCGGGCCCGGCCGCCTCCTCGGGCCCGGCCGGGGCCGCCGCGAGGGCGACCGGGGCCCGGGTGGCCTCGTCGGCGAGCGGGCCGAGCCAGGGCTGGAACTCGGCGGGCAGCTCGACCAGGACGACGTCCGGCCGGGCGGCGTCGAGCAGCGCGGGGACCACCGCGCTGAGGGACGGCGCGTGGTGGCGCACGCCGATCAGGTAGGGGCCGGGGCGACCGGTGCCGGCGGCGGCCAGCCGGTCGGCCTCGGCCCGGACCGCCTGGTCCGCGTGGACCGCCTGGTCCGCGTCGTCCGGGCGGGTGGTCTCCGCGCTGCTCATCGGATCAGGCCTCCAGTGCCGGGCGGAGGTCCCACAGGGTGCGCCAGGTGGCGGCGCCCTGCTCGGCGCGGCGGCGGACCGGGCCGTCCCAGTAGCCGAGCAGCCGGGCCGCGTCGGACGGCTCGTCCTTGCGGACCACGCCGAGGAGCTGGCCGGGAAGCCGGCCGAGCAGGTCCCCGCCGTCGGGCAGGTAGGCGGCGCTGACGCCGAGCGCGGTGGCGACGGAGACCGCCTCGGCGGTGCTCATCACGGTGGACGGGCGTTCGACGTCCCAGCCTTCGGTGGACCGGCCGGTGCGCAAGTCCCGGAAGGCCGTGACCAGGGCCTCCAGGACGGCGTCGTCCACCGCGTAGGCGGCGCCGGCCCGGGCCACGGCGGCGGTGGACTGGCGGCGGACCAGGTCGACCTCGGCGGCGAGGCTGCCGATCGGGCCGACCGTCTCGAAGTTGAACCGCCGCTTGAGCGCCGCGGACATCTCGCTGACGCCCTTGTCCCGCAGGTTGGCGGTGGCGATCAGGGTGAAGCCGGCCGCGGCGTGCAGTTGGCCGTCCGGGGTGCCGGCCAGTTCGGGGACGGCGATGCGCCGCTCCGAGAGCAGCGAGACCAGCGCGTCCTGCACCTCGGGCAGGCAGCGGGTGACCTCCTCGACCCGGGCGACCGCGCCGGTGGTCATCGCGGTGAGCACCGGCGAGGGCACGAGGGCCTCGCGGCTGGGCCCCTTGGCGAGCAGCAGGGCGTAGTTCCAGCCGTACTTGAGCTGGTCCTCGGTGGTGCCGGCGGTGCCCTGGACGGTGAGCGCGCTGCTGCCGCAGACGGCGGCGGCGAGCAGCTCGGAGAGCATGGACTTGGCGGTGCCGGGCTCGCCGACGAGCAGCAGGCCGCGCTCCCCGGCGAGGGTGACGACGCAGCGTTCGACCAGGGCGCGCTCGCCGACGAACTTCGGCTCGATGATCAGGCCCTTGCGCCCGGCCTTGAGCTTCTCGCCGCCGCTGCCCATCACGAAGGTGACCACGGCGCGCGGGGTCAGGAGCCAGCCGGGCGGGCGCGGGCCGCTGTCGTGGGCGGCCAGGAACTCCAGTTCGGCGGCGTACTTCTCCTCGGGCGGGACGGTCTGCCGGTCGGCCGCGGCGGGGGCGGCGGCGCCCTTGGTGGTCTCGGTGGCGGTCATCGGCGGGCCTTCCTGCGCTTGCCGGTCTGGAGCTCTTCGTATCCGGGGGCGTCACCGTCGACGGTCCGCTGCCAGGCCCGGGCGAACAGCTCGGGGACGGGCAGGGGGACCAGCGCGGGCCGGTGGGTGGGCAGTTCGTAGAGGGCGGCCTTCCACGTCTCGGCGGGCAGGGCGGGCGACTTGGCCTCCTGCCAGCCGCCGGGCAGGAAGAGGCTGCGGCCGGCCCGGGAGCGCTTGGCCTCCAGCACCAGGCCGCTGGCGGCGAGTTCGGCGCGGGCCTTCTTCAGCCGGGCGGGCTTCCAGCCCGTCCAGCGGGCGGCGTTGCGGTCGGTCGGGTCGGGCAGGGCGAGCAGTTGGAGGTAGAGCGTGGCCGCGTCCTCGCCCAGGCCGTGGGTGCGGGACACCTCGGCGACCAGCTCGGGGACGGACAGCAGCGGGTTCTGCAGCCAGGCCGGGCCCTCGCCGGGGGCCGGCACCGAGGCGGCGGAGGCGGCCAGTTGCTCCGGCTCGCCGCGCAGCACGGCTTCGATGGCGCCCCGCTCGGCGGAGAACCAGTAGCTGCTGGAGAGCCCGTCGAGCAGTTCGAGCAGTGGGTCGTCCGGACCGGTGAGGGCGGCCGGGCGCAGCCAGATCCGCTCGTAGTCCTCGTGGTACGGCGTCAGGACGAGCGCCGGGCCGCAGTGGACCAGGCCGTCCCGGTCGGCCCCGCCCTCGGCGGGCAGGCCGAAGTGGGTGCGCAGGACGGCGGCCAGCGAGGCGCCCTTGACGGTGCGCACCAGGTCGAGGTCGAGCAGCAGCTCCGGGTCGGCGAGGCGGTCGCGCAGCGCGGCGGCGGCGGTGGGCAGCAGCGGGCGCAGCGGGCTGTCGGCGGGCAGGTGGTAGGCGAGCCAGCGCAGCGCGGCGATGGTGGAGCCGAGCGCGCCGGTCTCGGGGACGGCGGACTCGTCCTCGGGCGTCAGCCGCTGGCCGACCCCGTCCACCTCGGTGAACCGGAAGCCGGTGCGGCCGGCCAGCCACGGGGTGTGGGCGGGGTTGAGCACCGCCTCGACGGTGTCGATGGACACGCCCTGGACGGTGGCCAGGGCCTCCTCGGGGAGGGTGACGAGCCGTCCGAAGCGCCGGATCCACTCCTCGGCGCCGGCGGCGATGTCGGGGCCCTCGGTCCACAGGGTCTTCGGGTCGGCGGGCAGCAGGGCGCCCCAGACGGCGGCGAGGCCGTTGTGGTCGTGCCCGCGCAGCCAGGCCCGGGCGGCCTTGAACTCGGCGGCCTTGAGGCCGAGTTCGGTGGGCGCGGAGATGTCCGTCCAGTACAGCAGGCCGGACGGCGGGCTGAGCAGCAGGGCGGAGCGGGCGGTGCCGATGCCGGTGAGCTCGTTGAAGGCCTCCGTCCTGGCCGCGTCCCGGGGGACGGATCCGTGCAGCGCGGCGACCCGCCAGAACTTGGCGACCCAGGCGGCGTCGACCAGTTCCTCCGTGCCGCGCTCCTCGAGGGTGGTGAAGTGCGCGACGGGGCCGAACTCCCCGCTCGGGTCGTGGTCGACGGCGAGCCAGTGCACCCAGCCGTCGGCGAGCTGTCGCTGGTGGCCGATGATGACGACGGTGCGCCCGCCGTGCCGCAGCACCTCGCCCTCGCGGGGCGTGACCGGCCGGGGGCCGGTGGCGTTCGGGGCCGGCGGCACCTGCTCGGCGAGGACGATCTCGCGCAGGGTGGCGCCGCGGTCGGCCAACGGGCCCCTGGTCAGCTCACCGAGCAGCAGGACCAGCGAGGAGCGGTGGGCGGGCTCGGTGAACGGCGAGGCCACCGCGTAGGCCAGCGCGTGGATCCGGCCGAGCAGCCGGAGCCAGCCGTAACTGACGCTGCCGTTGTGCAGGGTGACGGTGGCGGGGCTGGTCCAGCCCTCGCCCTCGGCGGCGGGCGGGGCGGCCAGCACGGCGGTGACGGCGCGCAGGTTGTTGAGCACCCGGCAGCGCTCCTCGGAGCCCCAGTTGTTGCCGAAGCCGCCGATCTCGGGCAGCACGGCGCGCACGGCGTCGCGCAGTTCGTGGTCGCGGCCGTGGTCGGGCCGCCACTCGGCGTTCTTCGCCTTGCCGGGGCGCTCGGCCTCCGGCTGCGGGACGAACCGGGCGACCCGGTCCAACAGGTCGGCGGCGGTACGGGCGAGCCCGGCGACGCCGGCCAGCAGCCGCGGGTGGGCGATGCCGGGCAGGATCGCGCCGACCTCCGGGACGGGCAGGGTGCGCGAGGTGCGCCGGGCGAGCGGGCGGCGCACGCCCTGGACGGTGAGCCAGCACTGTTCGCCGTCCGGGACGGGTTCGGTGTCGACCGGCCAGGCGGCGTCGACCAGCCGGGCGGCCTGCTCGGCGGTGACGGCGCGCAGTGCCTGCGAGCCCGCCTCGTCGCGCGGGCGCAGGGCGTGCCAGTGCGGGTACGGCGGGATGAGCGGGGTGCCGGCGGCGGAGAGCTCGCCGGAGCGGCCGGGGCGCAGGTCGACGGTGCGGTCGGCCTGGCCGGTGAGGTCGGGCAGGTTGAGCGAGAAGTGCTCGCCGGAGGTGTGGCTGACCACCGGGGCGGCCGCGCCGGGCAGGGCGAGCCGGGCCACCGGGACGGTGTCCGTCCGGTGACCGGCCAGCGGCAGCTCGATGCGGTGGCCGTCGGCCGTGAAGGCGGTGACGGCCTTGCCGGGCTCCGTCCTGACCCAGTTGCCGAGCACGGTGCCGTCGGTGCCGAGCGGGGTCCGCTCCAGGCCGGGCTGGAGCGGCAGCAGCCAGGTGCTGCGCTGGACCAGTCGGCCGGCGTGGGCGGTGGCGGCGATCACCGGCGGTTCGGCGGTGCGCCCCAGGGTGCCGGTGGCCGGGTCGAGTTCGCGCAGGACGGCCTCGCCCTCGGTGGTGCGGCGCATCGTCCAGTAGCCGGTGCCGTCGCCGAGGACGGGGTGCTCGTGGGGCATCCGGGTGTCGCCGGCGTGCAGCGGGCGCTCGCCGGTGGTGCGGCCGCCGCCGGGCAGTTGGAGGGAGGGCGCCTCGGGCTCGCGGTCGCGGTAGTAGTAGCCGGCGATGGTCTCGCCCTCGAGCTCGAACCGCTCGTCCGGGCGGCTGGACCAGTACGCGAGCTGCTTGCCCTCCTCGGACCAGACGACCAGCAGTTCGCCGTCGACGAAGCGCAGCCTGGTCCGGTTGCGCTCGTGCGACGGCCGCTCGGGCAGCCGCAGGGTGTGCTCCAGCGCGATGCCCTGCGGGCCGACCACGACGGCCCGGTCGAGGCGGGCGAGGATCAGGTGCGGCCAGGCGTCCTCGATGAGCAGGTCGCTCAGGCCGGCGCCGGCCAGGCTGGGGACGGGGTGCTGCGGGGCGTCGTCGGCGGGCGGGTCGGCGAGCTTGCCGAGCGCCTCCTCCAGGGCGGGCCAGCCGAGTTCGTCCAGGATTCCGGCCCGGAGGGCGTCGGTGAGCAGCGCGGTGACGTCGAGGGCGGCGATCCGCTCGGCGACGGCCGGGGCGACCGTCCGGATGGCGGTGTGGTACTGGCCGATCGACCGGACCAGGTCGGCGGCGCCGGCCAGGCCGCGGGCGGCGGTCAGCTCCTCGGCGCGCTCCTCGGCCCACTCCGCGAACAGCTCGTTCAGCAGCGGCACGGCGGGCGCCTGGCGCCGGACGGCCGTCTCCCAGGCGGGCGGGGTGGCCCGGCGCAGCAGCGGCCGGTAGCGCTCGTCGGCGCCGACGGCGGTGAGGGCGGAGCTGTCGGGGCCGCTCTGCGCCGCCCAGTCGCGCAGGTCGAAGCCGAGGCCGCCGGGCGGGTCGGCCACCGGCACGCCCGCGGCCAGCAGCAGGTCCAGCAGGTCGATCCGGGTGTGGCTGGCGCGGATGCCGGTGTGGAGGTCCACCGGGACGGCGTCGGCCTTCAGCCGCTCGACCATCCGGCCGGCCAGCGCGAGGGTGGCCGGGCAGCTGGGCCGGTTGCGCCAGCCGCGGCCGTGGTGGTGGCACCAGCGCTGGAGCCAGGCGGCGGCGGGCTCGGCGCCCTCGGCGCGGGGGCCGATGAGCAGTTCCTCGGCGCCGGTCTCGGCGAGCACCGCCAGCCAGGCGGTGTCGTGCGGGGCCGGGTCGGCGGAGGCCGGGTCGGGCAGCAGTTCCAGCAGTCGGGTGCGGACCGCCGTGTCGTCGCGGCCGAGCTCGACCAGCGCGCCGTGCCAGGACTTCCAGAAGGCGGCGGGCGCCCGGTTGACCGCCGGGGAGTCCAGCAGCTCGGCGAGCAGCGCCCGTTCGTGCTCGGTGCGGTCCAGCCCGGCGGCCTTGATCAGGGCGCGGGCGTCCTCGGCGATCCCGGCGTACGGGGCCATGCCGGCCGCGGAGCGCTCGGTGCACAGCTGGCGGAAGCGCTGCCAGGCGGTCAGCGGGTCGAGCCGCTGGGCGAGCTCCTTGACGTACTGGCGCAGCGACTTGACGGTGAGCGCGCCAGCCAGGGCGAACTCCAGGAAGACGGCGCGCAGCCGCTCCTCGTCCACCGTCAGGCCGTGGGTGCGCTCGGCCTCGCGGGCCTTGCCGAACCAGGCGGCGGCGTAGGTCTGGTTGCCGTGGCCGAGGAAGATCCGGCCGACCTCCTCGCAGAAGGTGGGCAGGAAGTGCGGGACGGCGCGGCCGAGGCGGGTGGCGAGCTCGTCGAAGCCGTCCTTGGCGGCGCCGGGCTTGGAGGCGGCCTGGCGGGCGATCCGCTCCAGCTCCTTGACCAGGGCGAGCGCGTGGTGGCCGTTGGCCGGGTCGTGGACCAGTGCCCAGGCGGGGAAGCCGAGCGCCTCCTGGCGGACCTGGCCGACCTCGGCGGCCCCGGCCTCCGGCGCCAGGCCGAGGAAGTCGAGGGCGAGGTCCTCGGCCGGGCCGAGCGCGCCGGGGACGAGCCGGACGATCCGGCGGCCGTCGAGCGCGGGGTGGGTGTAGGTGCGGGCGGTGAGCACGTCGGCGGCGCTGTCGGGGCGGCCGGCGTCGGGCAGGGTGCCGGACGGGAGCACGGCCCCGGCGTCGAGCAGTTCCTCGGGCGTCGCGGCGCGGTCGGCGCCGTTGCCGCCCGGGTTGGTGGTGGTCGTGGTCAGGCCGGTGGCGGTCATGCGGCTTCCTCCCCCTGGATCGTGCGGCCGGCGTACAGGGCGGCGGCCATCCGCATGCCCTCGGACCAGGCGACCGGTCCGACCTCGGTGAGCGGCAGGGCCCGGCCGTCCGGGCCGGCCCAGCTGAGCGCGCCCGTCTCGCACGCGTCGTACTCGTAGTAGTCGCCGACCCAGACCCGGGCCTCGACGGTGCGCCCGCCCTCGGTGACCGACTGGACGGCGGAGCCGCCGCGGACCCGGCAGCCGAGCCGGTTGCAGCGCCCGACCAGCTCGCGCAGCTCCCGGTAGCGGCCGCCGGCGTAGGTGGTGACCTCGGTGCCGGCCGACCCGTCGGCGGGCCGGTGCCAGACCTCGCGGTAGAGCTGCTGGACGCGCTGGGAGACGCCGAGCTCGACGGCGAACTCCCGCAGCTCGTCGAGGTCTTCGAGCAGGACGGGGTGCGGTATCAGCACCTCGCCGTCGGTGAGGCGCACGGTGTCGCCGTCCAGGTCGACCAGGCCGAGGCCGCGCTCGGCGTCGGCGCCGCGCAGGAAGCCGGCCACGGAGCCGTCCACGGCGGTGACCACGAGGTCCTTCAGGACGCCCTGCCAGGCCTCGTCCGGCCACACGGCGGTGAGCACCGCGGCGGGCACCGGCAGCGAGCGGACCATCCAGCGCTCGACGTCCTCCAGGCAGCCCCGCTCATGCGCGGCCAGCCACTCGGCGAGCTGCTTGAGCTGGACGACCACGCGGTCGTCACCGAGCTTCGACGGCAGGGACTTGAGGTCTCGGCCCGCCGCGTTGCGGCACGCCACCCTGCCCTCCCCGTCGAGCGCCACGCGGTACCCTCCCGCGTCCGTCTCCACCCATGCCACGGCCGTACTCCTCCCACCGGGAAACACCTGTCGATCGCCTGCTGACCAGCGATGCGAGGAACGTAGCGAGGCCCACTGACAATGCGACGGGCGGGGTGAACTCCGGCCGTGACATGCAGACTTCAAACCACTCGAACGGGTGATCGAAGAGACGGAAAAGGCGGGGCGGCTGCCCCCACGCAGCCGCCCCGCCCGTCCTTCCGCCCCGCCCGTCCCCCGGCCCCGGCGCCCCCTCCGTCCCGGCGACCCCTCGGCCCCCCGCCCCGTCAGCCCAGCGGCGCCCGGGGCACGATGACCGGCGCGCCGTCCCCCGGCGCCGCGAGCACATGGCTGTCGATGTCGTACAGCGCCCGCACCAGCGGAGCGTCCACCACCTCGCGCGGCGGCCCGCAGGCCACCACCGCGCCGTCCCGCAGCGCGACCAGCAGGTCCGCGTACCGGGCGGCCGCCGCGAGGTCGTGCAGCACCATGACCACCGTCCGCCCGCCCGCCGCGACCCGGCGGACCAGCTCCAGCACCTCCACCGCGTGCCCGAGGTCGAGGGCGCTGGTCGGCTCGTCGAGCAGCACCACCGGGGTGTCCTGGGCGAGCACCATGGCCAGCCAGCAGCGCTGGCGCTGGCCGCCGGAGAGCCGGTCGAGCCGGCGGTCGGCCAGCTCCTCCACGCCGGTGGCGCGCAGGGCCTCGGCGGTCAGCCGCTCGTCCTCCGCCGACCACTGCCGGAAGAGCCCCTGGTGCGGGTGGCGGCCGTAGCGGACGAGTCCGGCGACGGTCACCGCCTCCGGGGCCTGCGGGCTCTGCGGCAGCAGCGCGACCCGGTGGGCGGCCTGGCGCGGGCGCAGCCGCCACACGTCCTCGCCGCCGACCAGGACCCGCCCGCCGTCCGGCCGGTGCAGCCGCGCGACGGACCGCAGCAGGGTGGACTTCCCGCAGCCGTTCGGCCCGACCACCGCCACCACCCGGCCGGCCGGGACGGTGAGGTCGACGCCGCCGAGCACCGGGCGCCCCGGCCCGTAGCCGGCGCTGAGTCCCTGGATCGTCAACTCCATGGCAGCTCCCCCTCGACCGGCGCCCGCTCAGCTGCCGCCGAGTGCCTTGGCGAGGTCGCCGATGACGACGTCCGCGGCGAGCGGGCCGCCCCGGGTGGACCAGACCGAGCCGTCCACGGTGACGGCGTGGTTGTTCTTCACCGCGCCCAGCTCCTGGTAGGCGGGCTTGGACTGGACGTCCTTGAGCGCGGTCTTGCCGTCGTCGGTCAGGGTGGAGAGGAACAGCCAGTCGCCGTCGATCTCGTTGAGCTTCTCCAGGCTGAGCGCCGGGCTGTGGGCGTTGCCGTCCTTGTCCTGCGCGGCCGGGCGGGTCAGGCCCATGTCCAGGGCGACGCCGCTGGCGAACTGCTTCTTCTCCATCCAGCTCGGGCCGGTGGGGTTCCAGCGGACGATGGAGACGGCGGCGCCCTTGTTCTTGCCGAGCTCGCCGCCCGCCTTGGCGGCCTTGGCCTCGTAGTCGCCGATCACCTTGTTGGCCTGGTCGAGCTTGTTGACGGCGTTGCCGATACCCCGGAAGGCGAGCTTCCAGTCGTCGGTGGGCGCCATGGTGACCAGCGTGGCGGGGGTGATCTCGCGCAGCTGCTTGAGCACCTGCTCGTCCTGCATGTCGCCGGCCAGGATCAGGTCGGGCTTGGCGGCGATCACCTTGTCCATCACGGGCTGGAGCAGGTTTCCGACCACCGGGACGCCCTGCACCTTGTCCTTGAGGTACGCGGGCGGCTCGGCCAGCCCCTGGCCGTTGGTGATGCCGGCCGGCTTGACGCCGAGGGCGAGCACCGCGTCCAGGTCCTCCTGGGTGAGGGTGACGATCCGCTTGGGCTCGGCGGGGACCTCGACGGCCTTGCCGGTGGCGTCCTTGACGGTGCGCTTGCCGGTGTCGCCGCCCTTGCCGCCGCCCGCCGCGTCGGCCGCCGGGGAGGCGGCCGCGGACGAACCCGAGGAGGAGGAGCCGGAGGAGCCGCAGCCGGTGAGCAGGAGCGCGGCCGCCCCGGTGACGGCCAGCGCCTGGGCCGCACGGCGGCGGACGGGGCTGAGCGGGCGACGGGCGAACGGCATGGGTGCCTCCGGGCAACGGTGGTACGGGAGTTGAGCAGCGTCCGGGTCGTTCGGCGGGGCGGAGGGGCCCCGCGGGACGGACTCGACCATTAGGTTAGCCTTACCTTATGACATTGTCGCAAGCCGGCGTCACCAAGGCGCCCCCCGCCACCGCGCCGGAGCTCCGACGGCCCGGGAGCCGCCCGGAGGGGCCCGGGGGCCGCCCGGAGGGCACCCGCCCCACCTGGCCGGCCGTCACGGCGGCGGTGGTGCTCCTGCTCGCCCTGGCCGCGCTCTCGCTGTCGGTCGGCGCCGGCGAGGTCGGCCCCGGCCGGGTGCTGGACTACCTGCTGAACCACGACGGCGCCCGCGCCGACGGCCGACTGGCCCTGGTCGTCGGCGACCTGCGACTGCCGCGCACCCTCACCGCGCTGCTGGTCGGCGCGGCGCTCGGCGTCGCCGGGGCGCAGCTGCAGTCCGTCACCCGCAACCCGCTGGCCGAGACCGGCCTGCTCGGCGTCAACGCCGGCGCCTCGCTGGGCGTGGTGCTCGGCATCGCCGTACTAGGCGTCCAGAGCTCCTACGGCTACCTCGCCTTCGCCTTCGGCGGCGCCGTGCTCGCCAGCGCGCTGGTGCTGCTGATCGCGGGCAGCCGGGGCGGCGGCTCGCCGATGCGGCTGGTGCTGGGCGGCTCCGCGGTCGGCGCCACCTTCGGCGGTCTCACCGGTGTGTTGATCGTCAACTCGCCAGAGGCCTACGACCGTTACCGGGTCTGGGTGCTCGGCTCACTGGCCGGGGTGGAGGGCTGGAGCACACTCGCCCGGCTCACCCCCGTCCTCGGCGCCGGCTTCCTGCTCGCCGCGCTCACCACCCGGCCGCTCACCGCCCTGGCGCTCGGCGACGACCTGGCCCGCGGCCTCGGCCACCGCCCCGGCGCCACCCGGGCCGCGGTCGCCGTCGCGGTCACCCTGCTGACCGCCTCCGCGGTCGCCCTGGCCGGGCCGGTGTCCTTCCTCGGCCTGCTGGCCGGCTTCCTCGCCCGGTCCCTCGCCGGTCCGCGGATCGGCCGACTCACCCTGCTCGCCGGACTGTTCGGCGCGGCCGTGCTGACCGGCGCCGACGTGCTCGCCCGAGTGGTGGCCAGGCCGTACGAGGCACCGGTGTCGGTGATCGTCGCCCTCGTCGGCGCCCCGGCCCTGATCGCCATCGTCCGCTCCCGGCGCTCCGCCGCGCTCGCCCTCAGCGACCCGGCCGAGGCCACCCCGCCGGCCGGACGGCGGGCCGAACCGCCCGCCCCGAAGCCCGACCTGGCACTGCGGTACGGCGCCTGGTCGCTGCTGCTCCCCCGCCGGGCGCTGGCCGCCTCGTTCGGCCTGGCCGCCGCCCTGCTCGCCGCCGTGGTGGTCGCCGCCCACGCCGGGCAGAGCGAACTCGACCTCGGCCGCACCTTCCAGGCCGTGTTCGGCTACGGTGACCGCCTCGACGTGCTGCTGGTGCAGAAGTTCCGGCTCGGCCGGATCGTCGCCGCCCTGGCCGCCGGGGCCGCGCTCGGCCTGGCCGGCTGCCTGACCCAGACCCTCGCCCGCAACCGCCTGGCCACCCCCGAACTCCTCGGCGTCAACGACGGCGCGACCGCGGCCGTGCTGATCTCGGCCACCGCCTCCGGCACCTTCGGCGCTTGGTGGGCCGGACCGCTCGGCGCGCTGGCCGCCGTCCTGGTGGTCACCCTGGTCTCCGGCGGGCTCGGCGCGCGCGGGTACCGGGTGCTGGTCGTCGGCCTCGCGATGTCCGCGCTGGCCTCGGCGGTGATCCAGGTCGCGCTGGCCCGCCGCTCGCTCAACTCGGCCGGATCGCTGTACGTTTGGACCTCCGGCAGCCTCAACGGCCGGGACCTCGCGATCGCCACGCCCGTCCTGGTCGGGCTGGCCGTACTGGTGCCGCTCGCCCTGGTGGCGGCCCGGCGCCTGGCGGTGCTGCGCTTCGACGACAGCGTCGCCTCGGCGCTCGGCGTCGACCCGGGCCGGGTGCGGCTCGCCTGCCTGCTGCTGGCCGTCGCCCTGGCCGGACTGGCGGTCGGCGTCTGCGGGCCGGTCGGCTTCGTGGCGCTGGCCGCGCCGGTGGTCTCCGGGCGGCTGGCCGGACCCGCACGGGTGCCGGTGCTCGGCTCGGCCCTCACCGGCGCCCTGCTCGTCGTCCTCGCGGACACCCTGGGACGGGTGCTGCTCGGCGGGGTGGAGATCCCCGTCGGCATCGTCACCACCGTCCTCGGCGGCCCGTTCCTGCTCTGGGTGCTGCTCAGCCGCAAGGGCAGCCCCGCGTGACCACCCCTGGAGAACCCACCGTGGAAGCCCCGCCCGTCGTCGCCCTCGACCCCGACGACCCCGCCTACCGCCTGGTCACCTTCACCCACCGGGAGGCCGACTGCGACGGCGTGCTCGCCCTGCTGCACACCGTCACCGACAAGGACCGCCACGCCGGGGACCTGACACCGCACCTGATGGAGCGTCAGGCCGACGGAAGCTGGTCGATCACCTACCGGCTGCGCGAGGACCACCGCGCCTCCTACCAGCTGTACCCCTTCCGGGGCGAGGCCCCCGGCACCACCCGCGCCGACTGGCTGCGCGTCCTGGACCGGGCCCGCCCCGACCCGTACGACACCGAACCCCGGCTGCCCGCCCGCGACGGCCGGCACCCCTCCTCCGTGCTCAGCCTGCCCGCCGCGCCCGCGCAGCCGTACGTGGCGCGGCGCGAGGGCGTGCCGCGCGGGCGGACCGTCGCGCACACGGCGGCCGGCCGGCGGGTGGACGTCCACCTCCCGGCCGGGCACCGCGCGGACGGCGGACCGTACCCGGTCGCGGTGCTGCTGGACGGCGAGATGTGGGGCGGGGTGCTGTCCGTCGGCGACACCCTCGACAACCTGGCGGCGGACGGTGCGATCCCGCCGACCGTCGCCCTGCTCGTGCACACCATGGGCCCGCAGCGGCCGGACGACCTGAGCTGCAACCCGGCCTTCGTCGACCTCCTCGCCGACCGCCTCCTCCCCTGGGCCGCAACGGAGTTCGGCGCGAGCACCGACCCCGCCGACACCGTGGTCGCGGGCCAGAGCGCGGGCGGCCTCACCGCCGCCTACGCGGCCTACCGCCGCCCGGAGCGCTTCGGCAACGCGCTCTCCCAGTCCGGCTCCTTCTGGTGGCCCGACGAGACCGAGTTCGACGTCGGCAGCGAGTGGCTGACCCGCCGCCTCGCCGCCGAACAGCGGCGCCCGGCCCGCTTCTGGATCGAGGTCGGGCTCCAGGAGTGGATGCTGCTCGCCCAGAACCGCCACCTGCGCGACGTGCTCACCGCCCGCGGCTACGACCTCGCCTACCGCGAGTTCAACGGCGGCCACGACTACGCCTGTTGGCGCGGCGGCCTGGCCGACGGGCTCGCCCACCTGCTGGGCGGCCGGTGACCTGCGGACCAGCCGGTCCGCGGGCGGTCGGCGGCGATCGGGGACCTCACCCCTGATCGCCGCCGGCGGTCGCGGTCGGGATCCGGGAACGGCGTCACCGTCTTCTTCCGGGGTCCACGATCGGGTAGAGCGGGAAGCCCATCCGCGGGTAGTCGCGGATGGGCTTCCCGCTCGAGTCGTTGTCGGGGTCGGTCGGCGGGACGATCCGGCACGGTGGCGTTGCTCCCGTGCCCGGTGCGGTGGTCGTCCGCCGGGCCGCACGACGCGGCCGGGCGGACGACCAGCTCCTGAGGGCTCAGTCCTCCGGCGGCGGGCCCGGGGCGTCGACCGGGAGGCGGACGGCCAGGAGGGCGCCGGCGGCGACCAGGACCGCCGTGAGCCCGAGGGCGAGCCGGTACGGTCCGGCGCCCGCGCCGTCGCCGAACGCGCCGATGAGGGCCGCGGTGGCGGCGATGCCGAGGGCGCCGCCGAGGGTGCGCAGGATGGTGAACAGGCCCATCGCGCGGCCCATCGCGGGCGGCGGGACGTCGGCGAAGCCGGCGATCTGGACGGTGAGCACGGCGGTGCCCAGCACCAGTCCGACGGCGAACATCAACGCCCGTACGGCCCACGGGTTCTCCGCGAAGCCGAGCGCGGCCAGCACGGCCGCCGCCAGCAGCAGCCCGGGCAGGGCCAGCCGGCGCGGGCCGAGGCGGGGCAGCAGGCGGTCCACCACCTGCGAGGCGGCCATCAGGCCGATGGCCTCCGGGAAGACGCTCAGCCCGGCGTCCAGGGCGGTGGCGCCGCGCGCCGCCTGGTAGAGCAGCGGCAGCACGAACAGGGCGCCCATCAGCCCGGCCGAGGTCAGCAGGGCCAGCCAGCTCGCCGTGCCGAAGGTCCGGTCGGCGAGCAGCCGCAGGTCCACCAGGGGTTCGGCGGTGCGCAGTTGGTGCCGTACGGCGGCGCCCAGCAGGACCAGGCCGAGCAGTCCGCCGAGGGCCACGCCCGGGGAGGTCCAGCCGTGCGCCGGACCGAAGCCGAGGGCGTAGGTGAGCAGGCCGAGGCCGGGGGTGGCGAGCAGGAACCCGGTGGTGTCGAAGCGGCCGGCCGGAGGCTCCTGTTCGCCGCGCAGGCCGATCAGCCCGATCAGCACGGCGGCCGCGCCGATCGGCACGTTGACCAGGAACAGCCAGTGCCAGGAGAGGTGTTCGGTGAGGAAGCCGCCGAGCGGCGGCCCGAGGGCGGGCATCAGCGCGGTCGGGACGATCAGGATGCGGCCCAGGCCGGCCCGCTCGTGCGGGGCGAAGGCCCGGAACAGCAGGGTCATCCCGACCGGTGTGAGCAGCCCGCCGGCCACGCCCTGGACGGCCCGGGCGGCGGACAGCGCGCCCAGGCCGGGCGCCGCCGCGCAGAGCGCGGAGGCGAGGGTGAAGGCGGCGAGCGAGCCGAGGAAGACCCGCTTGACGCCGTACCGGTCGCCGAGCCAGCCGGCCACCGGCAGTCCGAGGGCGAGGCCGACCAGGAAGGCGGTCTCCACGGCGTTCGCCGCCGAGACCGGGCGGCCGAAGTCCTCGGCGATGCTGAACAGCGCCGGGTTGACGATGGTCGAGTCCAGGCCGTTCATGCACATCGCGGCCGTGTAGACGACCACCACCGCGGCGCGCCCCGCGAGCAGGGGGCGCGCCGGGGCCTGGACCGCCGGAGGGGTTGCCGGAGGGGTCACAGCGTGGTCCAGTGCGCGGTGATCCACTCCAGGGCGGCCGGCCGCTCGCAGGGGCCGTGGGCGACGGTCCAACCGGCCGGGACGGCGGCGAAGGCGGGCCACAGGGAGTGCTGTCCCTCGGCGTTGACGAGCGCGAGGAACTCGCCGTCGGCGTCGAAGGGGTTGGCGGGGGCGTCACTCATCGGTGGTCTTCTCCATCGTCGGTCGTCTTGTCGGACTGCTTGTCGGACTGCTTGAGGTGGTCGGCGATCACGCTCGCGATGTGCGCGATCGGCTCGGGCAGGGTCATGTCCTTGTGGGAACAGGCCACGTCGGTGTTGGCGATCCGGCCGGACACGTACGGCGTCCACAGCTCGGGCACCAGGGCGTCGTCGATGGTGTCGACGGTGGCGCGGAAGAACAGCACGTCGCCGTCGAAGCGGCGGTGGTCGTAGCCGCGCACCAGGTGGTTGGTGTTGAGGTAGATCCGGTTGAGCGCGGCCACGGTGCTCTCGTCCAGCCCGGCGAGCGGGCTGCCCTCGCGGCGCAACAGCGCGGTGACGGCGCCGAGTTCGAGCGACAGGCCGTCGAGGTCCTCCGGCCCGAAGCCGCCCATGGTGAGCAGCGCCTCCAGTGCCTCGGCCTGGTCGGGGACGGGCAGCTCGCGGAAGCCCTCGGCCGGGTAGGCGTCCAGGATGGCGAGCAACTCGACCTCCTGGCCCAGCTCCTGGAGCCGGACGGCCACCGCGTGCGCGATGATCCCGCCGGTGGACCAGCCGAGCAGCCGGTACGGGCCCTCCGGCTGGACCTCGCGCAGCCGGCCGGCGTAGTGCGCGGCCAGCTCCTCCAGCGTTTCCGGCAGCGGGAGTTCGGCGGTGGCGGCACCGACACCCTGGGCCTGGAGGCCGTAGATCGGCACCTCGCCGGGCAGGTTGCGGATCAGGCCGGTGTAGCACCAGCTGAGGCCGCCGGCCGGGTGGACGGCGAACAGCGGGCGCTGCCGGCCGGGGGCGACGGGCCGCAGCGGCAGCAGCACGTCCAGGGCGTCGGCGCCGGGCGCGCCCGCCGCGAGGGCGGCGTCCAGGGCGGCCACGGTGGACGCCTGGAACAGCGCGCCGATGCCGACCTCCAGTCCGAGCACCTCGCGGATCCGCCCGGCGAGCCGCACGACCAGCAGCGAGTGCCCGCCGAGCGCGAAGAAGTCGTCCTCGACGCCGACCGAGGCCACGCCCAGCACCTCGGCGAACAGTTCGCACAGCTGCTGCTCGCGCGGGGTGCGCGGCGGGCGGCCGGCCCCTGCGGCGGGGGCCTCGGGGGCGGGCAGGGCGCGGCGGTCGAGCTTGCCGTTGGCGGTCAGCGGGAGGCGGTCGAGCAGGACGACGGCGGAGGGCACCATGTGGGCGGGCAGTTCGGCGGCGGCGTGGGCGCGCAGCTCGTCCGGGGTGGCGGTGCCGAGCGGTCCCACGGCGCCGACCGGCGCGACCGCGTAGCCGACCAGCCGCTTGTCCCCCGGCACGTCCTCCCGCACCACCACGGCGGCGTCGGCGACGGCCGGGTGGGCGGCCAGCACGGCCTCGATCTCGCCGAGTTCGATCCGGAAGCCGCGCAGCTTGACCTGCTGGTCGGCGCGGCCGAAGTACTCCAGGACGCCGTCGGCGCGGCGCCGGGCGAGGTCCCCGGAGCGGTACATCCGGGTGCCGCGCTCGCCGAACAGCGCGGCGTACGGGTCGGCGACGAAGCGGGTGGCGGACAGCTCGGGGCGGCCGAGGTAGCCGCGGGCCAGGCCCGCCCCCGCCACGTACATCTCGCCGGTGACACCGGGCGGGACGGGCTGGAGGTGCTGGTCGAGGACGTAGACCCGCAGGTCGGGGATGTTGACGCCGATGGTGCTGCTGCTCCCGGCGGCGGCGCTCGCCCGGTCCAGGGCGATGTACGAGACGTGCACGGTGGTCTCGGTGATGCCGTACATGTTGACCAGCGTGGGCGCGTCCTCGGCGTGCCGGTCGTACCAGTCGTCCAGCCGGGCGAGTTCGAGCGCCTCGCCGCCGAACACCACGTAGCGCAGGGCGAGTTCGCTGCCGGGGCGGTCCCGGTCGGCGGCGCTGAGCTGGTAGAAGGCGGACGGCGTCTGGTTGAGCACGGTGACCCGCTCGCGGGCGAGCAGGTCCAGGAAGGCCGCCGGGTCGCGGCTGACCAGGTGCGGGACGACGACCAGTCGGCCGCCGTGCAGCAGGGCGCCCCACAGCTCCCAGACCGAGAAGTCGAAGGCGTAGGAGTGGAACAGCGTCCACACGTCCTCGGCACCGAAGCCGAACCAGTGGTCGGTGGCGCCGAACAGCCGGACCACGTTGCGGTGGGTGACCGGCACGCCCTTGGGCCGGCCGGTGGAACCGGAGGTGTAGATGACGTACGCGGTGTCCTCGGCGCGCAGCGGGCGGGTGCGCTCGTGCTGCTCCAACGGGACGGCCGGGAAGGCGGCGGACTCCGGCCCGTCGACCAGGAGTTGCCGCACCTCGTGGGCGGGCAGCCGGGGCGCGGTGGCACGGTCGGTGAGCAGGGCGGCCGGGGTGGCGTCGGCCAGCATGTAGGCGAGCCGGTCGGCCGGGTAGTCGGGGTCGAGCGGCAGGTAGGCGGCGCCGGACTTGGCCACCGCCAGCAGGGCGACGACGAGTTCGAGCGAGCGCGGCAGGGCGAGCGCGACGATGGTGCCGGGACCGATGCCCTCGGCGGCCAGCAGCCGGGCCAACCGGTACGAGCGGGCCGCGAGTTCGGTGTAGTCGAGCTGCTCGTCCCGGTAGCCCACCGCCACGGCGTGCGGATGGGCGGCGGCGGCCGCCTCGAAGAGCTCGGGCAGGGTGGCGTCCGAAGACGTGTCCACCGACGGGCCGTTCCACTCGACCAGGGCGCGCCGCCGCTCCTCCTCGCTGATCAGCGGCAGCAGGCCGATCGGGGTGTCGGGGGCGCTCGCGGCGGCGGTGAGCAGCCGGGTCAGGCGCTCCCCGAGGGCGGCCACGGTGGCGTCGTCGAAGAGGTCGGTGCGGTACTCCAGGAAGCCGCTGATGCCGCCGCCGGGCAGTTCCCCGGCGTTCAGGGTGAGGTCGAACTTGGCGGTGCCGCTGGGGATCGCGGCGATGTCGGCGGTGAGGCCGCCGCCCAGGGCGGTCCGCTCGTCCGGGCGGCTCTGCCAGGCGAGCATCACCTGGAACAGCGGGTGGCGGGCGAGCGAGCGGGCCGGGTTGAGCTCCTCGACCAGGCGGTCGAAGGGCAGTTCGGCGTGCTCGTGCGCGGCGAGCACGGTGCCGCGGACCCGGGCCAGCAGCTCGCGGAAGGTCGGGTCGCCGGAGGTGTCGGTGCGCAGCACCACCGAGTTGACGAAGTAGCCGACCAGTGCGGCGGTCTCCTCGTCCTCCCGGCCGGCCACCGGGGTGCCGACCGGGATGTCGGTGCCGGCGCCGTGCCGGGTGAGCAGGGCGGCGAGCCCGGCCTGGACGGCCATGAAGACGGTGCTGTCGGCGGCCCGGGCGAGCCCGGCCAGGGCGGTGTGCGCCTCGGCGCCGAGCGCGAAGGGCACGGTGGCCCCCTGGTGGCCGGCGACGGCCGGACGGGGGCGGTCGAGCGGGAGCTCCAGCTGGTCGGGCAGTCCGGCGAGCGCGGCGCGCCAGTGCTCCACCTGCCGGACGGCGAGCGGGCTGGGCGCGTCGGCGGCGCCGAGCCGCTCCCGCTGCCAGGCCGCGTGGTCGGCGAACTGGACGGCGAGTTCCGGCAGTTCCGGATCCCGACCGGCACTCCGGGCGCCGTAGGCGACGGCCAGGTCGCGCAGCAGCGGGGTGGTGGAGGCGCCGTCGCCCGCGATGTGGTGGAGCAGCAGGAGCAGGGTGTGCCGCTCGGGGCCGTCGGTGAACAGGCTCGCGCGCAGCGGCGGTTCGGCGGTCAGGTCGAAGGCGTACCGGACTTCATCGGCCAGCTCTCCGGTGCTCCCGTGGAGTTCGGGCCGGAATTCGGAGAGGATCCGCTGGTACGGCGTGCCGTCCGACTCCTCCCCGTAGACGGTGCGCAGGACCTCGTGCCGGGCGACGAGGTCGCCGAGCGCGAGGCCGAGGGCGTGCCGGTCGAGCGGGCCGGTGAGGGTGAGTGCCAGCGGGATGTTGTAGGTGGGGCTGGGGCCTTCGAGGCGGTGCAGGAACCAGAGCCCGCGCTGGGCGGGCGAGAGCGGCATCCGCTCGGTGCGCGGCACGGGCACCAGGGCGGGGCGGTGCTCGGGCTCCGCCGGGTCGAACAGGGCGGCCTGGTCCAGCAGTTCGACGAGGCCGGCCGGGGTCGGCTGCCGGAACACGTCGGCGAAGCCGACCGGGGCGGCGAAGGTCTCGCGCAGCCGGGCGGCGAGGCGGCCGGCGAGCAGCGAGTGGCCGCCGAGGTCGAAGAAGGAGGCCTCCCGGCCGGGTGCCTGCGGCAGGCCGAGGACCTCGGCGAACAGGCCGCAGACCAGTTCCTCCCGGGGCGTGGCCGCCGCGGTGCCCTCGGTGGCCGCGGCGGGCTCGGGCAGGGCCCGGTGGTCGAGCTTGTCGTGGGCGGTGCGCGGCAGTTCGTCCAGCAGCAGGACGGCCGCCGGGACCATGTGCGCGGGCAGCCGGGCGGCGAGCGCGGCGCGCAGCCCGTCCGGATCGGGCGTGCTGCCGCTCTCCGGGACGGCGTAGCCGAGCAGGCGCTTGCCCTGCGGGCCGGGGCGGGCGATCACCACGGCCTGGGCGACGCCCGGGAGTTCGGCGAGGACGGCGGCGATCTCGCCGGGCTCGATCCGGAAGCCGCGGATCTTCACCTGGTCGTCGGCCCGGCCGAGGAACTCCAGGGTGTTGTCGGGGCGGCGCCGGGCGAGGTCGCCGGTGCGGTACATCCGGCTGCCGGGCGGGCCGAAGGGGTCGGCGAGGAAGCGTTCGGCGGTGAGGTCGGGGCGGCCGAGGTAGCCGCGGGCCAGGCAGGCGCCGGCCACGTACAGCTCGCCGGTGACGCCGTCGGGCGCGGGGCGCAGCGAGCCGTCCAGGACGTACGCGCGGGAGCCGCGCACCACCCGGCCGCGCGGGGCGCCGTCCGGGCCCGGGGTCCAGGCGTAGGCGTCGACGGTGGTCTCGGTCGGGCCGTAGAGGTCGACCGGGTGCAGGCCGGGGACGGCGGCCAGGCGCTGCCAGAGGGCGGGCGGGGTGGCCTCGCCGCCGACCACGAGGACGGACGGGCGGTGCCGGCCCTCGTCCAGGATGCCTTCGGCGATCAGGACTTCGAGGTAGGAGGGGGTGAGGTCGAGGTAGTCGACGCGCTCGCGGTCGAGGTGGGCGGCGAGCGCGGCCGGGTCGCGGTAGGTGGCGTCGTCCAGCAGGTGGAGCTCGTGGCCGTGGACCATCCAGAGCACCGGGTCCCAGGAGGCGTCGAAGGCGAACGAGGCGCTGTGGGCGACGCGCAGCCGGTCCCGGCCGGCGCGGCGCAGGGCGGGGGCGACATGGTCCTCGCCGAGGCCGGCGTGCAGGTTGGCCAGCGAGGCGTGGGTGACCACCACCCCCTTGGGGCGGCCGGTGGAGCCCGAGGTGTGCAACACGTAGGCGGGCTGGTCGAGTCGGGGCGCGGGCGGGGCGGTGTCGGGCTCGCCGGCCACGTCCTGCGGGCGGACGACGGGCAGGCCGGCGGGCAGGCCGAGCCCGGCGAGGGCCTCGGCGGTGCCGATCGCGCAGACCGGGCGGGCGTCGGCCAGCACGGCGGCGAGGCGCCGCTCGGGGTGGGCGAGGTCGAGGGAGACGCAGGCGCCGCCCGCCTTGAGGACGGCGAGCATCGCCACCAGGGTGTCGGTGCCGCGTGGCAGGGCGATCGCGACCGGTGCGCCGTCCTTGACGCCGAGGGCGGTCAGCCGGTGGGCGAGCCGGTTGGCGGCGGCGTCGAGCTGCCGGTAGGTCAGCGCGGCCGCGCCGGAGCGGACGGCGACGGCCTCCGGGGTGCGGGCGGCCTGGGCGGCGAACAGCTCGGGCACGGTCCGCTCGACCGGCGGCTCGGTACGGCCCTCGGTGGCGCGGCGCAGGCCGTCCGGGTCGAGCAGGTCGATCCGGGCGACGGGCGTCCGGGGGTCGGTGAGCAGCAGGTCGGCGAGGGCGTCGAGGTAGCGCAGCAGGCCGTCGCGGTGGGCGGCGAGGGAGGCGGCCCCGTAGCGGGCCGGGTCGGCGTCGATGACCAGGCGCAGCGCGCCGTCCGGGCCGGGCGAGACGTTCAGGGCGAGGTCGTCGACCGGGCCGGCGGCGAGGTTGCGGACGGTGCCGGGCAGGCCGGCCAGGTCGAGGTCGCTCTCGAAGGCCTTGATGTTGACCATCGGGCCGAACAGGGCGCGGCGGTCGCCGGTGCGGCCGAGGTCGCGGCGCAGCTCCTCCAGCGGGTAGCGCTGGTGGCGGCGGACGGCGCGCAGCTCGCGGACCACGGCGCGCAGCAGGGCCTCGGCGCTGTCGGCGGGGCGGACGGCGAGGCGCAGCGGGAGCACGTTGGCGGCGGCGACGGGGGTGCGCAGGGCGGCCGGGCCGCGGCGGTTGGCGAGCGGCAGGCCGAGGACGACGTCCTGGGTGCCGGTCAGGCGGTGCAGGTAGCCGGCCGCGGCGGCGAGGAGCAGCTCGGCCCAGGTGGCGCGGACGGCCTCGGCGGCGCGCTCCAGGCGGTCGCGGGTGCCGGCGGGCAGTTCGGCGGTGAGGCGGATCGATGCGCCGGACGCGCCGGACTCGGGAGACGCGCCGGGCTCGGGGGTGCCCGGGGTGTCGGCGTCGGCCATCCGGGCCGACCAGTGGGCGCGGTCGGCCCCGTACTGCGCGCTCTCGCGGTAGGCGGCCTCCTCGGCGGCGGCCTCGGCGAGTCCGGCGAAGGGGTTCGGCGCGGGTTCGGCGCCGGTGACGAGGGCGGTGTAGAGGGCCGCGACCCGGTCACCGAGGAGGGTCAACGCGTAGGCGTCGACGGCGAGGTGGTGGATGCGGCGGTACCAGAGCCGGCGGTCCCCGGTGAGCCGGATGAGCGCGTGGGTGAACAGCGGGCCCTCGGCGAGGTCGGCCGGACGGGCGAGGTCGGCGCGCATCCAGGCCTCGGCCTCGGCGGCCGGGTCTTCGGCGGCGCGCAGGTCCAGGCGGTGCAGCGGCCAGTGGCGACCGGGGCTCAGCCGCTGACGGGGCGTGCCGTCCGGGTCGGTGACGACGACGGCGCTCAGCGCCTGGGCCTCCTCCACCGCTTGCCGCAGCGCCTGTTCGAACCGCTCGTCGTCGAGCGGGCCGGTGATCTCGACGGCGTCGCCGGTGTTGTAGACCGGACTGTCGGGGTCGAGGGCCTGGGCGTACCAGATGGCGGCCTGGGCGGCGAGCAGGGGGACGTCGGCGGCCGGACCGTCGACGGTCCGGCTGTGGGCGGCCCGACTGTCGGCGATCTGGCTGTCGACGGTCTGACTGTCGGCGATCTGGGTTTCGACGGCAGGCATGGGGTGGAGAGCTCCTCGGGGGATCCGGAACGCCTTACTTAGGTTAGCCTAATCTAAGTTCATATGATCTGGTCAACGGCCCCGCAGGGTCGAGCCCCTGACACCCCGGAGACGCCACCCGTGCCCCAGACCGAACCGCTGCCACAGAGCGCCGAACCCACCGGACCAACCGGACCAACCGGACCCAGCGCCGCCAAGCGGGCCGTGCGCGAGCGCGTCCTCACCCTGCGGGCGGAACTCCTCGCGCTCAGCCACCGCATCCACGCCCACCCCGAGACCGCCTTCGAGGAGCACCTGGCCGCCGCCTGGTGCTCCGAACTGCTGCGCGCACACGGCTACTCGGTCACCGCGCCCGCCCACGGCCTGGCCACCGCCTTCGACGCACGCCTCGGCAGCGGGCCGGTCACCGTCGCGCTGGTCTGCGAGTACGACGCCCTGCCCGGACTCGGCCACGCCTGCGGGCACAACCTGATCGCCGCCGCCGGGATCGGCGCGGCGCTCGGGCTCGCCCCGTACGCGGACGAACTCGGGCTCACCGTACGGGTGATCGGCGCGCCGGCCGAGGAGCGCGGGGCGGGCAAGGCCCTGCTGCTGGAGGCCGGGGCGTTCGACGGAGTGGACGCGGCGATGATGGTCCACCCCTGCCCCGTCGAGGTCGCCGACTTCCGCTCCTTCGCCCTCGGCACGCTCTCCGTCCGCTACACCGGGCGCGCCGCCCACCCGAGCCTCGACCCGCACCGGGGGCGCAACGCCGCCGACGCGCTCACCGTCGCCCAGGTCGCGATCGGGCTGCTGCGCCAGCACCTCCCGCCGCAGTGGCGGGTGCACGGCATCACCACGGCGGCCGGCACGGCGCCGAACCTGATCCCGGACAGCGCCAGCGCCGAGTACGAGATCCGGGCCTCGGCGGCCGAGGACCTCGCCGAACTGCGCTCCCGGGTCGAGGACTGCTTCCGCGCCGGGGCACTCGCCACCGGCTGCGAGGTGGAACTGACCCGACCCGAGCCGGACTACCTGGACATGCGCTCCGACCCCCGGCTGCTGACGCTGTGGCGGGCCAACGCGGCGGCGCTCGGCCGGCCGGAACCGGTCGAGAGCGGACCCTTCGCCTGTACGGACATGGGGAACGTGTCGCACGCGGTGCCGTCGATCCATCCGGTGCTGGACATCACCGGCGGCGCCTGCGCCCCGCACGAGGCGGCGTTCGCCGAGGCGGCGCTGGGCGCGGAGGCGGAGCGGGCGGTGCTGGACGGCGCGGTGGCGATGGCGTGGACGGCGGCGGACCTGGCGGCGGATCTTGCGGCGGAGTCGGCGGAGTCGGCGGCAGCGACGAACGAATGACGGCCGACAACTTTCAGCGAACAGATAACAAAATCTGTTCGCTGAAAGTTGTCATCTGTTATCTGTTACCCGTCGACCGTCTTCCGTCAGCCGTCGCCCCCCGGCACCCGGATCCCGCTCACCCGCCGAGCAGCACCCCGGGTGCCACCCGCACCGCCGTCACGCCCAACTCCCGCACCAGCGCCCCGACCTCGCCCTCCTGCCACGGGTCGGCGAGCACCACGGCGGCGCCGGTCCGCAGCGGCCACAGGTACTCCCAGAGCGGCAGGCCCAGCTGCAGCACCCGGTCGCCCGGCCCGAGCGGGTGGGCCGCCTGGAGCTCGCGCACCCGGCGGTCCGCCTCGGCGTGGGTGAGCCGGACGGCGCTCGGGCGCCCGCCCGGGCCGTACCCGACGCAGAGCAGATGGTGCGGGGTCAGCGCCCGGGGCGGGTCGGTGGGCAGCTCGCCCTCCGTCTCCAGCCCGGCCAGCGCCCCCGGCACCCCCTCCCCCAGCACGCAGACCGGAGCGTTCTCCGCGAGCAGCCGCTCGCGCCGCCCGGGCGTGTCCGACGGGTCCAGCGGAAGGTACGCCGCACCCGACTTCGCCACCGCCAGCAGCGCCGTCACCAGCTCCGCCGGACGGCGGAACGCCGCCAGGCCGACCACCGCACCCGGGCGGGCCCCACAGGCGGCCAGGGCGCGCGCCAGCCGGTTGGCCGAGGCGTTCAACTCCCGGTAGCCGACGGTCTCCCCGCCCGCGAGCACCAGCGCCGGCGCGTCCGGCGTCCGCGCCGCCTGCGCCTCGACCGGCCCCACCGCGGTGGTGGCCGGGTAGCGCACCGTCCGGCGCGGCAGCGGAGGCAGTTCGGGCACCTCGGGCAGCACCGCCCCGCGGGCCGCGTCCCGGTCCCTGTCCCGAACCGGCTCCCGGAGCGGATCCCGCACCGGGTCCCGCAGCGCCTCGCCCACCCCCGCCGCCATCACGCCGCGCCCAGCAGCTCGGCCCAGGCCTCGATCGCCGGGCGCTCCGCGAGCTGGACGAACGCCACCTCGGCGCCTTCCTCCTGCCAGCGCCCGGCGAGGGTCATCAGCCGGATAGAGTCCAGCCCCCAGTCGACCAGGTTCTCGTCCAGCGGGATCTCCGCCGGGTCCTCGCCGAGCAGGTCGGCGACCTCGGCCCGGATCCGCTCCACCGTGAAGCCCGTACCCGTCACTTGCCGCCCACCCCTTCGAGCACGTCGATCTCTGCGGCGTCCAAGCCGGCCGCGGCGTCCAGGCCGGCCACGGCATCCAGGCCGGCCGCCGCTGCGGCCGGAGCCATCGCCCCGAGCACGGTCTCCGCCGTGGCGACCATCCCGCAGCGCCCGGCCACCCAGGCCAGCGCACCGCGGTGCTCCGCCGGGCCGAAGTCGGCGACCGCGTCGGCCACCACGAAGGCCTGCACGTCCCGCATCCAGGCGTCGCAGGCGGTCGCCTGCACCCCGATGTGCGCGTACACGCCGGTGATCACCAGCTGGTCCCGCCCCTGCTCGCGCAGCAGCTGCTCCAACTCGGTGCGCACGAAGGCGCTGTACTTCCACTTGGTCAGCACGGTGTCGCCCGGCGCCGGGGCGACGGCGTCGACGATCGCGGTGGCCCGCGGGTCGGCCGGGATGCCCGGGCCCCAGAAGTCCTGCTGCAGCCCGCGCTCGGCCGGGCTCTGTCCGCCGAGCTGCGCCGAGTACACGACGGGCACGTCGGCGGCACGCGCGGCCTCCGCCAACGCCTGGACGTTGCCGAGGAGTTCGGTCACCGGCGCGGCCTCGGCGTCGAAGGCGTCCAGGAAGTGGTGCTGCAGGTCGTGCACCAGCAGGACGGCGCGCGCCGGGTCGACCGTCCAGGAGACCCGGTTGGCGGGCAGTTCCTCGGCGGCGGGCATGGGATAGCGGGGAATGCGGGGCAGGCCCACGGTGGTGTTCCTTAGCTAGATGTGGCGAGGTGGCGACGAAGGACGGAGGCGTCAGCCGGTGGTCAGCGAGGCCGCGATCGCGGCCCGCAGCTCCTTCTTGCTGACCTTCCCGATCCCGGTGGCCGGGAAGGCGGCGACGAACTCGACCCGGTCCGGCACCTTGTACTCGGCGAGCCCGCGCTGTCGCACGAACCGCTTCAACTCGACGCTCTTCGGGGGCTGTTCACGACTCTCGGCGCGCAGCACCACGTACGCGCAGGTGCGCTCGCCCAGGTACGGGTCGGGCATCGACACCACCGCCGCGTCGTGCACCGCGGGGTGCGCGAGCAGGTGGTTCTCGATCTCCTCGGCGGCGACCTTCTCCCCGCCCCGGTTGATCTGGTCCTTGGCCCGCCCCTCGACCACCAGGTGGCCCGTGGGGGTGCGCCGGACCAGGTCCCCGGTGCGGTAGAAGCCGTCCGCCGTGAAGGAGTCGGCGTTGTGCCCGGGCGCGTTCCAGTAGCCGCGGATGGTGTACGGGCCGCGCGTGAGCAGGTGTCCGGTGGCGCCGTCGGGCAGGTCCCGGTCCTGGTCGTCGACGACCCGGACCTCGTCGTCGGGCGAGATCGGCCGGCCCTGGGTGGTGGTGACCAGCTCCTCCGGGTCGTCCAGCCGGGTGTAGTTGACCAGGCCCTCGGCCATCCCGAACACCTGCTGGAGCGTGCAGCCCAGTACCGGGCGCACCCTCCGGGCCGCCTCCTCGCTGAACTTGGCGCCGCCGACCAGCAGCACCTCCAGGCTCTCGTAGCCGCGGGCGCCGCGCTCGGCGGCGTCCAGCCAGAGCAGCGCGAGCGGCGGCACCAGCCCGGTGATGGTCACGCCCTCGCGCTTGATCAGCGGGAAGGCCGTCTCGGGGGCGGGCTGCGGGCAGAGCACCACCCGACCACCGGCGTACAGCGTGCCGAGCGAACCCGGCGAGCTGAGCGGGAAGTTGTGGGCGGCGGGCAGCGCGCACAGGTACACGCTGTCCGGGTCCTGGCCGCACAGCTCGACCGAGCCGCGCAGCGAGTAGATGTAGTCGTCGTGGGTGCGCGGGATCAGCTTCGGCACACCGGTGCTGCCGCCGGAGAGCTGGAGGAAGGCGACGTCCTCGGGACCGGGCTCCCCGCCGAAGGCCTCCGGGCCGGGCCCGTCGCAGGGCACGTCCGCGAGCCGGACGTGCTCCCCCGGGTCCTCGCCGGCCACCAGCACCAGCCGCAGCGCGGGGTTCTCGGCCCGTACCCGGCTGGCGAGTTCGCGGTAGTCGAAGCCTCCCTCGACGGCGGGCACCACGTACGCCGCCGCCCCGGTGAAGGAGCAGAAGTACCCGATCTCGGCGTACCGGTGGGCGGGCAGCGCGAAGACGGGCAGCGCGCCGATCCGGAACAGCGCGAACACGACCTCGAAGAACTCGGCGGCGTTGGGCAGTTGGACCACCACCCGGTCCCCGGCCCGGATGCCTCGGGCGAGCAGTCCGGCGGCCATCCGGTCGGCCCGGCGGTCGAGTTCGGCGTACGTCCAGCGCCGCTCGGTCGCCGCCACGCCGTGGCCGCCCGGGTCGACGACGGCGGTGCGCCCGCCGTGCTCGGCGGCGCGCTCGCGCAGCATCCGCCCGAAGGTCTCGCCGCGCCAGTACCCGGCGGCCCGGTAGCGCTCGGCGAACTCGGCGGGGTACGGGGTGAAGCCCGCCCGGGCCGTCTCCAGCGGCGTCACCGGGCCACCCCCGCGGCGTCCAGGAAGGTGCGGAACTTGGCGCTGGTCTCGGCGAGTTCGGCCTCCGGCCGGGACTGCTCGACCACGCCGGCGCCGGCGTACACCCGCAGCGTCCGCCCCTCCGCCTCGGCGCAGCGGATGGTGACCACCCACTCGCCGTCGCCGGTCGCGTCCTCCCAGCCGACCATGCCGGTGTAGAGGCCGCGGTCGAAGGGCTCGACCTCGCCGATCACCCGGCGGGCGACGTCCGTCGGCGTGCCGCAGACCGCCGGGGTGGGGTGCAGCGCGCAGGCCAGTTCGAGGGCGGAGACCGCCGGGTCGGCCAGCTCGCCGCGGATCGTGGTGGCCAGGTGCCACATCGCGGCCGTCCGTACCAGGGTGGGCCGTTCGGGTACCTCCAGGGTGCGGCAGTACGGCGCCAGCGCCTCGCGGATGGCGTCCACCACGACGGCGTGCTCGTGCAGGTCCTTGGGCGACTCCAGCAGCGCGGCGGCGCGCCGGACGTCCTCGCCGAGGTCCTCGCTGCGCGGTACGGAGCCGGCCAGCGGGTTGGCCAGCACGGCCGTTCCCCGCCGGGAGAGCAGGAGTTCGGGGCTGGCGCCGACCAGGGTGCGGCCGCCGCCGGACGGGACGGCGAAGGTGTAGCCGCCCGGGTCGCGGCGGGCCAGCCGCTGCAGGATGGCGGGCAGGTCGAGCGGCCGCGCGGCGCTCAGCTCCAGCGTCCTGGCCAGCACCACCTTGCTCAACTCCCCGCCGCGCAGCCGCTCGACGGCGGCCGCGACGCCCGCGCCGTACGCCTCGGGCGCGGGCACCGGGTCGATCCGCCAGTCGGCCTGCTCGGCCGGCGGCGCGGGCAGGGCGATCAGCGGGTCGTCGCGCAGCGCCCCGGCGGTGCGGACCCGGGCGGGGACGGCGAGTTCGACCCGGCTGTCCCGGTCGAACGCCACCGCGCCGACCACCAGCGGCCGTTCGACGCCGGAGCGGCCCGCCTCGGCCAGCGTCTCGGCGACCCGCACCGGCAGCGGCCGCCCGTCCTGCGGCACCCGGGCGTGCACCCCGGAGCCGAGCAGGGTGCGGGTCGGCGAGGCGAAGAACGTCTCGTCGGAGCCGGCCCGGTACTGGCCGAGCAGTCCGCTGGCCGCGCCGATGACGGCGTGGTCCTGGCCCTCGGCGAGGGCGGTCGCCGGGGCGTCGGGCCCGGCGGGTATCGGCCCGGCGGGGGCGTGGTGCACCGTGGTCACGGCGGTTTCTCCAGTCTGGGACGGTTCTTCGGGGGGGTGGGAGGAGGACCGGCGGCGTTCCGCTCAGGCGCGCAGGGTCGCGCCGCCGTCGACGTACAGGTCGTGCATGGTGATGTGCCGCGCCCGGTCGGAGGCCAGGAACACCACGGCCTCCGCGATGTCGGCGGGCGCGGCGATCCGCCCGAGCGGGATGCCGACCCGCCAGGCGCCCAGGTCGCCCTCGATCACCCGGCGTTCGGCCGCCTCGGCGTCCTCGCCCCACAGCGCGCGCTGCATCGCGGTGTCGGTCGAGCCGGGCGACACCACGTTGCACCGCACCCCGGACCGGGCGAGTTCCAGCCCCAGGCAGCGGGTGAACATGGTGGCCGCCGCCTTGGACGCCGCGTAGGCGGCCATCCCGGCGCGCGGCACCCCGGCGGCGTTGGAGCCGACGGTCACGACCGCCCCGCGTCCGCGGTCCGCCATCCGGCGGCCGACGGCGCGGCTGGTGTGGAAGACGCCGGTGGTGTTGACGGCGAAGGTGTCCGCCCAGTCCCCGTCGGTGAGTTCGACGACCGGGGCGGTGCGCAGGACTCCCGCGACGTTGACCAGCACGCCGATCGGTCCGAGCCGGCTCTCGATCGACTCCACGGTGCTGTCGACCGCCCGGGCGTCCGAGACGTCCAGCGCGTAGGGACGCACGGACGGCAGTTCGGCCGCCAGCGCGTCGATCCCGCCGGGATCGCGGTCCACCGCCGCGACGACGGCTCCCTCGGCCACCAGCGCCCGCACCACGGCCGCGCCGATGCCCTGCCCGGCCCCGGTGACCATCGCGACGGCACCGGCGAATTCGGACTGTTGCTGCACAGGACATCCCCTCCGACCAGCAAGATTAGGCAAGCCTAACCTAACACAGCTGTTCGCCTGTGCCGAGCGCCTGTACGAATCCCGCTGCTTCGCCGTCAACTCGCTCCGGACGCACGGAGGCCGTCCGCCCCGGACGATCCGGCGGCCCCGGTCTCCTTCCGGCACCGAAGAACCGGCACCGAGAAGCGGGCATCGAAGAGCGGGTGCCAAAAGACCGGCACCGAAAAGCCGGCACCGAAAAACGGGTGCCGAAAAGCGGGTGCCGCCCACCCGTGGATGAAGCAGCATGACCCGTATGTCTGATACCTCAGTACTCACCCGGGCCGAGGCCGTCGAGCGCCACCGCCTGCTCGACGTCCGCACCGTCCGCCTCGACCTCGACCTGACCCGCGGTCCGGAGGTCTTCGGCTCCACCACGGTGATCCGCTTCGGCTGCACCACCCCGGGCACCGGGACCTACGTGGACGTCAAGCCGGCCGCGCTCCGCCGGGTGGTGCTGAACGGCCGCGAACTGGACGTCGCCGCGCTGCGCGCCGGGCGCTTCCCGCTGACCGGCCTGGCGGCCGACAACGAGCTCACCGTCGAGGCCGACATGGCCTACTCGCACACCGGCGAGGGCATGCACCGCTTCACCGACCCGGCCGACGGCGAGGACTACGTCTACACCCAGTCCTTCCTCGACGACGGCCCGCGGGTGTTCGCGTCCTTCGACCAGCCCGACCTCAAGGCGCGGTACACGGTGTCCGTCACCGCGCCGCGGCAGTGGACCGTGGTCGGCAACGGCGTGGGCCGCCAGGTCACGCCCGGGCGCTGGGAGTTCGCGCCCACCCCGGCGATCAGCAGCTACCTGGTCTCCGTGGTGGCCGGCCCGCTGCACTCGGTACGCGCCGAGCACGACGGGATCCCGCTCGGCCTGCACTGCCGCCGCTCGCTCGCCGCCCACCTGGACGCCGACGCCCCCGAGCTGCTGGAGGTCACCCGGCAAGGCTTCGACCACTACCACCGGGTCTTCCGGCACCGCTACCCCTTCGACAGCTACGACCAGTGCTTCGTGCCGGAGTTCAACGCCGGCGCGATGGAGAACCCGGGCTGCGTCACGCTGCGCGACGAGTTCGTGTTCCGCTCCGCCGTGGACGACACCAGGCGCGAGGAGCGCGCCCTGGTGGTGGTGCACGAGATGGCGCACATGTGGTTCGGCGACCTGGTCACCATGAAGTGGTGGGACGACCTGTGGCTGAACGAGTCCTTCGCCGAGTACATGGCCTACAGCGTCACCGCCTCCTCCACCCGCTTCACCAGCGCCTGGACCGGCTTCGCCGCCAACCGCAAGACCTGGGGCTACGACGCCGACCAGCGCCCCTCCACCCACCCGGTGGCACCCGGCACGGTGGACGACACCGCCCAGGCGCTGCAGAACTTCGACGGCATCTCCTACGCCAAGGGCGCCGCCGCGCTGCGCCAGCTGGTCGCCTGGCTCGGCGAGGAGGCCTTCCTGGCCGGCGTCAACGACTACTTCGACGAGCACGCCTTCGGCAACGCCACCCTCGACGACCTGCTCCGGGCCCTGGCCGCGACCAGCGGCCGCGACGTCCACGGCTGGGCCGACCGCTGGCTGCGCACCACCGGCGTGGACACCCTGCGGCTGACCGACGGCCGGATCGAGCACACCTCGGCCGACGGCGGGCCGCGCCCGCACCAGCTGACCGTGGGCCACTACCGGCGCACCGCCGAGGGCGCCCTGGAGCTGGCCGACCGCGTGCCGCTCGACCTGGCGGCCGACAGCACCGCGGCGGTGAAGACCGACGCCGAGCTGACCCTGCTCAACGACACCGACCTCAGCTTCGTCAAGATCCGTCTCGACCCCGGCTCCTGGCGGACCGTGCGCTCCTCACTCGGCGCCGTGCCCGAGGAGCTGGCCCGGGCCGTGCTCTGGAGCGCCGCCCGGGACCAGGTGCGCGACGGGGAGCTGGCGCCCGGCGAGTACCTGGAGCTGGTCGCCGCCCACCTGCCCGGCGAGACCTCGGTGCACCTGGTCGACGCGGTGCTCTCCTTCGCCCGCGACTTCGTGGTGGACTGCGCCGTGCCGCCGACCGGTCGGCCGGCGGCACTGGCCGTCCTGAACGAGGTCTGCCGCACCCTGCTGCGGCGCACCGAGGACGAAACGGACCGCACCGGGCTGCGCCTGGTGGCCGCGCGCGGCGTGATCGGCACCGCCGCCGGCGAGGCGCAGGCCGCCGAGCTGCGCGACTGGCTGGCGGCCGGCACCGTGCCCGGCGGGCCGGTGCTCGACCCGGACCTGCGCTGGCAGCTGCTGCTTCGGCTGTGCGTGCTCGGCGCGGCGGGCGAGCCGGAGATCGCCGCCGAACTCGCCGCCGACCCCAGCGACACCAGCGAGAAGGGCGCCGCGCGCTGCCGCGCCGCGCTGCCCGACCCGGGGGCCAAGGAGGCAGCCTGGCAGGCGCTGTTCCACGGCGAGCTCTCCAACTACCTGGCCGCCGCCACCGCCAGGGGCCTGTGGCAGCCCGAGCAGGCCGAGCTGCTGGACGGGCTGACCGCCCGCTACTTCGAGGAGCTGGGGTCGGCCGCCGCCCGCCGCGGCCCCGCACTGGCCCGGGTGCTCGCCACCACGGGCTTCCCCGCCTTCGCCGCCACCGAACGGACGGTACGGGCAGCCGAGGCCTGCCTGGCCGACCCGGAGCTCACCGCGGCGACCCGGCGCGGACTGGTGGACCAGCTGGACACCCTGCGCCGCGCCGTCCGGGCACGGGCGCGGGCCGAGCGGTAGCACCCCCCGGCGGGCGGTAGGCGGCGGCGTGGCCCGGGTGGTCGCGCCGCCGTCTCGTGCTGTCCCGTGCCGCCGCACCGCGACGCCGCGCCCTGGTCCGGCAGGGCCCGTCCGGCAGGGCTCCCGCAGGACGTGCGCCGGGCCGGGCGACCGGACCCTAGCGCGGCGCGGCCGGGGTCGTCGGAGCCTTCGCGGGAGCCGTCGAGGACTTCCCGGGAGCCGTGGAGGCGGGGGCCGTCGGGGCGGTGGGGGCCGTCGCGGGGGTGCCGGGGGCGCCCGGGGCGGCGGGCGCCGGGGAGAGGCCGGTGCAGCCGCGCAGGCCGTCGCGGCGCTTGAGGGCGGCCTCGGCGGTGGCGCCGGTGACCGGCTCCG
This sequence comes from Kitasatospora sp. NPDC001119, assembly GCF_053598475.1. Lineage (NCBI taxonomy): Bacteria > Bacillati > Actinomycetota > Actinomycetes > Kitasatosporales > Streptomycetaceae > Kitasatospora > Kitasatospora sp. NPDC001119. The sequence continues at coordinate 498,111 of NZ_JBSFKI010000001.1, forward strand.
GGATGCCCTTGTCGTCGATGGTGGCCGGGGTGAAGGCCTCCCCGGTCACCTTCCCGTCGGCGGTGAGGGTGAGGGTGGTGACGCCGGTCTCGTTGGAGTTGGCGTAGTTCGAGGTGCCGTACCAGAGGAAGTTGCCGAAGCCGTACCCGATGTAGGTGTCGCCGAGCATGCCCGAGCCGACCATGGTGTGCGCGTGGGTGCCGACCACGGCGGTGGCTCCGGCGGTGGCGAGCTTCTTGGCGATGGTGGTCTGCGGACCGGTCGGGCAGGCCTTGCCCTCGTCGCCCCAGTGCAGGTAGACGAGCACCACCGGGGCCTGCTGCTTCGCCGTCTCCACCGCCTTGACCAGCGCCGGGACGTCCAGCGCCGAGGCGATGCCCGGCTTGCTCGCGCCGGCCCGCCACTTCTGGTTGGTGAGGTCCTCGACCTGGCTGGCGGCGACCACCGCGACCTTCACCCCGCGCACGGTGGTGACGTACGGGGCGTACGCCTCCTTGGCGTTGCGCCCGACGCCGACCACCGGGATCGGCGAGGAGTCCTTGGCGGCGAGGGTGTCGGTGAGGCCGTCGGCGCCGAAGTCCACGGCGTGGTTGTTGGCCATCGAGACGACGTCGACGCCCGAGTCCTTGAGCACCGACAGCGCCTTGGGCGAGGTGCGGAAGGTGTACGTCTTCGGCTCCGGGGCGCCGCGCCCGGTGATCGCGGTCTCCAGGTTGAGGACGGACAGGTCGGCGTCGGCGAGGGTGCGGGAGATCGGGCCGAGCGCAGGCTCGGGCGGCTTGACCGCCAGCCGGGCCTCGGTGCGGCCCTCGAAGTGGACGTCCCCGGCGAAGGCGACGGTGATGGTGCCGTCGGGCCGGGGCGGGGCGCTCTTGCCCGGGGCCGTGCCGGAGGGCGTCCCGCCCGGCGCCGAGGACTCGCCCGGCGGGACGGGGGCGGCGGAGGCCGGGGCCGGGGCGGGGTCGTCCGGCCCGCAGGCGGTGACGGCGGTCAGTCCGGCGAACAGCGCGACGGCGGCCGCGGCACGGCGCATGAGTGGATCCCCCCGAGGATGATGCGAGAACGATCAGCGTACGCCACCGAATCACCACCGCTTGGACCCGAGCCCGCAACATTCCGGCCACAAAAGGGCACGGCGCGGCGGCCCCGACCGGGCGCCGACGGCCGCTCCCCGGACGGCGCGCCCGGCCCGCCTGGCCGACCCGTCCCAACCGCCCACCCGACCGGGCCACCATGTCCCTGGCGCGGAGGCGGGCGGGGCGCGCAGCGTGGTGTGGAGGGGACGAGTACGGGGGAAGCGCGTGCGGGGGGAACCCGTGCAGGGGAGCCCGTGCAGGGGAGCGCGCGCGTAGGGGGGCGAGTCCCGCACCGAAGGCCCGGAGGTGTGACGTGATGGGCAGCAATCAGCTCTCCTCCGCAGGTGACGTCTCCCCCGCGGGCGGCGGCCGCGCCTCCCCCGCCCGGGAGCGCCGGATCGTGGTCGGGATCGACGGCTCCCCGCCGTCGAAGGCGGCCCTGCGCTGGGCGGTCGGCCAGGCCGTGCTCACCGGGGCGACGGTGCACGCGGTGGCGGCCTGGGAGTACCCCTCGCTGTACGGGTGGTTCGCGCCGATGGTGGACGACGGCTTCGAACGGATCGCCCGCCGGACGCTGAGCGCCGAGGTCAACGAGGTCCTCGGCCCGGACCGCCCGGTGGACGTCCGGGAGAGCCTGGTGCTGGGCCACGCCGCCGAGGTGCTGCTGGAGGCCGCCGAGGGGGCCGACCTGCTGGTGCTGGGCAGTCGCGGCCGGGGCACCTTCGCCCGGACCCTGCTCGGCTCGGTGTCCACCCGGTGCGCGGTGCACGGGGTCTGCCCGGTGGTGATCGTCCGCGCCGACGCGGCGGCCTCCCCCGCGGCTACCGCCCTCGGGGTCGAACAGCCGGCGCCCGGGGCCGTGCGCACCAAGGACTGGCAGCTCAGCCTGCACGTGGTCGAGGACGAGGACACCACCCGGGTGCACGCCGTGCTGGACGCCGACGGCAACGTGCTGCACAGCGACACCCGCTCCCGCCGCAACCCGCGCGACGCCCCGGCCCCGGCGGTCGGCGACGAGTTGGCGGTCGGCCGCGCCCTGGTGGACCTCGGCCACCAGCTGCTGCGCGCCGGCGTCCACGGCGCCACAGGGACCACGGAGGAGTGAACGACCCGGCCGGGGGTGGGAACCGGGCCGTGGCGTGAGCGGCGAGCGGCCGGGTACGCCATGCTGAATCACCGCTGAACCACTGAACTGCTGAACCGCCGTACCCCCGTCCCTCCCCGACCCGATCATCCCCGCCCCGCCCCGACCGGAAGAGCCGCTCCCCGCCATGGACACCACGCCAGCCTCCGAGGCCCCCACCCCGGAGGCCGCCCCGGACTTCACCCCCGACGAGCGCGCCCGGGGCCGGGCACTGCGCCGCGCCCAGCTGCCGTGGGCGCTGGGCGGGCGGCTGGCGGGCCTGGCGCTCACCCTGCTGCTCGGCCTCACCCCGGTCGGCGCCGCCGTGGTGACCGCCGTCGGCGGCTGGTTCGGCGGCTCACGGACGGCCGGGGTGCTGGCCGGAGCGGCAGCCCTGGTGCTGCTCGGCCAGGCGCTGCAGCTGCCGTTCGGCGCCGGGGCGCGGACCGTCCGGGCCCGGTACGGGCTGGTGACCCAGGGCTGGGCCGGGTGGGCGTTGGACGCCGTACGCGGCCTCGCGCTCACCCTCGTCCTCGTCCTCCCGCTCGCGCTCGGGCTGTTCGCGCTGACCGCCTGGTCGCCGCAGCGCTGGTGGCTGCCGGGGGCGGGCGCGGCGGCGCTGCTGACCGTGGCGCTCTCCTTCCTCCATCCGCTGCTGATCGAGCCGGTGTTCAACCGCTTCTCCCCGATGCCCCCGGGGGAGCTGCGCACCGCGCTGCTGGCACTGGCCGAGCGGGACGGCGTCCGGGTGCGGGACGTCCTGGTCGCGGACGCCTCCCGCCGCACCACCGCGCTCAACGCGTACGTCTCCGGGTTCGGGGCGACCCGCCGGATCGTCGCGTACGACACCCTGCTGACCACCGCCGAGCCGCGCGAGGTGGAACTGGTGGTCGCGCACGAGCTGGGCCACGTCAAGCACCGGGACGTGCCGGTGGGTACCGCGCTGGGCGCGGTCGGTGCGGCCGTCGCGGTGGCCGTCCTCGGCCTGCTCGCCACCTGGCGGCCGCTGCTGGACGCCGCCGGGGCGACGGACGCGGCGGACCCCCGGGCGCTGCCGCTGCTGGCGGCACTGGCGGCGCTGCTGGGCGCGCTGTCGGGGCCGGCGCAGTGTGCGGTGAGCCGTCGGATCGAGGCCAGGGCGGACCGGCACGCGCTCGAACTGACCGGGGACGTCGAGCAGTTCGTGGCGATGCAGCGCAGACTGGCCGTGGCGAACGTCTCCGATGTCGACCCGCCGAGGGTGCTTGAGCTACTGTTCGCCACTCACCCGAGTGCGACCAGCCGGATCGCCGCCGCCCGCGCCTGGCAGGCCGCACCGGAACGGCGGGCGCCGGAGCGGGGCGCGATCCCGGGCACATCTGTTGTATAGTGCAACAAATATCGAGGAGATAGGAACGCCGTGCCCGGCCGCCAGTCATCCATCGAGACCATCCAGCGCGAGCTGACCGCCTTCGCCCGCCGCGCCCGGCACAAGGCCTCCCAGCTGCACCCCGACCTCTCGCTGGTCACCTACAGCATCCTCGACCTGATCACCGAGCGCGGCGGCTGCCGGGCCGCCGACGTGGCCGCGTACTTCATGCTCGACAAGTCCACCGTCAGCCGCCAGGTCACCGCCCTGGAGAAGCTCGGCCTGCTGGCCCGCGAGACCGACCCGGACGACCAGCGCGGCCAGATCCTGCGCGCCACCGAGGCGGGGCTCACCCTGCTGCGGGACGCCAACGAGCAGCGTCGGCTCTCCTTCACCGCGCGCTTCACCGACTGGTCCGACGAGGACGTCGCCCGCTTCGCCGACTACCTGGCCCGCTACGGCCAGGAGGGCTGACCGGGCACCGCAGGGGAGCGGGCGGAGCCCTGCCGGGAGGCGTGAGCCGAGCGCCGGCGGGGATCAGGAACCGAACGCTGCCGGGGAGTGAGCCCGGCCGCTCCGGGTGCGCCCCGGCACCCCCACGGTGTACAGAGGAGGAGTGCCCCTCCGGCAGCGCCCCGATGCGCCGCACCCGCCGCCCGCGCCGCATCCCCCCGACCGCCGCCGCGCCTGGCGGCCCGACCGCCGGGTGCTGACGGCGCTCACGCTCGCGCTGATCGTGCTGATCACCGTCGTCGACATCGTCTCCCCGCCGGACGTCCACCTCGGCCCGCTGCTGATCGTCGCCCCCGCCCTCACCGCCTCCTTCGCCGGCCCCCGGGCCACCGCCGGGGTCGCCGCGCTCGCGTTCGCCGCGCTGACCGTCATCGGCGCCGTCCGGGACGGCCTGACCAGCGCGAACATCGAGACCCAGCTCAGCGCGCAGCTGATCGTCTCGGCACTGATCGTCGGCCTGCGGGTGCTGCGCGAACGGCACGAGCGCGAACTGGCCCGGGTGCGCTCGGTGTCCGAGGCCGCCCAGCGGGTGCTGCTGCGCCCGCTGCCGGAACGGATCGGACCACTGCACCTGGCCTCCGTCTACCTGGCCGCCGAGGCCGAGGCGCAGGTCGGCGGCGACCTGTACGCGGCCGCCCGCACCGCCACCGGCACCCGGCTGCTGGTCGGCGACGTGCGCGGCAAGGGCCTCTCCTCGCTCGGCGACGCGGCCCTGCTGCTCGGCGCCTTCCGCGCCGCCGCCCACCTGCACGCCGAACTGCCCGACCTGGCCGCCTACCTGGACGGCAGCGTCAGCTGGGACCTCGCCCAGCTCGCCGAACAGTCCCGGCGGGACCGGTGGGAGCGGCGCGAGCGGCAGGCGCTCTCCGCACTGCCCTTCCCCCCGCCCGAGGACCCCCCGGAGGAGAGCGGCGACTCCGGCGAGTCGTTCATCACCGCCGTGCTGCTCGACATCCCCGACGACGGCTCCCCGGTGCGCCTGATCGACTGCGGCCACCCTCCCCCGCTGCTGCTGCACCCCGACGGCATCACCGCCCTCGCCGCCCGCCAACCCTCCCCGCCGCTGGGCCTCGGCGAGCTCGCGCCGACGCGGTACGAGACGGAGACCTTCCCGTTCCGGCCCGGCGACCGGCTGCTGATCTACACCGACGGCGTGATCGAGGCCCGCGACGCCCAGCGGCGCTTCTACCCGCTCACCGAACGCGTCACCGCCTGGCGTGCCGAACACCCCGCCGCCCTGCTCCAGCACCTGCGCCGCGACCTGCTCGCCCACGTCGGCGGCCGACTGGACGACGACGCGGCCATGGTCGTGGTCGAGCGGCTGCCGTGAGGGCGGCCGACGAGCGCCCCGTGACGAGCGTCCTCGCAACGACGGCAGGCAGCCCTGTCGGATTGCCTTCTCACGACCCTCGTCGGGCCGGCCGCGGTGCCTCGGGCACGGCTCCCGGCCTGATCGCCTCCGGGCGTGTACGAGCCCGAGGCCGAGGCCGAAGCCCAGGCCGAGGAGGGCGGGCACGGCAGTCGTCGCGGCGAGGGCGCGCGGGTGGCGGAGGTCGAACATGCCGGGGCTCCTTCCCGGGGCCCGGACGGCCCCGCTCGTGGTGCCCCAACGATGACCCCGGCCACCCCTCCCGCACATGTACCGAACGGCACATCCTGAGCAGCGGCACCCCCACGTCCCCCTGCCGATCGGCAGGGGACACCGGCCGCGTCCACACGGTGGGAAGGAATTCTCCCGTACCCGTACCCGTACCCGTACCCGCGGCCCCCGGCAGGCCCTACGGCTGGCGGACGTACGGGGTCGTCGTGCTCACCCAGGCGAAGCCGAGGCGCTGCAGGATCGGCCGGCTCTGGTCGCTCGCGTCGACCTGGAGGTACTCGTAGCCGAGCTCGGCCGCGAGGCGGGCGCGGTGGGCGATGAGGGCGCGGTAGATGCCCCGGCCGCGCCAGTCGGGTGCGGTGCCGCCGCCCCAGAGTCCGGCGAACCCGGTCCCCGGGATCAGTTCCATCCTGGCGCCGCTGACCGGGCGGTCGCCGGCCATCGCGACGACCATGCTGACCGTCCCGACGCCGTGCCGCAGGTGGTCGAGCAGCCGCTCGCGCAGACGGGGGTTCTCGGCGCCGAAGGCCTGTGTGTGGGCGTCCATCAGCAGGTCCACCCCGGCCGGGTCGGTCACCGGGAGCAGCCGGACGCCCTCGGGCAGGGCGGCCTCGGCGGGCAGGTCCGCGATCCGGGCGAGCATCAGCGCCTCGTCCGGCTCCGGGGTGAAACCGGCCGCCAGCAGGCGGGCGCCGAGGTCGGCGGGGCGGTCGTGGGAGTAGGCCTTCCACTCGAACTCCAGCCCCAGTCCGGCGAAGTGGCGCACCTGCGCGGCGATCGCCGCGTCCGCGCCGGCCTCGTCCAGCCCGGACCAGACCACGCCGTTCCAGCTGTGCTCCGAGCCCACCTGCCGGACCACCGCACCGTCGCGCTCGACGCGGCAGCCGGGATCGGGCGGCGTGTTGCGCCGGATCCGGTCGTCGAACAGGGCAAGCATGTCGTCATGATCCATCCGCTCACTCCAGCACGGTCCGCGAGCGCGCACCATCGAGTTTCCGCGCCACCGGCTGCGGGCGGCGCCCCCCGGTCGGCTCCGGGCGGCGCTCCCCGTCCTGCCGCGGGCGACGGCCCCCGGCCTGCTCACGCTCCCCGGCCTGCCGCAGGCGACGGCCACCGGTCTGCTCACGCTCCCCGGCCGACCGGCGGTCCGCCGCCCGGAGCCGGCCGGACCGGATCGCCTCGCTCGGCACCTCCGCACCCATGATGGCGTCCAACAGGCTTCGCGCTTCGGCGAGTTCGTCCATCTGCCGGGTGATCCGGGCGCGTTCCCGGGCCAGACCGTCGAGCAGTTCGGGGCAGGTCGGGCCGGGAGGGCGCCGACCCGGGCCCGGCAGGCCGTGGAGGATCTCGGCGATCACGGCGCTGTTGAGGCCGGCCGCGAGCAGGGTGCGGATCCCGCGGACGGTGTCGACGTCCGGCTCTCCGTACTCGCGGTAGCCGCTGGGACGGCGCTCGGGCGCGAGCAGCCCCTGCTCCTCGTAGTAGCGCAGCGCGCGCGGGGTGGCCCCGGTGCGCCGGGCGAGCTCTCCGATCCGCATCGCGGACACCTCCTCGACGGACCGTCCACCGCGGGTCGCCACCGGGGCTCTCCACCGAAGCCCCCGTGACGTTCCGCCGTGCCCCTCCGCCTTGACTCTGCCGTCGGCGTGAAGGTCTAGCGTAACCGCCATGCCGAACGAACGATCTTCCTCAACCACCCATGCCCGCACCGCCGTTGCCGTGCTGGGCCTGGGCCCGATGGGCCGGGCGCTGGCCGGGGCACTGCTGGCCGCCGGCCATCCGGTCACCGTGTGGAACCGCACGCCGGGCCGGGACGCCGAACCGCTCGCCCTCGGCGCGCGGTCGGCCGCGAGCCCCGCCGAGGCGGTGACGGGCTCCACCGAAGGAGCCACGGGCCCCGCCGAGGCCGGCGCCCCGCTCGTCCTGCTCTGCGTCCGCGACCAGCCGGCCGCCCGGGCCGTACTGGAGGCCGCCGGGGCGGCACTGCGCGGCCGGACCGTCGTCAACGCCACCTCGATCGCGCCGGGCGACGCGCGGGCGAACGCCGCCGACGCCGAGGCCCGGGGCTACCGCCTCCTGAACGCCGCGGTCCTCACCCCCACCCCGACCATCGGCCACCCGGAGGGCACCGTCCTGCTGAGCGGCGACGCCGAGGCCTTCGCCGCCCACGAGGCGACGCTGCGGGCGCTGGGCACCGTACGCCACGTGGGCGCGGACCCGGGCCGGGCGGCGGCCTTCGACGCGGCCCTGCTCGACCTGTTCTGGACCACCGTGCACGGCTTCCTGCACGCCCTCGCGCTGGCCCGCGCCGAGGGCATCAGCGGCGCCGAACTCGCGCCGTACGCCCAGGGGTTGCCGCGCCTGCTGCCGCCGCTGATCGACCGCCTCGCGCAGCGCGCGGACGACCGCCGGCATCCGGGCGACCACAGCAGCCTCGCCTCCGCCGAGGCCGGGCTGGCGCACGTCGCGCACACCGCCCGGGCGCGCGGCCTGGACACCTCCGTCCTGGACGCGGCGCTCGCCGTCACCCGGCGGGCGGTCGGGGCCGGGCACGGGTCGGACGGGGTGTCCGCCCTGGTCGACCTGCTCGCCGGATAGCCGGGCAGCCGGGCAGCCGGGCAGCCGGGCAGCCAGGTAACCGGACAACCGAGCAGCCGGGAACCGGGCAGCCGGACACCCCGCCGACCGGGCCCGCTACTGCGCCAGGTACCCGCCGTCCACCGGCAGCACGACCCCGGTGACGAAGGAAGCGTCGTCGGAGGCGAGGAAGAGGACGGCCGCCGCGACCTCGGCCGGGTCGCCGAGCCGCCCCATCGGGTGCAGCTTCTCGATCGCCCCGAGGTACTCGGTGCCGCCGGGCTCGTCGTACAGCCGGGCGACCCGCTCGGTGGTGATGGTGCCGGGGGCGACGGCGTTGACCCGGATGCCGCGGTCGGCCCATTCGACGGCGAGGTGCTTGGTCAGGCCGGAGGCGACGAACTTGGCGGGCCCGTACACCGCCTGGCCGCGCTGGCCGGCCTCGCCGGAGATGGAGGAGAGGCAGACGATCGAGCCGCCGGGCCGGTCCTGCGCGGTCATCGCCTCGATCGCGTACTTGCAGGTGAGGAACATGCCGCGGCCGTCCACCGCCATCACGTGGTCCCAGTCCTCGGCGGTGGCCTCGGTGATCTCCATCAGCGGGATGATCCCGGCGTTGGCCACCAGCACGTCCAACCGCCCGTGCCGCTCGACGGCGGCGGCCACCAGCCGGCGCGCGTCCTCGTCCCGGGCCACGTCGCCGACCACCGTGCTGACGGCGTCCGGGAACCGCTCGGCCAGCCGGTCCAGCCCGGCCTCGTCCACGTCGAAGGCGACCACCGACGCGCCCTCCCGGACGAAGCGTTCGGCGACGGCCCGTCCGATACCGCTGGCCGCACCCGTCACCGCACAGGAGCGGCCGGCCAGCCGCCCGCCCGCGGGGCTCCCCGCGTTCTCAGTCACCATGGCGCGACTCTACCCAGCGGGCGGCCACGCGTCGGGCGCCTTCGGCCGGTTCGCCGGATCCGGCCGGTCGGCGGCTCAAAAGCGGCCCGGAGCGGGACCGGGGGGCGGAGCGGAGAGAAGCAGGAGCCGGCAGAAGGCCACCGACGACAGCGGCGGCCGGGACCGTCGGTACGGTCCCGGCCGCCGCGCCGGCTCGACGGCGGGTACTACACCCGCGCGTCCGTCGCCAGGGCCTCCGCCACCGGAAGGTTGGGCTGCGGGTGGGTCAGCAGGTGCACGCCCGCCGCCAGCGCGCCGCCGACCAGCGGGGCGAGCAGGAACAGCCACAGCTGCGACAGCGCGTCGCCGCCCGCGAACAGCGCCGGGCCGAGGCTGCGCGCCGGGTTGACCGAGGTGCCGGTGAGCGGGATGCCGACCAGGTGGACGACCACCAGCGCGAGGCCGATCGGCAGCCCGTCGAAGCCGACCGCGGCGAGCCGGTGGGTGACCGCCAGGACGACGTACACCAGCAGGAAGGTGAGGATGACCTCGGTCAGGAACGCGCCGCCGGCGTTGATGTGCATCTGGGAGCGCTCGCCCCAGCCGTTGGTGCCGAGCTTGCCGTGGGTCTCCAGCCCCGGTATCTGCTTCGCCAGCAGCAGGACGAGCCCCGCACCCGCGATGCCGCCGAGCAGCTGCGCCACCCAGTACGACACCGCCGTGCGCCCGTCGATCCGGCGGGCCAGCAGGAAGCCGAGCGTCACCGCCGGGTTGACGTGGCAGCCGGAGATCGGGCCGAGCGCGTACGCGAGCGCCAGCAGCACGAAGCCGAACGCGAACGCGATGCCCACCGGACCGATCGCCACCCCCGCGAGCACCGCCGCACCCACTGCCAGCAGCACCAGCAGCAGGGTCCCGAGGAACTCGCCGATCACCGCCCGCCTGTCCGTTCCACCCATGCGCCTGGTCCTCCTGACCGTCAGGGCAGGCGGTCCGGTGCCGCCCACGTCCGGCCAACCCTGGTCGACCGTTCGAGGGACCGCATGTCGGCCGGACGGCGTAGCGCCGTGTTTACGGCGCGTCCGCCTGCCGAATTACTCCGAACGGATGAAACCGTACGGAAATGGCGCAGCCAATGCAAAACGGAAGCAAAACGGGCAGACAGGGACAGGGCGGGCGCCGTGTGCCTGTCAGACCGTCAGCACGATCTTGCCGCGCAGGTGCCCGCCCTCACTGACCCGCTGCGCCTCGGCCGCCTCCGCCAGCGGGAACACCCGGTGCAGCGGCAGCCGCAGGGTGCCCGCCTCGTGCAGGGCCAGCGCGGCCGCGTAGGCACTCGTGTAGTAGGGCTCGACGCCCTCGGCGCCACCGGTGAACCGGACGCCGTGCTCCTGCGCGCCCTGGATGTCGGCGATCGTCAGCACCCGGTCCGCGCCGCCCACCAGCTCGATCGACAGCGGCAGCACCCCGCGCCCGGCCGCGTCCAGCACCCGGTCCACCCCGCCCGGGGCGGCGGCCCGCACCCGCTCGGCCAGGCCCTCGCCGTACGTCACCGGGATCGCGCCGAGCTCGCGCAGGTGGTCGTGGTTCGACTCGCTCGCGGTGCCGACCACGGTGATCCCACGGGCCCGGGCGAACTGGAGCAGCACGGTGCCCACCCCGCCGGCCGCACCGTGCACCAGCAGGGTCTCGCCGGGCCGCACGCCCAGGACGGCGAGGGCGCGCTCGGACGTCTCGGCCGCCGTCGGGATCGCGGCGGCCTCCGCCCAGCCCAGGGTGGCGGGCTTGTGGGCCAGCATCGCCGCGTCCACCAGCGCCCGCTCCGCGTAGCCGCCGCCCATCAGGGCGCCGAACACCTCGTCGCCGGGGGCGAAGCCGCGCACCTCGGCGCCGACGGCCTCCACCACGCCGGACACCTCGAAGCCCGGAACGTAGGGGAAGGAGACCGGGAAGAACCCGGCCAGCTCGCCGGTGCGCAGCTTGTGGTCCAGCGGGTTGACGCCCACCGCGCGGACCGCGACCCGCACCTGGCCGGGGCCCGGGACGGGCAGTTCGATGTCGATCGGGCGCAGCACGTCCGCGCCGCCGAACTCGGGGAAGGCGATCGCCTTGGTCATGGGAAGGTCCTTCGGTTCCAGGGGAGTTGTTGCCTCCGACGTCTTCCATCCTGCGACCGGGGCAACGGCGGCCCAGCCAGTCCTTCGGACGGTTCGACCTGTCCGAACGGCCAGGCGGGCCCGGCGGCGCCCGAACTAGGCTGGACCGCATGGACACCACTGAGCCGCCCGGAACCGCCACGGGCACGGGCGGGACGGGCACGCGCACGCGCACGGACGGGGCGGGCACGGGCGATCCGCGCGCGGACGGGACGGGCGCGGACGGGACCTGGCGCGACCGCTGGGGCCGCCCCGAGGACGCGCTCGCACGGGCCGTCGAGGTGCTGCGCGCGCCCCGGCCGGACCTCCTGCTGCGCCTGTCCGACGTGCTCGGCACCCTCGTCCCGCACACGGCGCTCGCGCAGCTCAGCGGCGTCTGCACGTTCAACCCCTCCCACAGCTACGGCCCGCCCGAACTCACCGCCGCCATCAGCACGCTGGACCTGTCCCGGCTGGCCGAACAGGCGGCCGCGACCACCTCCGCCGGCCGTCCCTGGCAGGGCGAGTCCGAACTCGCCGGACAGTCCCGGCCGGTCGTCGTCGTCACGACCACGCCGGGCAACGACAGCGGCGCCGTCCTCGTCCTCGTCCGGGCGGGCACCGAACCGGTCGCCCCCGGGGCACTCGCCGTCCTGCAACAGCTGTGGGACCTGGTCATCGCCCACTCCGACCACCGCGCCACCGACGCCGCCCCCACCCAGACCGCCGCCTCCCGCGCCTCCGCCAACGCCCGCGCCCGCGCCATCGCCGAGTTCACCGGCACCCACAGCGCCGCGCTCACCGCGATCCTGGCCCCGCTGCGCTCGACCGGCCTGGACGACGCCACCGCCCGCCGCAACGCCACCGAACTGGCCGTCACCGCCCTGCTCGACCTGCGCCAGGGCGCCGAACTCGACCGCGCCCTCAGCGAGGAACCCGCCGACGCCGCCTTCGCCCGACTCGTCCGCGAACTGCGCCCGCTGCTGCGGCACACCCGGGTCCACCTCGACGTCGCACCCCCGCCGGAAGCCGACCGCTCCGTCCCTGCGGACGCCGCCCACACCGCCCGCGACGCCGTCCGGGTGGCCGTCCTGCTGATGCTGGAACAGGAGAAGCCGACCCGGCTGCACGTCAGCTGGCAGCTCACCGCCGACGGCCAACTGCGCGCCGTCGTACGCGGCGACGGCCTCGGCCTGCTCACCGCCGACGCCCTCACCGTCCACCGCACCGCCGACCGCATCACCGCCCTCGGCGGACGCCACGGCGTCGAAGCCGTCCCCGGCTGGGGCACCACCGTGACCGTCGACCTCCCGCTCGCCCTGCCCGAACCCGCCCTCGCCACCGACCCCCTCGACGGCCTCCAACCGCGCGAACTCGAGGTCCTCGACCAGCTCGCGCGGGGCCGCCGCAACCGGGACATCGCGGCGGCGCTCCACATCAGCGAGTCGACGGTGAAGTTCCACGTCGCCAACATCCTCGCCAAACTCGACGTCTCCTCCCGCGGCGAAGCCGCCGCCCTGGCCCACCGCGCCGGACTGCCCCGCGGCCCGGTCGGACTGCACGCGGCATCCTGAACACCCCTCCCCCACCTGAGGAATAGCCGACATGACCGACCCCACCACCCCGGACCCGACCACCTGGGACCCGACCACCCCCGGGCTCCTGCGCCTGCCCTCCGGCCGCCTCCTGCGCGGCCGCGGCCTCAGCAAGCCCCTGCCGCCCGGCCCCCGACCCGACTTCGGCCTCTACCTGTTGGGCCGCCCGCCGCACGTCGACTGGCCCAGCCGCTGGGTACGCTGGCCCGACTTCCGCCTCCCCACCGACCGCACGGACGCCACCGACGCCTTCCGCGAAGCCTGGGAACGCTCCGCCACCCAACGCGTCGAACTCGCCTGCGCCGGCGGCCGGGGCCGCACAGGCACCGCACTCGCCTGCATCGCCGTCCTGGACGGCGTCCCGGCCGCCGAAGCGGTGGCGTACGTGCGGGAGCACTACAGCCGGCACGCCGTCGAAACACCGTGGCAGCGCAAGTTCGTGGAGCGGCTGGCCTAGATGAATGAGTCCGATGTCCTCAGTGGTCATAGGCGATGAGTGAGCGCTTGATCGCGGCGCCGGTGTTCCAGTTGTGCCAGATCGCGGCGGCGAGGGCGAGTAGGCGCTGACCGGTGCGGGCGAAGACGCCGGCCTCGGTTCGTGCGCCGTGCTGTTCGAGGCTGAGCTGGCCCTTGAGAGTGTCGATGACCGCCTCGATCCATTGGCGGACGCGGGCGAGCCTGCCGAATCGGGCAGGCTCGCCCTTGCGGTCGGGCCGGACCAGGTGCGCGCCGAGCCCGTCGGTGACGAAGGCCTCGAACGCGGCTCCGGCGAAGCCCTTGTCGCCGAGGATCACCTGCCCTTGGCGCACGAGGTGCCGGTCACGGTCGAGCATGGCCTCCATGACCTCGCGCTCGCCGAGTTTCGGGTTGGCCAGGCACCAGCTGACCGGCATGCCCTCGGCCGTGGTCAACAGGTAGAGC